>NZ_JAEKEC010000003.1:0-300000 GCF_016651305.1 Pseudomonas sp. TH06 | reverse complement strand
GTGTTGCTGGAGGCCGGGGTGTTGGCGTTGTTGTCCGGTACGCAACGGGCGCTGTCGGTGCAGCAGTCGCTCTTGCGTGTGCAGTTGGGGCAGAAGGTCAACACGTTGATTCTGGAGAAAGCGCAGACCCTGGCGCTGGTGCAGTTCGAGAACTCCGAGTTCTACGACAAACTGGTGCGTGTGCGTCGCGAAGCCTCGACCCGGCCATTGGCCTTGGTCATGAAGTCGTTGGGGCTGATCCAGAACCTGATCATGCTGATCAGTTTCGGCGTGCTGCTGGTGCATTTTTCGCCGTGGGCTTTGGTGTTGCTGGTGGTCGGCGCGTTGCCGGTGTTTTTCGCCGAGGCGCATTTTTCCGGTGATGCTTTTCGTCTGTTCACCCGGCGCGCGCCGGAAAGTCGCCAGCAGAGTTACATCGAAACCCTGCTGTCCCACGAGGCCTACATCAAAGAGGTCAAACTGTTCGGTTTCGCGCCGCTGCTGTTGCAACGCTACCGCGACACGTTCGCCAGGCTCTATGCCGAAGACCGCCGATTGACCTTGCGCCGCGATGGCTGGGGCTTTGGCCTCGGATTGCTCGGCACAGCGGCGTTCTATCTGGCCTACGCCTGGGTCGTGATCGATGCCGTGCATGGCAATATCAGCCTGGGCCAGATGACCATGTACCTGGTGCTGTTCAAGCAAGGGCAGAGTGCGGTCAGCAGCAGTCTGAGCGCGATCAGTGGGTTGTACGAAGATGGCCTGTACCTGACGAGTCTTTATGAATACCTCGCCGAACCGGTACTCGCCGACACCGGTCACCTGACCGTCGGCGCTCAACCGGGCGATGGCTTGCGCTTCGAGAACGTCGGTTTCCGTTACCCCGGTGCGAGTCGCGCGGCACTGCAAGGCATCGACCTGCATCTGGTGCCGGGGAACAGCATGGCGTTGGTGGGGGAGAACGGTTCAGGCAAGACCACGCTGATCAAGTTGCTGACCCGGCTCTACCGTCCCGATCAAGGGCGGATTCTGCTCGATGGCAGCGACTTGCAGGATTGGCAGGAAACCACCTTGCGTCAGCGCATCGGGGTGATTTTCCAGGATTACATCCGTTATCAATTCAGCGTCGGGGAAAACATCGGTGTCGGCGATACGCTGGCGTTCAACGATCAGCAGCGCTGGAAGGAGGCCGCGACCGAAGGCATGGCAGCGCCCTTTATCGAAGGGCTCGACCAAGGTTACGCGACACAACTGGGGCGCTGGTTTGCCGGTGGCCAGGAGCTGTCCGGTGGGCAATGGCAGAAGATTGCCCTGTCACGGGCCTACATGCGTCGGGATGCCGACATCCTGATCCTCGATGAGCCGACCTCAGCCCTCGATCCGGCGGCGGAGGCTGCGGTGTTCGAGCATTTCAGTCAACACACCGAAGGGCGCATGACCTTGCTGATCTCTCACCGGTTTTCCAGCGTGCGCAATGCCGACCACATCATTGTGCTGGAGCAGGGGCAGATTCTGGAGCAGGGCGATCATGATCAACTGATCGCCCGAGCCGGGCATTACGCGCAACTCTTCGATTTGCAGGCTCGCGGCTACCGTTAGGAGTCCTGCGCGCTGCGCAGAATGGCCGGTCCGGCGACACGCGGAGCCGGTTTACTGCGCATCAACGCATCGATCGCCTTGCGATAATTCTGCCCGCCCAGCGCCATGCTGTTGTTGTGCGTGGCACCCGGTACCAGCAACAGCCGCTTGGGTTGTTGCGCGGCGTTGAACAGTTGCTCGCTGAAGCGCGACGGCACGAACGCGTCGGCCAGGCCGTGCACCACCAGCAATGGCATATGAATGTCGGCGATCTTGTCGATGGAATCGAATTTCTGCGACAGCAGCCAGCGCACCGGCAGAGAGGTATTGGCCACGGCCGCGGCAACGTCCGCCAGCGAGGTGAACGTGGACTCGATCACCAGCCCGCGCACGGGGAGTGCGGTGTGATCACGGGTGGCTTCCATTCCAAGCTCGGCAGCCAGATCGATGGCCACGGCGCCGCCCAGAGAGTGGCCGTAGATCAGGCGTTTGTTCGGGTCTGGCTGCAGCAGTTTGAAACGCTCCCACGCGACTCGCGCATCTTCGTAAACGCTGCTTTCCGAGGGCAGATCACCCTTGCTCTTGCCGAACCCGCGGTAATCGATGGCCAGCACCGAATAGCCCGCCGCACGCAATTGTTCGATACGGAACAATTGCCCGGTGAGGTTCCAGCGCACACCGTGCAGATAAAGAATCGCCGGGGCATTGGCTTTTTCCGCCGGCCACCACCAGGCGTGGATATTTTGCCCGGCCTTGAAGCTCTTCGGTTGCAGATCGAGTTCCTGCACGCTGCCCGGCAAACCGTGGTACCAACCTGCAGTGCCGGGCTCGATGCGAAACAGCAGTTTACGCTCGGCATGTTCCAGCACCGCACAACTTGTCGGCACGCCGATAATCAACGCGGCCATGCAGGCGAACGCCAGGCGGCGACGGCGCAGTCGAGTCATGAAGGAAAGGAACATTAAACGTTTCACCGCAGCGCAGACAAAGAAGGCTTTTTACCAGATGACTCGGTCTGCGCGCGATATTTTCGACCACCGTGCGGATGCAACAATTAAAAAATGCTGCGACGGTTCAGTCCACCCGCAGGACGATCTTGCCGATATGGTCACCGGCCTCCATGTGCGCATGCGCCTGAGCCGCGTCGGTGAGTGCGTAGACTTTGTCGATCATCGGCAGGCAACGCCCGGCGTTCAGCAGCGGCCAGACATGTTCGCGCAGTTGATCGGCGATCGCGGATTTCTCCGCACTGGTGCGGGCACGCAACAGCGATCCGGTCACCACCGCGCGTTTGCCGAGGATCGCCAGCAGATCGACATCGTTGGCCCGGGCGCCGCCGAGGAAACCGAGCATGACCACACGTCCGTCCATCGCCAGGGCGCTGACATTACCGTTGAGGTACGAGCCACCCATGATGTCGAGAACCACATTGACACCTTGGCCGGCGGTTTTCTCGGCGATGACTTCAGCAAAATTCTGCTCGCGATAGTTGATCGGCTGGCCACCCAGTTCACTGATCGCCGCGCATTTTTCGGGGCTGCCGGAGGTGGCAAAGGCTTCGATGCCAAACTCACGGCAGAGCATCAGCGCCGTCGTACCGATGCCACTGGTGCCGCCATGAATCAGTACACGTTGGCCACGGCTGGCACCGCCGAGACCAAACAGGTTGGCCCACACGGTAAAGAAGGTTTCCGGAATCGCGGCGGCGTGCACCCAGTCGAGCCCGTCGGGAATGGGCAGCGTCTGGCCGGCCGGAACTGCGCAGTATTCAGCGTAGCCACCGCCGTTGGTCAGCGCGCAGACGCGATCACCCACAGCAAACTGGCTGACCCCGGCGCCGAGGGCCACCACTTCGCCGGCCACTTCGAGACCGGGAATCGGGTTCATGCCGGGTTTCATCGGGTATTTGCCCGCACGCTGCAAGGCGTCCGGACGGTTGATGCCGGCCGCGTAGACGCGAATCAACACTTCACCTTCTGCGGCCACCGGCAACGGTACGCGTTTGGGTTGCAGCACTTCGGGGCCACCGGGTTCGGTGATTTCGATGCGGGTCATTTCGTTGGGTAAAGTCATTTCAATTCCTGCTTATAAAGGTTCTGTAGATGGGAGGTCCGTGCAGTGCAAAAATTCCCGTTAATCGGCGCAACCCTGTGGGAGCGGTACCAGAGGTTCATCGCCTGCCAGCAGCAACGCCACTAAAATCGCGCCAGCGGCGATCATGAACAGCAACGCGTGATGGCCGCCCGTGGCATTGAACACGGCTGAATAAGCAAACCCGGCCAGCGCCTGAAGCGTGGCGAACGACACGGTGGCGCGGCTCCAGGCGATCTGCTGGCGATGATGCTCCGGCACCAGCTCATGCACCCGGGCCAGGGCCAACGGCACGATGCCGGGCGGGAACGAGCCGAGCACTACCGCCAGCACTGCCAGCGCGATGAAGGAATGGGACGTCGCCAGCAGCCCTAGTGCAATCGCCTGCACCACCAGCACCAGGCGAATGCTCGTCCGGGCGCCAAACTTGTCCGCCAGAAAGCCATAACTCACCGGCCCGACAATCGCGCCCAGGCCATACATCACCCACACCAGCGCACCGATATGCGCCCCGGCACCGAGCCCGCGAGCGACGTAATCGACCAGGAACACCATCGCTGGCACCAAACCGGCGGCCATGAAAGCGTATTGGGCAAACAGCAAATAAACGCCGGACGGTGTCGGTTGGGCCGTGGTGTTCGATTGTGAGATCACCGTGTGCGGCAAGTCAGACGGCCAGCCGAACCAGCTCAGCGCAGTCAGCAGCAACGACAATGCCCCCAGTCCCAACCATGTGGCTTGTAGGCCCAGACTCAACAGCGGTGGTACGAGGGTTCCCGAACCGGCGATGCCCAGCCCAATGCCCAGGAAAATCGCACCGCTGGCCAGACCTTTGCGGGACGCTGGCACATGGGGCAACACCGTCGCGGCCACCAGCACCATGATCGCGCCACCGGTAATCCCCGACAGCAAGCGCCAGCCGAAGAACCAGCTCACCGACAACGGAAACGCACAGGCAAAAAAAGCGCCGGTGACGAGCAGCATCATCAAGCGCAGGGCGTTTTTGTTGCCGAGTTGGCGGGCTATCGGCCGGCCGAGCAGGGCGCCGATCAGATAGCCAACCAGATTGGCCGCGCCGAGGTAGACCACATCATTGGCGGAGAACCACTGCGCCTGAATCAGTTCGGGAATCAGCGGTGTGTAGGCAAAGCGCGCCAGACCAATACTGACCAGGCTGGCACAGAGTCCGGCGAAGATGGCTGACGCTGAGGATGAAGTACGCATGAGAGCGTTCCTGAGGGAGGTGTATGGCCCTCAGCATATCGGCTATTGTTGCTGCATCTGCGCAGCGATTAAGCGGCACTTTGATGCAAATTTGCATCGTGAGGAGTGATATGAACTGGGATGATGCACGGGTATTTCTGGCGGTTTGCCGCGAGTCTTCGCTAAGGGGCGCAGCGCGTGTGCTCGGTGTGGATCAGGCCACCGTCGGACGGCGCATCACCGCGCTGGAAAAGTCCCTGAGCGCAACGTTGTTCTTGCGCACCTCCGACGGTTACGCCCTGACGGCGCTGGGTGAAGCGGCGCTTGCAAGCGTCGAGAAGATGGAGCACTCGGCCCTTGAGCTGGAGCGGCAGATTCAAGGCCTGGACGATCGTTTGACCGGTAACGTGCGGGTCAGCACCACCGATTCGCTGGCCATCGATTTCCTGATACCGGCCATCGCTCGCCTGCACGAGCAGCATCCGGACGTGCGCGTGCAACTGGATGCGTCCACGCAGATCCTCAGCCTGGCCAAGCGTGAAGCGGACATCGCCGTGCGCAACACCCGACCGGACAATCCCGACCTGATCGCCCGGCGGATTGCGCGTTGGCCGGTGGGTTTGTTCGCCTCACAGGCCTATATCGACGCCAAAGGAATTCCGCAGCCCGGCACGGCGTTCGAGGGCCATGACCTGGTGGTCTATCAGCCTTATTTGCAGAGTCGCAAGGACCTGACACTGGTCAGCGAGCCCATCCATCGTGGGCGAATTGTCGCCAGTCTCAGTTCCAGCCTGTTGGTGCGCCGCTCGATTGCGGCCGGTATCGGTGTAGGAGAAATGACTGTTTATATGGCCGAACGCGATGGTTTGGTCAGGCTCTGGCCGGAGCGAAGTTGCCCGCAACCCTATGAGGTGTGGTTGGTGACCCATGCGGATTTGCGCCACACCGCGCGGGTCAGGGCGGTCATCGAGCAGATTGTCGAGGTGTTTGCGACGGAGAATCAGTGAGTGCGACGACTGCCGAGGGAAGGCTACGCAGCCTGACGAAAAGACCTACATCCAGCGCAGAATCCGCTGGCTTGTGGGCTTTGGGCAGGGGCTTTACTGTTGCTCCAGCTTGATGAGAGACGCAGCGCTCACCCATCAAACGATGTACCAGGGAAGGTATCGGTAACCCAAGGAAGGGGATCGGATTGAACGCCAGGGAATTTGAGCAGTACCAAAACATGAACGCTTCGAGCAAGGGTCAGAGCACTCCCGCCATGAACACTATCAGCCGTGAAGAATTCAACGCCAGAATCGAGACCATTGAGACAAGGATGGATGCTCGGGTGGAGGGAGTGCGCGCAGATATTCGAGAATTCCTTTGCGTACAGGCAGAGCGGGACAAAGCTAGTGAGCGCATTCGGCTCGAGCGCGATAAATACCTCGACTCAATTGCTCTAGAGTCGAAAGAGGCGCTCAGACAAGCAAGTACCGTGAAGGCTAATGTCTGGATGGCAACGGCTGTGCATTTGTTTGGCGTGGTCAGCATTGTCATCGGTGGCTACTTTGCCAGTCAGGCCAACCTGTATGTAGCGATACAAACAACCCTGACGGCGGTTCAAGCGGGCAAGGATGTCGGTGCACCAAGGCCCGCCGAGCTGCCATCGCCAGTGTCGCCACAATAAAAAACGGCCTTCAACTGAAGGCCGTTTTTATAGGCATTGAAACCGTGCCTCATGGCATCTGCGGCAATTCCTGTGGCCGCAAGTCGAACACCAGTACCTCGGCATCCACGCCATTGCTCAAGTTCAACAGCTGTTCCTCGCGAACCCGCACGCCGTCACCTTCCTGCAATCGCTGGCCGTTCAGTTCAACACTGCCGCGAGCCACGTGTACGTAGGCGTAGCGATTGGCCGACAGTTCCAGCGTGGCGCGCTCGTTACCATCGAACAGCCCGGCATAGACCCGCGCATCCTGGCGCACGGTCAGCGAGCCGTCGCTGCCGTCCGGTGAGATGATCAATTGCAGCCGACCGCGTTTTTTCTGCGGGCTGAAATGCTCCTGTTGATAGCGTGGTTTGGCACCGCCGACTTCCGGCACGATCCAGATTTGCAGAAAGTGCACAGGCTTGGTCGCCGAATGGTTGAACTCGCTGTGTGCCACGCCGCTGCCGGCGCTCATCAGTTGCACATCGCCGGGGCGGATTACCGAACCGGTGCCCAGGGTGTCTTTATGTTCCAGAGCACCTTCCAGCACGTAGGAAAAGATCTCCATGTCGCGGTGCGGGTGCTGGCCGAAGCCTTTGCCGGCAGCAACGCGGTCATCATTGATCACCAGCAGGTCGGAAAAGCCTTGTTCCCGCGGATCGCGATAGCTGGCAAAGGAAAAGGTGTGGAACGACTTCAACCAGCCATGATTGGCGAGGCCACGATCGGAGGCTTTGCGAAGGGTCAGCATGATGAAATCT
The DNA here is from genome assembly GCF_016651305.1 of Pseudomonas sp. TH06. Lineage (GTDB taxonomy): Bacteria > Pseudomonadota > Gammaproteobacteria > Pseudomonadales > Pseudomonadaceae > Aquipseudomonas. The sequence continues at coordinate 292,698 of NZ_JAEKEC010000003.1, read as the reverse complement.
CCTTTCAGGACGTGAATTCGTCCGAGTGAGGAGAAGCTTACTGTTTACCTGCGGATGCAATAAGTAGATGTAAATTGAAAGACTGTCTCGATCAGGTTGACAGTTTTGCGTGACAGTTCACGGATTTTTTTCCGATGGCCAGGCTGCACTTGGCCATAATGCTCAACCTGTCTCATGCGTTTACTTTCTTTGATCTCAGTGATGTCTCCCCATGAAAACCGTGGCAATGGTGTTGTTCCCTGACTTTCTGCTGCTCGACATGGCCGGGCCGATGGAAGTGTTTTCGGTGGCCAATCGTTTCCTCAAAGCAGAATCACATTATCAATTGGTCACCCTCGGCACCGAGCGCGGGAAGCTGCGCGCCTCCAATGGCTTATGGGTGCAGGCTGATCGGCCTGTCGAAGACGACGGTGAACACTATGACTTGCTGTTGATACCCGGAGGCCCCGGTGCCTACAACGAGAAATTCCCGGCGTTGTTCGACTGGTTGCCGGGCGCCGTGCAGCGCGCCGAGCGCTATGGCTCGATCTGTACCGGCGCCTTTGTGCTGGGCCACGCCGGGTTGCTTGATGGCTACCGCGTGACCACGCACTGGAATTACACCGAGCGCCTGATCAAAGGCTTCCCGAAGGCCTCGGTCACCACCGATCAGATCTATGTCGAAGATCGCAATCTGATTACCTCGGGTGGCGTCACCGCCGGCATCGACATGGCGCTGGCCGTGGTCGCCCGTGACCATGGCAAGAAACTCGCGCAGGACGTGGCCAAAGTCTTGCTGGTGGTGATGAAGCGCCAGGGCGGTCAGGCGCAATTCAGCCCGTTGTTGGCCACCGTGGCGCCACAGGACACCCCGATCACCCGGGCGCAGAACTACGTGCTTGAACATCTCGACGAGGCCTACACGGTTGAGCGCATGGCGGCGCTGGCGAACATGAGTACACGGCACTTCGCGCGCTTGTTTGCCCGGGACGTCAACATGACGCCGATGGAGTTTCTGCAAAGTGCGCGTATTGATTGCGCGCGCAATTTGCTCGAAACCAGCGATCTGCCGATGAAAACCGTGGCCTATAAAAGTGGCTTCGGCAGCGTACGGCACATGCGCTCGTTGTTCGCTGAAAAGCTCGGTCTGACGCCTGCGCAGTACCGCGAACAGTTCAGCTAGAGCGGTTGTGTCCGTCTGGTGCACCCGGATGTCCGTGCTGCGCCCCCTGTGCAGGTTGTGCCGTCACCTGAGGCTGCCAAGATAGTTGGCATGAACAACCTCAACGATATGAACTCGGCGGCAGTGCTGCGTTTTGGCCCTTACGCGTTTCATTTGCGCCAGCGGCTGATCCTCGACGGGGATCGGCAGTTACGCATGGGCGGTCGGGCGCTGGACATTCTGCAGATACTGGTCGAACACGCCGGGCGAGTGGTCAGGAAGGAGCAATTGATAGCCCTTGTCTGGCCGACGTCGGTGGTCGAAGAGATCAACCTGCGTGTACACATTGCGGCGTTGCGCCGGGCACTGGGCGATGGTGAAAACGGTCAGCGTTATATCGTCAATGTGCCGCAGTGCGGTTATAGCTTTATCGCCCCGGTGCATTACGACAGCGAGGCGCAATGGGTCTTCGAGCGCTTGCAGGCTCCCCAGCACAATTTGCCCGCGCGACTGACGCCGGTGACCGGTCGTGATTCGCTGGTGGGCGGCATGGTCCGACGCATGCCGCTGTGTCGCCTGATGACCGTCACAGGTCCGCCGGGAGTCGGTAAAACCACTGTGGCCCTGCGCGTGGCGGAGTTGTTGCTGGAACATTTTCGTGAGGGGGGGTGGTGGGTCGATCTGGCGCAGGTCGATGAAGAAACTCCTTTGCTTGAACACCTGCTGCGCGTCTTTGATTGCGATTTCTCCACACTGTGCGTTCGTCATGCGTTGCTCGTTCTGGACAATTGCGAACATCGGCGCGATGCCTGCAAAGCACTGGTTGCAACGCTGTTGGACGCCGCGCCGCGGCTGGCCATTCTCGCCACCAGCCGCGAAGCCCTGCAGGTCACTCTGGAAACCCTGCAGCCCGTGCCACCGCTGGCCATGCCGAAAAATCCGGCGGTCAATTGCATCGCGCAAGCCATGGGCTATTCGGCGGTGCAGTTGTTCGTCAGCCGCGCCCGGTCGCGACAGCATGATTTCGTTCTGCGTGAACAAGACTTGCCAAGCGTGCGCGAGATTTGTCGTCAACTCGATGGTTTGCCGCTGGCGATCGAACTGGCAGCGGCGCAGATCGATGCCCTCGGCCTGGTCGGCTTGCAGGCGCAAATGAATAACGGTTTGCAACTGCTCAGCCACGGCAGGCGCACGGCGGTGCCGCGCCATCAATCCATGCAGGCCGCACTCGACTGGAGCTATCTGCGCTTGAGCGAACAGGAGCAGCGAGCGCTGCAGCGGTTATCGGTATTCAAAATGGCGTTTACCCTGGAGGCGGCGCTGGGCGTGATCAGTTGCACGCAACTGGCCTCGTCAACGCTGGCGGCGGTGATCGATCGCCTGGCCTGCAAGTCGCTGCTGACGGTGGAGCAGGGTGCAGATGGATGCAGATACCGCCTGCTCAATACCACTCGGCGTTACGCCCGTGAGCAACTCGAGCGCAGTGGCGAAGGGATTGATCTTGAGCGTCGACATGCGCGTTACCTCAGCCGTATGCGCCAGGCGTCAGGCGCGCAAGGGGTCGCGCAACTCGTCGAGTAGCTCGCGCACGTTGCGCAAGTCCGGGGTGGCGTAGCCCTCGGTGAAGCGTTGATAGATCGGGGTCAGCAGATCCACGGCTTCGCGACGGCGCGATTGCTGTTGCCAGAGCCGGGCCAGCGAGGTGGCGCTGCGCAGTTCCCAGGCCAAGGCGCCCTGGGACCGGGCGATGGACAGGGCTTGTTGGAGAATGGCTTCTGCTTCCTGAATATGGGTGTTGTCTGGGCGGGCCGAATCCCCAATCAACAATACATTCGCCCGTGCCCGCAAGATCTCCGCCGTGCTCCACCCCGCATCACCCGCCTGCGCGCGCTTGAGCAAATCAGCATCCACAAACCGCTCATCCAGCGTCACCATGATTTCCCGAATCAACCCGCTGCCATCTGCCGACATCGACGTGGCGCTGTCGGCGTCGATCACCTGCGCGTAGTGCCGGGCCCAGGTGTAAAACAGCAGCACCGAGTGCTTCTGCGATTGTTCAAGCAACAGATGCAGGAGCGCCCGTGCGTTCTGCCGGTCACCGTTGTAATGGGCGATCAGGCAACTGGCCAACGCCAGAGTGTAGCAGATGGACGTGCCGTGGTTGATCTGCACGGCGATGTCCAGTGCCTGTCGCGCCGTGCGCCACGCTTGCTCGGGAAACCCTTGCAGCCACAGAACCCGGGCAAGCACGGTCAGCGAGGCGACGCTCTGGTCGTACTGCACGCCAAAACCGTGGGTAAACCGGTTGAGGTGACCGCTGTGGGCCATGCGTTCGATCACCTGCTCGGCATGCGTGCGCGCCTGTGGCTGGTCGCCGGCGTAATGCAGGGCCAGCACCCGCAAGCGGTGGGTGCTCAGCGACAGCAGCGGGTCGCCGTGCAGGCCGAGACGGTCGAATTGCTCGCTTTGCTCCAGCGCCATCCGGTAGTTCCCGCAACTGAGGTTGACCGCCAGGTGTCCGGATATCGCCCGCAATTGCCCGGCGACATCGCCGTGTGCCTGCGCCAGTTGGCGGGCGTCGACGAAAGCCTTGATGGTTTCGGGAGTGCCGCCCCAGGTGTGGTAGCAGGCGCTGCCGAGGGCCAGTTTCAACGCTATTTTCAGCTGTGGGCTGGCTTCATGGGGGCCATCCAGCAGATTCAGTGCCTGACGCACGTAAGCGCCGTATTCCTTGAGCAGCGACAACTCTTGCCATAACGGTGCCGAAGCTGCGGTCAGTTGAATCGCCAGATCCTTCCGCCCGCCATCGTTGAGGCTCCAGTCCAGCGCGGCACGCAAATCTTCCAGACCGCGTGCGTAGCGATCGATCCACAGCGAAGTCGACGTGTTTTCCCAACGGGCCTGTGCCTGATGCATCAGGCTCAGGCAGCTTTCGGCGTGGCGTTGTCGGGTCTCGTCGAGTTCACACGCAAGGTCGAGTTTTTCCAGAGCATAGCGGCGGGTCGTGTCGAGCAGGCGATAGAACACCTCCTCATCACCGACCTCGACACTGAGCAGGGATTTGGCCACCAGTTGCGTGATCGAGGCGAGCACCATGCCCGGGTCGATCTGCTGACCGATGATGACGGCTGCGGCCGACTCCAAGGTAAAACCGCCGCGAAATATGCCGAGTCGGCGCAGGCAGGTCTGCTCACAACGGTCGAGCAGGTTGAAACTCCAGTCCAGCGTGGCGCGCAAGGTGAGATGGCGCTCAGCGCTGTTCTGGTTTCCCACCGCCAGCGGCGGCAAGCGGCCCTGCAACTGGCTCAGCAAGCCATCCAGCCCCAACTCGACGACTTGCGCCGCCGCCAGTTCCAAAGCCAGGGGAATACCGTCCAGACGCTGGCAGATTTCAATCGCCTGGGGCAGTTGGGCGTCGCTTAATTCAAAGCTTTCCTGCGCGGCCAAGGCCCGTTCGACGAACAGTTGCAGCGCTGAAAAACCCAGCGCCTGCGTGCGATCCAGTTCGACCAACAGCGGCGGGCATTCAAGGGATTCCAGACGTTGCACGAATTCGCCTTCGGCCCGCAGGCTCTCGCGGCTGGTGGCGAGAATGTGCACCTTCGGTGCTGCACGCAGAATGCTTTCGCTGAGCATCGCGACGGCATCGATCAGGTGTTCGCAATTGTCGATCACCAGCAGCATCTGCCGTTGGCGCAAGCCTTTGACCAGACACGCCAGCGGATCGCCGTCGAGCAACGACAGGTCGAGCAGGGCGGCGAGGTGCGAGGCAATCAGTCGAGGGTCGTTGAGCGGCGCCAGATCCACCAGCCGGATACCATCGCGGTAGTGCCCGATCAACTGTTCGGCGACACGCAAGGCCACGGTGGTCTTGCCGATGCCGCCGGGGCCGACCAGGGTGATACAGCGCTGGCGTGGCAATTGTGTCATCAGGTGGTCGACCAGCGCCAGGCGCCCGATCATCCGCGTGCGTCGCAGTGGCAGGTTGTGCCGCCCGGCGATACTGCCTGCGGGCCGCTGCTCGATGGATTCCAGCAGAATCGGCGCGACAAAGCTGTAGCCGCGTTGTGCCACCGTAATGATGTAGCGCTGGCCGGCCTGCCCGTCGCCGAGGGCCTTGCGCAGTGCGGCCATGTGCACCCGCAGGTTGATGTCTTCGACGACGCTGTCCGGCCAGACTTCGGCCATCAACTGCTGCTTGCTGACGACTTCGCCGGCATGGGCCAGCAACGTCAGGAGAATGTCCATCGCCCGCCGACTCAGGCGCATCGGCTGATCACCTTCGAGCAGCAGACGTTGCCCCGGATGAATCCGGTAGGGACCAAAACCGAGGGCCTGATTCGGCGGAAGACTCAACAGCTCACTCCTGCGGTGCTGCGGCGGACAGGTCGGAGCAGGGCCGGGCGCACGCGCAGGCCTTCTATTCCGGGATGTCCGGGCATAATCCTCAGGTTTTGGCGTCAGTGCAACGGGTGGCGCAGGCGTTGAGTTCAAAACGCGCTGGACGTTGAGTGGTGGCTTTTGTGTTCACGCATGACTTGGCAGCGCCAGGCAAACGGATTGATGCCTTCGCTGCGGGTGAACATGTGGCAGAAATGCGCCTGATCGCAGAAGCCGCATTCCAGGCTGATTTGCGTCAGGCTCAGGTCGGTGTGCTGAATCAGAAGCTTGGCGCGGGCGATACGTTGGCTGCGGATCCAGTCCTGCGGCGACAGCCCGGTGCTGCACTTGAAGGCCCGGGAAAAGTGGCTGCGCGACAGCGAGCAGGCGCGGGCCAGTTCGCTGACTTCAAGGCTTTCGTCCAGACGGTCGAGGATCAGTTGTTTCACTTGGCGAACGCGTTGCGGGCTGAGGCCACCGATCCCGCTTTTGCGCGGTTCGCTGGCAGGGGCGAGGGCGAGGATAGGTTGCAAATGAGCCATGGCCAATGTCCGTGTCGGTGGGGAAGGCACGGTCGGCGCTTTCCCTCAGATCAAAAAACAACGCTGCGCGGAGGGATTCATTGTTGGAGACGACGCCGTGGCTGACGAGTTAATCGTTGTTAATTTCGCTCTGGTGCGGGGTTTGCCGGCCCGTTGATCGGGTAAAGTGCGTAGCACTTGCGTGTGGCTGGCCATAGAAGGAAATCGAGCCGATGAACCGTAACGATCTGCGTCGCGTCGACATGAACCTGCTGGTGATTTTCGAAGCGTTGATGTTCGAAAAGAACCTGACCCGCGTCGCCGAAAAATTGTTCATGGGCCAACCCGCCGTGAGTGCGGCGCTCGGCCGCCTGCGGGATCTGTTCGATGACCCGTTGCTGCTGCGCAACGGTCGCGGCATGGAACCCACCGCCCGCGCTCTGGCAATTCTCAAGGAACTGCAACCGGCCATGGACGTCATTTCCGGGGCGGTCAGTCGTGCCAAGGAGTTCGAACCGGCGAGCAGTTGCGAGGTGTTCCGCATCGGCCTCTCGGACGATGCCGAGTTCGGCCTGTTTCCGCCGTTGCTGCGCAAGCTTCAACAAGAGGCGCCGGGGATTGTCGTGGTGGTGCGCCGTGCCAATTTCCTGTTGATGCCGGCGCTGCTGGCGTCCGGGGAAATCTCCGTCGGTGTCAGCTACACCACCGATCTGCCCGCCAACGCCAAACGCAAGAAACTGCGCGACATTCCTTGCAAGGTCTTGCGCGGCGATGACCGCCCGGGTCCGCTGACACTGGACGAATACTGCGAACGCCCGCACGCAATGGTGTCGTTCTCCGGCGACTTGAGCGGCAACATCGATCTGGACCTGGCGAAGCTGGGCCGCCAGCGCCGCGTGGTTCTCGGCGTGCCGCAGTTCAGCGGTTTGCGCGCCTTGCTTGCCGGCACGGAAATGATCGCCACCGTCCCGGACTACGCCGCGTGCGCACTGGTTGAAGGCTGTGCGTTGCGTGCGGAAGATCCGCCGTTCCCGATCGAAGCAGCGCAGTTGTCGATGGCCTGGAGCGGGGTGCACGACAACGACCCTGCGGAGAAGTGGTTGCGGTCGCGGATCAGTCAGTTCATGTCGGCGACGCTGGAAATCGAACACAGGTAACGTCTGTGCCATGGCGTCTGGTCAACTGTTGCCGTTCGTCCGGAATACGCCGTCACCTGTAATTTCTGACAGTAGCGCAAGTGACCGATCCGGTGTGTGATGAGCCAATGTCCTCCGGGGCAACGTCAACCACGCACAGGAGCGAATGATGAGCAGCACCTCCGTCAAGATAACCATTGATGACTTGCCCCGACCCTATGTTCTGGAAAGCCCGACTTACACCCTTCTCGATCCAGTGCTGGTCAAGTATTCGCTGACGATCGCCTCGGACGCTGTCCTCGAGTCCACGGACAAAATCAGTGTCAAATGGCAGGGCGCATCGGGCACACCCGCCGAAGGTTCACACGTCACAGGTTTTGTCGAAGTGGGCGACAAGCGCCCGGTGGAACTGCGACTGGCACCTTCATTGGCAGCCATCAATCAAGGCAAGACAGTCACGTTGACCTACGACATCATTCGCGGTAACGCACCTGCGGTGACTTCCCAGCCTTTGATTTTGTACGTGTTGCCAGTGGCACAAGGTGATTTGCCCAGGCCGACTATCGAATCGGCTGAAAAGGAGGGTGAGGGTCTGGATCTGTTCGTGCGGGATCTGCAGCAGTTTATCTTGAGAATCAATGCATGGCCTCTGATCGACCAACGGCAATTTTTCTGGGCCCGGTTTAAGGGGACGAACGCCGATGGTAGCGTGTTTGATCAACAATACTGGAGTGCGCCGGGTAGTCAGGTTGGTATGGATTTTTTCCGCTTCGGCTTTTTCGCACAAGACTTCCCGGCCGGTCCTCTGCAGGGACTGAAGGATCGCAGCGTTTTGACCATTGAGTTCGGCGCATCGCTCGACGGCAGCCTGGTTGAAACCGATGCAACCGACTTTGCGCTTCGCCACTACATTGTCAGGACCGGCGCAACGCCCACTCCGCTCAAACCTGAAATCCGCTCGGTCAGAGACCCTGAGCTACAAGAGATCCCCGATGGGCAAGCTACCCTCGCCACCAGCGTAACGATCAGCGGTACGGCGATGGCGGGCGAGCAATTAGTGGTGTTTGACGGGCCTGACTCCAGAGGAACGGTTCGTGCCGAGGCCGGTATCTGGCAGTTCCCCTTGTCCGGATTGGTTGTCGGTCCGCACACGTTCACAGCCCAGGCCATGTATGGCGATGATGAGGTGTCCGATCCCTGGACCATCACCGTTAACCCGACTGAAGGTCGGCAGCTCTCGATCGAGGAGGCTCCTGATAACGCCAATCTTGATCCACTGCAGGCGACAAGGTCCCTGACGGCCGTGCTGGATTACGACATGCAGCCCAGCGATCTGCTGAGCGTGACAGTAACCGCCGCCGCAGGTACACCCGCTGCGGGGTCTCATACCACCACGCCGGTGGCTGCCGGCACCACGCGCCCGAGAAAAATTACATTGCCGGTACCGCTGGTGGCCTTCAGCATCGGGAAGAATATGGAGGTGGCCTTCACCTATACGCGGGGAATCTCCGAACCGGTGACTTCGTTACCGCTGCCTCTCAACGTGCTGCCCATTGCATTAGAGCAACTCGATGCCCCCGTGATCACTCAAGCCAACGGGTCCGACATTCTGGATCTGAAGGACGTTCAGTCCGGCGGCAACCTGTTGTTTGGTGTCTGGCCGCACATTTCAGCGAACCAGCGTCTCTGGCTTTCTCTGGAAGGGCAGAGAGACACTGGAACGCACAATCTCACAATGTGGGTGGGCACGACTAACATGGTGCATCGTGCCTGGGTTACGAACGGCAGTTACAGCCCCCTTATTTCGGCCAATTATCTGCGGCAGCTGAAAGATGGCAGCAAATTGATCATTCGTTTCAGGGTCAATCTGGATCAGGTTGCGAATGTTAATACTGCGGTGGTTTTTCAAACCCGTGAATACACCATTCGGGCGTTGCCTTGAACCCCACACCTGCCGCTAGCGTCATCGTGTAACCGCCGTCGCAACTGAGCACATCCGTGCAATTTCCCCCCACCCATCATTGGCATGATTCAGGCCAATGACATTTCAAGGGTGGGGTCATGAACGCCATACAAAACGATGAACGGGCGCGCGACGTCGGTTTGCTGTTTCTGCGGGTCAGCGGCGGATTGTTTCTGCTGTGGGTGCACGGCTTGCCGAAGTTGCTCGATTTCACCGTGCAATTGGCGCTGATCGAAGATCCTTTCCACCTCGGCGCCCACCTGACCTTGTGTCTGGCGATCTTCGCCGAAGTCCTCTGTCCGCTACTGATCGTCGCCGGCTTACTGGTGAGATTGGCGTGCTTGCCTATTCTGTTTGTGCTGCTGGTGGCGCTGTTGGTTGTGCATCCGCAATGGAGTGTGGCCGAGGGGCAGTTCGGCTGGTTGCTGTTGATCCTGTTTGCCACTGTGTTTATCGCCGGGCCGGGACGTCTGGCGCTCAATGTCCGTTTGCCCGGAGTGCTGCGTTATGCCTGAAGTCCTGAGTCCAAAAGCACCGGGGTCCGATGAGACCGTGACGCTGATCGTCAAACATCGGGTCAAGGCTGGATTCGAAACCGCCTATGAAGCCTGGCTGCGCAATATTGTGCGGGTGGCGGGGCAGCGCGAAGGGCATCTGGGCGTGGACGTCGTGCGCGGCAAGCTCGCCGGGCTCGATGCTTATACCTGCGTGCTGCGCTTTTGTTCGACCGAGGCGATGCAGTTGTGGCTGGAGTCGCCGCAGCGTCAGGCGCTGGTCGATGAAGCCACGCCGATGCTCGCCGATGGCGATCAGACCGAGGTCGCGCCGATCAACGAATTCTGGTTTGCACCGCTGGCCGATGCCGCTTCGCCGCCGCCGCGCTGGAAACAGGCGGTGATCACCCTGCTGGTGATTCTGCCGCATACCTTGCTGGTGCCGCTGATCTGGGGGCCGCTGCTCAAGCTGCACCCGCTGCTTTCCAACTACGTGGTTGCGACGTTCCTGATCACCCTGACCATCGTGCTGTCGGTGGTGTACGTGTTTATGCCCCGCGTGACCCGTCTGTTCGCGCCGTGGCTGGAAGCCAGTCAGGCGCATACCCACGTCGAACCCACAGAACACCCGTCACGCTGAATCCCATTCATTTTTTTCTCGAAGGAACTGCGATGAGCGCCGATCTGATTCTCTTCAATGGTCAATTTCATACCGTCGACCGCACCAAGCCTCTGGCCAGCGCCGTGGCAATCAAGGACGGCCGCTTCGTGGTCGTCGGCAACGATACCCAGGCCATGGCCCTGCGCGGCCCGGCCTCACAAGTGATCGACATGCACGGTCGCTGCGTTATCCCCGGCCTCAACGACTCGCACTTGCACCTGATCCGTGGCGGTCTGAACTACAACCTCGAACTGCGCTGGGAAGGCGTGCCGTCGCTGGCCGATGCGCTGCGCATGCTCAAGGATCAGGCCGACCGCACGCCGACCCCGCAATGGGTGCGTGTGGTCGGCGGCTGGAACGAATTCCAGTTCGCCGAAAAACGCATGCCGACCCTCGAAGAACTCAACCAGGCTGCACCGGACACCCCGGTGTTCGTCCTACACCTGTACGACCGTGCGCTGCTCAACCGTGCCGCGTTGCGCGTGGCCGGTTACACCCGTGACACGCCGAACCCGCCGGGCGGCGAGATCGTCCGTGACGCCAATGGCAACCCGACCGGCATGCTGGTGGCCAAACCCAACGCGATGATTCTCTATTCGACGCTGGCCAAGGGACCGAAGCTGCCGCTGGAGTATCAGGTCAACTCGACCCGCCAGTTCATGCGCGAACTCAACCGCCTCGGCCTGACCAGTGCGATCGATGCCGGCGGCGGTTTCCAGAACTACCCCGACGATTATCAGGTGATCGAACAACTGGCCAAGGACGACCAGTTGACCGTGCGCATCGCCTACAACCTGTTCACCCAGAAACCCAAGGAAGAGCTGACCGATTTCCAGAACTGGACCGGCAGCGTCAAGTTGCATCAGGGCGACGACTACCTGCGCCACAACGGCGCCGGCGAGATGCTGGTGTTCTCGGCGGCGGATTTCGAAGATTTCCTCGAACCGCGCCCGGACCTGCCGCAAACCATGGAAGCCGAGCTGGAGCCGGTGGTGCGGCACCTCGTCGAGCAGCGCTGGCCGTTCCGTTTGCACGCCACTTACAACGAATCGATCAGCCGCATACTCGACGTGTTCGAGAAGGTCAATCGCGACATTCCGTTCAACGGTCTGCCGTGGTTCTTCGACCACGCTGAAACCATCACTCCGCAGAACATCGAACGGGTGAAAGCACTGGGCGGCGGCATCGCGATTCAGGATCGCATGGCGTTCCAGGGCGAATACTTTGTCGACCGTTACGGCAAGCAGGCCGCCGAAGCGACACCGCCGATCAAACGCATGCTCGCCGAAGGCGTGCCGGTCGGCGCGGGTACCGATGCGACGCGGGTTTCCAGCTACAACCCGTGGACGTCGCTGTACTGGATGGTCAGCGGCCGCACCGTCGGTGGCCTGGCGTTGTACGAAGAAGGTTTGCCGCGCACCACTGCGCTGGAATTGTTCACTCACGGCAGCGCGTGGTTCTCCTCGGAGCAGGGCAAGAAAGGCCAGATCAAGGTCGGGCAACTGGCGGATCTGGCGGCGCTGAGCGCGGATTTCTTCCACGTCGAAGAAGAAGCGATCAAGTGGATCGAGTCAGTGCTGACCGTGGTCGGCGGCAAGATCGTCTACGCCGCCGGCGACTTCGCGGACCTCGGCCCGGCCAGCGTGCCGGTGCTGCCGGACTGGTCGCCAGTGGTGAAAGTCCCGGGCCACTGGCGGCCGAATTCGCCATTGCAGGCGCAGGTTCACCAATGCGTCGGCGCCTGCGCGGTGCACTCGCACAGCCATGAAAAAGCGCGGTTGTCGAACGCGCCGGTCAGTGATTTCGCCGGTTTCTGGGGCGCGTTCGGCTGTTCCTGCTTCGCTTTCTGATTTCCCCAAAAGCGCCGGTCACTCGGCACGGCGCTTGACATCACATCCATCCAACCAGGAGTTTCCCCATGAGCGTTCCTTACAAGCGTCTGAACAAAGATGATGCGGTTGTGCTGCTGGTCGACCACCAGACCGGTCTGATCTCGCTGGTGCAGGACTTCACGCCGAACGAGTTCAAGAACAACGTGCTGGCACTGGGTGACATCGCCAAGTTCTTCAAACTGCCGACCATTCTGACCACCAGTTTCGACGCCGGTCCCAACGGCCCGATCGTGCCTGAACTGCGCGAGCAATTCCCGGACGCACCATTCATCCAGCGTCCAGGCCAGATCAATGCCTGGGACAACGAAGATTTCGTCAAAGCGATCAAGGCCACCGGACGCAAGCAACTGATCATCGCCGGTGTGGTGACTGACGTGTGTGTGGCGTTCCCGACCTTGTCGGCCATCGCTGAAGGCTACGAAGTGTTTGTGGTGACCGACTCGTCCGGCACCTTCAACACCACCGTGCAACAAGCGGCGTGGGCGCGGATGTCGGCGGCCGGTGCACACCTGTTGAACTGGTTCTCGGTGGCGTGCGAGCTGCAGGGTGACTGGCGCAACGACATGGAAGGTCTGGCGCACCTGCTGTCGGAACGTCTGCCGAACTACCGCAACCTGATCAACAGCTACACCAAGTTCACGGCCAAGTAACTGCTGAACTAAAAGTGCCCGCTTGATTGCGGGCATTTTTATGTGCTGCCTGATTTCCTGTGGCGAGGGAGCTTGTCGGATCGCCGCACCGTCCCGCTTGAGTGCGCAGCGCTCACGAGATACTGGCGCCGCTGCGCAGCCCAGCGGGAGCAAGCTCCCTCGCCACAGGATTTGGTGTTTGCCTTTCTTGCGGGTCAGCGTTTTTGCAGCCAACCAAGAAATCCGCCTTTGCGCGACGGCGCGGTTTTCGCCAGCAACGCCAGATGACTGTTCTGCTGCCTTACCGCCTGCAACTTATTCAATGCCCGACCGACCTCACTGCGCTGCTCCATGCACTGGCGCGTCAGCCCCTTGTCGAGTCGATAAATGATCGAAGACGTCAGCGCCGTGAACGTAGCCTGCGACGGCGTATCCGCGAGAATACTCTGCTCGCCCATGACTTCACTTGGCCCCATACGCCCGGCCTCGGTCTGCCCTTCACCGTCCGGCACGGTCGCACTGACCACGCCCGTGGCGATCACAAAAAGACTTTCCGGCACGTCATCCAGACCCAGCACCACCTGGCCCGCCGCGTACTGCTGCGCGACCATCGATTCAGCCAGACGATCCCGTTCCTCGGGGCTCAGCGAACGGAAGATTTTCACCTCATCCAGCAATGCGCGGGCGCGGGTCGACGGCTCGATCACGCCGTCCGGATGCCGCGAAATCCCGGCCGCTTCGAGATGACGGTGGGCGAGGTCGAACAGTTGATTGCGCACTTCGCCTTTCTTGCTCAACTCGGCGATGAAGCCGCTGGCGACGTATTCCGACATGGTTTCGCCAGCCTCTTTCAACACGGCTTTGGGTGCTGGGGTCAGCAGCAGACTGCTGCTGCCTTGCAGCGTACGGTCGAGGGCATCGAGCACTCGGCGCGGGCGAATGTGGTTCGGGACCTGGATGCTGATCGACACGCCGTGCATGTTGCTCGGCCGGCTGAGGTTGACGATCTTCGCCTTGGCCGCCACCGAGTTCGGCACCACGGCCATAGTGCCGGCGCTGGTCAGCAGATGCGTGGCGCGCCAGTCGATGTCGAGGACTTTGCCTTCGACGCCGTCGATCACTACGAAGTCGTCCACTTGATACGGCTTGGTGGTGTTGAGGACGATCCCGGAAAATACGTCGGCGAGGGTGCTTTGCAGCGCCAGACCGACGACGATGGCGACCACCCCGGAGGTCGCGAGCAAACCTTTGACCGGCAACTCCAGCACATAACCGGCAGCCGCAACGATGGCCGCCAAAAACACCAGCGCACCAATCACGTCCTGCAGCAAACGCCCGCTGTGGCCGATGCGGCGCATCAGGATCAGACCGATGACTTCGGTGAGTACACGCGCGGCGTACAGCCACCAGAGAATGCCCAACGCCGTCGCGCCGAGTTGCCCGACCGGGTCATTGGCAAACAGCGGCGCCTGCAACGGGCTGACACCGGCATTGATCACCAACGCGCTGAACGCCAGAAACAGCACCAGTCGCACACCCACTCGCGGCGCACGATGCGAAAAAGGCGTGAAGTGCCAGAGCAGACCATCGAGCAAGAGCAGAGCAGCGCTCCAGGACAGCAGGTGAGCAAGAAGGAAGGACATGATGTGCTCCGGATTGGCAAGAGCCTTGGTAATGAAGGACTTTTTGTGGTGAGGGGATTTAGCGAAACGTCGCACCGCCCCGACGGGTTGCGCAGCGACCCCGCTCTTATCCAGAAGAAGCAGGGGACTGCTGCTCAGCCCATCGGGGATAAATCCCCTCACCACAAGATCGATGGAAAAGATCGCCGCCTGCACGTGTCCGATGTGGGAGCCGCTGCAGGCTGCGATCTTTTAACGTCAAGGCTGCAAGTGCGTCTTCAGCTCAGCCGCCGCCTGACGCACCGCCGCTTTCACCTCGGGGATCTGACTCAGCGGATTAAGCAAACCAAAGTCATGAATCATCCCGTTGTAACGCACCGAGGTCACCGCCACGCCCGCCGCATCGAGGTGCCGCGCATAGCCTTCGCCTTCATCACGCAACACGTCGAATTCGGCGGTCTGCACCAGGGCGGCGGGCAAGCCTTTGAGCTGTTCGGCGCTGGCATTGAGTGGCGAAGCGTGGATCTGCGCACGCTCGGCCGGGTTGGTCGTGTAGTTGTCCCAGAACCATTTCATCATGCCTTTGGTGAGGAAGTGGCCCTCGGCAAATTGCTGGTACGAGCCGTCGTCAAACTGCGCGTTGGTCACTGGCCACATCAACAGTTGGAAGCGCAGGGCCGGAGCTTTCTGTTCCTTGGCCATCAGCGCGACGACTGCGGCCATGTTGCCACCGACGCTGTTGCCGGCCACCGCCAGGCGCTTGCCGTCGACGCCAATGTCCTTGCCGTGCTCGGCCACCCATTTCGTCGCGGCGTATGCCTGATTGATTGCGGTCGGGTACTGCGCTTCCGGCGAAGGCGTGTAATCGACGTAAACCGCGACAGCGCCGGAGCCCACCACCAGGTCACGAATCAGCCGCTGGTGGGTTGGATAATCACCCAGCACCCAGCCACCACCGTGGAAGAACATGAACACCGGCAACTCGCCTTTGACCTTGGCCGGACGCACCACTTTCAGGTTGAGCGTCTGGCCGTCCACCGTGATCGCCTTGTCGCTGACTTCCACACCGGAGAGGTCAACCTTCACCGACGCCTGAGCACCGGTCAGTACCGCACGGGCGTCTTTCGGGCTCAGTTGCTCCAGAGGTTTGCCACCGCCGGCGGCGAGGGCATCGAGGAAGGCCTGGGTGTTGTGTTCGACACCCGTACCTTCGGCGGCGAAAGCGTTGCCGATGGACAGGGCGAGGAGGGACGCGGTCAGGGTTTTCTTGACGAGGTTCATGGTGGAAATCCTTTTGAATATTTTTGATTTGTTTGCCTGGGTTGCGGGCTGCTGTGGCGCTGGGCTTCAGGCCTCAGCAACACCGTGAGCACAGATTAATGAGCTGCCGAGAAGTGAAAAAGCGGCTATAAAGCGTTTAACTGTCCACCAGAGAGTGACAATGAACCCGTTCGAAGACATGCGTATTTTTTGCCAGGTGATGGACTCCGGCAGCTTCACCGCCGCCGCCGATCAACTGGGTCTGTCCAAGCAGTTCGTCAGCCGCCGCTTGATGCAACTCGAAGAGCGGCTCGGCGTGCGCTTGCTCAATCGCTCGACCCGGCGCCTCGACGTCACGCCGCTGGGTCAGAGCTATTACGAGTCAGCGTTACGCTTGCTTGTGGAGGTGGAACAGGTCGAGCAGGGCATTGCCGGGCAGACCGCCGAGCCACGCGGGACGATCCGTATCAGTGCGCCGCTGTCGTTTGCCGTGGCGCATCTCGGTTGCCTGCTGCCGCTGTTCTTGCAGCGTTATCGTGAGGTCACGGTGGAAGTCGATTTGAGCGATCGGCCGGTGGACCTGTTAGGCGAGGGCTATGACCTGGCGTTGCGTATTGGTGTGCTGGAAGACTCGACGCTGATCGCCAGGCGCATCGCGTCGATTGATCGGGTGTACTGCGCAAGCCCCGCGTATCTGGCCGAGCGCGGTACACCGCTCAAGCCTGAGGACCTGCTCAGCCACGACTGCCTGCCTTATGGCCACGGGCGCTCGGTGCAATGGCGGTTCAATGCGGGACAGGGCAAGCCGTTGCTGGTGAATGTCAGCGGGCGCATGCGCGTCAATAACGGCGAATTGCTCAGGGACGCAGCGGTGCAGGGGATGGGGATTACCTATCTGCCAACGTTCATCGTCGGCGCGGCGCTGAAGGACGGGCGCTTGGTGCCGGTGCTGGATGATCTTCGTCCGGAGCCGCTGACGTTATCGGCGGTGTATCCGCAGCATCGCCAGGCGTCGCGCCCGGTGCAGGCACTGGTTGAATTCCTGCGCGAACGTCTGAATCAAACCAATGTCGCCCTCTAAGCTGTACGCAGAAAAAAATCTGTAAGCCTGCGCCTGCTAACCCTGGCTGCCATGGATTCAAACAATTGGATGAGTGATCGCATGCCCCGGCTGTGCACACAGTTCGATGCCGAGGGCATGCATGACTCTCAAAACCGTGTCGAAGCGCGGTTTCGCACCCGGCGCGAACGCCTTGTACAGACTTTCCCGACCCATACCTGATTTCTTGGCGATCTGCGTCATTCCGCGCGCTTTGAGCACATAGCCGATTGCGCGAAGAAACTCTTCGTTATCCCCATCTGCAAGAACCTGAGACAGGTATTCGCTGATGGCTTCGTCACTGTCCAGCAATGCTGCCACGTCGAAATTCGTCAACGTCTGGCTCATGGTTAAACCTCCTTAGCCATTTTTTGTGCGCGTCGGATGTCTGCGCTTTGTGAAGATTTGTCGCCTCCAGCCAATAGAACGATGACTGCACCGTCACGTATCGTGAAATACACCCGAAAGCCCGCACCCACATCTACGCGCATTTCAGATACGCCATCACCCACTGATTTAACATCGCCGAGATTCCCATTTGAGGCCCGATCAATGCGTCGAGCGATGGCCACCCTGGCTCGAAGGTCTCGAACCGATTGGTGCCAAGCCTGGAAGACCGCTGTTTGTCGAATAAGATAATTCATTACCCGACTGTATCCAAATAGATACAGATAAGCAGTCAGCCAAGTCTCCTATCAAATCTAGAAAAATCGTCGGTATTTGTAGGCGAGAGTTTTCTCATTTGTAGGAGTTGCCGCAGGGGGTGGCTTACAAGATTGCAACAATCTGCATTGCCGGGCTCATCTAGACTCGGGCCCGCTCAATCACGAGCAGTACCCGGAGTGCGCCATGGAAGTGCCGAACAATAAAAACGCCATCGAGAGCAATCGACAGGCGTGGAACGATTCCGCCCGTCATCATCAGGAGTCGCCTGACTGGCAGGCCTTGTTGAACGACGTTGCGCAGGCAGACTTTTCTTGCCTCGATGACACGTTGCGCGGCTTGCTGGAGCAGGTCGGGGTTGAGGGTAAAGAGGTGATTCAGTTGGGCTGCAACAACGGTCGCGAAAGTCTGTCGCTGTTCGCCCTCGGCGCGCGCGGGGTGGTCGGTGTCGATCAGTCGGTGGCGTTTCTTGAGCAGGCGCGCGAGCTGAACAAGCGTTCAGCACACAACGCCGAATTCATCGAAACCGATATCCATCACCTGCCGGCGTCGCTGCACAATCGCTTCGACGTGGCGTTGATCACTATCGGTGTACTGAACTGGATGCCCGATATCGGCGAGTTTTTCCGCCACGTCGCCTCGACGCTGAAACCTGGCGGCAAACTGGTGATCTACGAAACCCACCCGTTTCTGGAAATGGTCGACCCTGATGCGGCCGATCCGTTTCGCCTGGCCAGTTCGTATTTCCGCGCCGAGCCTTTCGTGCAGGAAGAGCCGATTGTCTATGTCGGCAAGGTCGAGCAGCAGGCAGCAAAGTCGTACTGGTTTGTGCACAACCTCGGCGCGATCTTCAGCGGCGCGATTGCGGCGGGGCTGAACATTGCGCATTTCAAGGAATACCCGCATTCGAATCGGGAAGAGTTGTATGACCGGTATCTGAATCAGGAAGCGCAGATGCCGATGTGCTTTACCCTGGTCGCCACCAGGATTTGATTGATCGGTGCGGCTACCGGCCTCATCGCGAGCAGGCTCACTCCTACATTTGAAATGCATTCCCCTGTAGGAGTGAGCCTGCTCGCGATGACGGCATCACTGCCGCTAAACATTTCAGATCTGACTCAAGCCCGAGCCGCCGCACTCACCACCGGCCGTCCCGGTTTACGCAGTGGCTCAAGCCGTGAGCCCTCGTACCGCGTTTCACGGAAAAACTTCCAGCGGCCGAACAGGCAGTAAACGTGAGTGACCCGCCCCTGTTCGTGATAGCCCATGCGAATGTGCAGTTTCAGCGCCGGAATATTGTGGGTCTCGCAGACATCCACCACCTTGTTGCAGCCCTGTGCCGCCATGGCTTCCCACAGTGCGACTTGCACATCCACCGACAGGCTGCTGCCGAAATAGGCGCGGGTCATTTCGCCGCCGAATTCGAAGAACTCACCGGGTTTGACCGGGAACCTGCAGCCGTAATAGTGACGGTCGTGGTAGTCGCGAATACTGCCCCAGATAAACGCCACCGCGTGGCCGTCAGCGTCGAGGTACATGTGTCCGGTGTGACCCTCGGCGGCAAGCTCCGCCATGGTGTCCACGCGATCACCGAAATGCTTGCCGAACGCCCCGGCATTCTCCGCCGTGATGTCGACTCTGCGCAGGCCATCGTAAGGACGCAGCTTGTGCGGTGGCACCGGGCTGACCAGGTCGCGCTCCATCCACAGCAGTTCCCAATGGAAGAACACGTAGCGTTTCCACAACGTGCCGAAGGTGCGACCGAGGCCTTTGTGACGGATGCGTTCTTGTAGTTTTTCGATGACGCTCATGATGCCCTCCGTGGCCGCAGCCCGGGTGTTGTGGATGGTGCTTTTGTGGGTATAGATCACCCGTGCAAATTCATTTCAAAGTGCCATCTTCGAAAGTATTGCAAGGTATGTAAGTCAATCGAGTGCCGCAGCACCGCGTAGAAAATCCTTGTTCACTTCGGCGTAGGAAACCCGTTGAACGCCCGCCAGCCGCTGCTCTAGCACGCGGCTCAGGGATTCGTCGGGGTTGAGGTAGGCGTCACCGAAGTCGACGCCAAGTTGGGTCGGATGAGCGACGATTTCCAGCACGCCGTCGGTCGGCGCGATGTCGTTGCGCAGGTCGATCGGGGTGCACACATAATCGGCGGTGACACCGGCCAGACCCTGCAAACGCCAATTGAGTAAACCCTTGAACACGCGTTTCGGCAGATTGAGGTTTTGCCCAAGGTTGCGCGCCAGGCGAATCGGTACACCCTGATGCGCGGCGAAGCGGGCGACGATTTCACCGATCGGCCAGATGTTATGCACGTGCTGATGCGAATCGATATGGCTCGGGCGCACGCCATGATCGACACAACGCTGCCACTGCGCCTGCAACTCTTCACGCACCGCGTCGCGATCCTCCCGGCTGAGCCACAGACGGTGGCGTGGCAGGTTGAGGTCGAACACGCCATGGCTGTCACAGAACGTTCGGCGCAACAGAATCGCCTGGCTTAACGGGCGCCCGTAAGTCAGGTTGAAGTGCAATCCGACCCGGCCTTCCAGCACCGGGTGCCGGGCCATGGCACACGCCGCTTCAAACGCCGGCATGTTGGCCATGGCGGTGGCAGAACTGATGACTCCGGCCTGAAACGCCGCGAAGATCACCGTGTTTTCATTCGGGCTGAGGCCGAAATCGTCAGCGTTGACTATGACTTGGCGAGGCATGTTCGCCCTCCGTGGTGATCGCGACGGCTTTCAGGGTGGGTTTCGCAGGCTCGGCACGCCGCGCCCGCCAGGCTTGCACGCGCGGCTTGAGTCGATGCCACAGGCGCAAGCCCAGACCGAGGACGAGGCCGCTCGGGCGCCAGGAATAAAAACTCCAGCGCCAGTGCTCCAGTTGCCCGGTCATGCGTTCATGCAGTTGATGGCTGGAGTTTTCCAGGCTGACCCGCGAGGCGTCGATCCAGTGCCAGTGTTCGTCCAGCCCCCAGCGAATCCACTCTTCCAGCAACACCCGGCCGCTGCCCAGATCGGCGTATTGCGGCAGGAAGGCGAGGTTGTAATCGTAGAGGCGACCCTGTTCGAGCAGGCCGAGCCGATAGCTGATGCAACGCCCGTTCAGCTCCAGCGTCACCACCCGCACCAGGCCTTGGCCGGCGAGGGCGGTGAAGGCGCGCTCGATCAGGCGCCGACTGCGTTCGCTGGCGAAAATGCCGACGCCTTCGTCACCTTTCCAGCTCACCGCCTCGACTTCGCTGATCACCTGTAACAACGGCCCCATGCTGATCGCATCAGGAATGATCCGCCGTACCTCGGCGCCACACGCGGCAATCCGTTTGCGCGCCCGGCGCAGTTTGTAGCGTGGATCGCCGGAGACTTCCTGATGATCTGCTTCGCTGATCAGATGCACCGGCACCCGACAACTCAGGCGTCGCTCAGCGGTGGAGCTGCGCGCCATCCATTCGGTGAGCGCACTTTCCTCACCGGCAGGCTCGGACAATTCATTGAGCTGCAGCAGCGCGTGGGGCAGACGTTGGCGGATCAACCGCAAGGCCTGGTGCATGTCTTCGCTGTCGAGCAAGGACAGCAGCGCCAAGCGATCCGCCAGCGGATAACCCAAGTGATGCAGCACCCGAAACGGCACGCCGAAAAAGCGTTCGCGACTCGCCACCAGCGGCAGGCACAGACGCAATTCCTCCGCCTCCCAACCCAGCAGGGTGTGCAGACGCTCACCCTCACCGAGTGCCTGCTCGGCCGCGCACAACCAACCGAGGTTGTTGAACGGCGTGTGATCCGTCACCCGCAGGCGCAGCGCTTCATACGCTGTTGCCGGGAAATCGGCGGCGCACAGTGAAGTGCGCCATTCGAATCGCGTCACCATAGGCTCAGGCCGCCGTAGCTGTTACAGGTGGACGGGAAGGTTTGCGCAATGCATCCAGACGCGAACCGCTGTAGCGGGTTTCGCGGTAGAAGCGCCAGCGGTTGAACAGGGTGTAGACGTTCATGATCCGCTGCTGTTCGGTATAGCCCATGCGCAGGTGCAGCTTGAGCGCCGGAATATTGTGGAACTCACAGACATCGACGACTTTGTCGCAGCCTTGGGCGGCCATGGCTTTCCACAGTTCCAGTTGCAGATCCACCGACAGCTCCGTGCCCCAATAGGCACGAGTCAGTTCACCGCCGAATTCGAAGAACTCGCCGGGTTTCACCGGGAACATGCAGCCGTAGTAATGGCGGTCGAAATAGTCCCGTGCGCTGCCCCAGATGAACGCCACGGCATCGCCCTGATCGTCCAGGTGCATGTGCCCGGTGTGGCCCTCGTTGGCCAGCTCCGCCATGGTGCCGACACGGTCGCCGAAGTAGCGGGCGAAGGCGCTGGCGTTGTCCGCGGTGATCTTCACCACCCGCAACGGCGGGTAAGGTTTGAGGCTGTGCGGCGGCACCGGACTGACCAGGTCGCGCTCCATCCACAGCAATTCCTGATGGGAAAAAACGTAGTGCTTCCACGCTTTGGCGAGGGTGGCGCGCAGGCCTTTTTGCTTGATGTGTTCGCTGAGTTTGCTGACGATGCCCATTGTGCGTGCTCCGGAGTTCCGGCAAGGCGAATGACTGTGGCGAGGGGCTCTGTGGCGAGGGGATTCAGCGAAACGTCGCACCGCCCCGATCGGCTGCGCAGCAGTCGTCGCTTTTAGCCTGTAAATGCGGGGCCGCTTCGCAGCCCATCGGGGATGAATCCCCTCGCCACAAAAACTCCCTCGCCACAAATCTGTGTTCGCTTTACATTTTCTGAGATTCGGAATTGGTTTCATGACGCGATCCAGCTCAGTGCAAACAGGGTCTCCCCCGGTAAATCGAAGCTGACGCGTCCGTCGCGGCAGGTCACTGGCGCGTCGCGACTGCGATTGTCGGCGCCGAAGTAGCGCAGCGCGCCATTTTTCAGCGGGCACTTGGCGCCGCTCAGATCGACACGTTGCAAACGCGTGCCTTTGTTGACGCCGAGCAGGCCGCGTTGATCGTCGCCGGCCATCGCCAGCACATCGACTTCAAACGCATCGTTTTCCAGCCATAGCACCTGATGCAGCCAGTGCTGCGCGATGAATTGCTGGGCGAAGCCCACCGGTTTCAACCCGACACGATCATCGCCGAGTACCCGCAACATGCCTTTCGGGTATTGCGGCTCATCGGCGGCCTGGAACCAGTTGAGCATGGTCAGCAAGCCGTCCTGCGAGGCGTTGATCACCACCGATGCCCACCACAGTGAGGCGTAATGGGTTTCCTGATCATAGGGGCTGAGGCTGGAGCCGCTGGACAGATTGGTCTGATCGAGCAGCAACGCCTTGCGCGGCTGGCCGTTGCCGTCGAGGCCGACCAGTTCGGCGGCGCGGCGCACGCTGTCGCGATAGACGCGGGTGGCGAGCAGATCGCGGATCATCCATTCATGCCAGGCCAGGGCATCGATCTGCTCAGGCGATTCACTCAGCAAACGCCGCGCCCAGTCGATGCCGCGTTTGTCCGCCGCATTGTTGGCGAATGGTCCGTTGACCAGCCGTGAACTGGCCGGCATGGCGATGCGCACGCCAGCCTTGGCATTCGCCGGATCGCTGCGCACCTGACGAGCCATGCTGGTGAAAATCGCCTGATACTGCGCGTAGCTCGAATAATTGAGGTTCGGCTCGTCGGCGAAACCGATGTAGTGCGTGCCGTTGCCACTGCTGTTATCAGCCAGTCTGCGGGTACTGGCGAGCCACGCATCGAGGCCGCTGTTGCTCTGCACATCGGCGCGCAGATCGGCCTGACGCTGACTGCCGGCGAGCAGCGTGATGTCCTGACTGATGCCGAAGCGATCCTGATAAACCCGGCGGAAGGCGTCTTCGAAACGCGGGTTTCTCGCCGTGACGTCGACGAAGCTGTAATAACTCGCCGCCGTCGTTTTCAGCGCATCGAGCGCGGCATAACTGTCCGCTGGCGGCATTTCGTAGGGCAGGGCGATGCCCAGATCCGGCGTGCGCCCAAGGACCTTGTCGTGCAGGGTCAAACGGGTCTGCCCGGCGTCTTCGCGCAGCGCTTTGAGCTGCTGCGGATTCTGCGCAAACAGATTGGCCGTGCCGTCGAGCCAGAACGCGGCTTTGCCGCTGCCCTGCAAACGCAGGCGCCAGACTTGTGCCTGGGCGCTGACCGGCAGTGCGAGCTGATCGAACTGCCAATAGGCGCGATAGGGTTTCAACGCCAACGTGAGCATCTGCCCATCTTCAACGCGCTGCGCCTGCAACGCACT
The DNA here is from genome assembly GCF_016651305.1 of Pseudomonas sp. TH06. Lineage (GTDB taxonomy): Bacteria > Pseudomonadota > Gammaproteobacteria > Pseudomonadales > Pseudomonadaceae > Aquipseudomonas. The sequence goes on along the minus strand of NZ_JAEKEC010000003.1, from coordinate 268,970 downwards.
GACGCCGCCATGAAACTTGCCGGCCAGCACCGCACGTTCGCCCGGTGCGACTTTGAAATACAACTCGTCGCCGTTGCGGGTATCCGCGCTGAAATGCACCTTGGCCGGAGCGAACAGCGCCACCGTGTGCTCGTCATGTTCAACGCGATAGTTGCGGAAGCTGTAGCCGGGAATCTCCAGTCGATAACTGGCTGCGCCCGGCAACAAAGGCCAGCTCTGACTGCCGCGCACTTCGCTCGCGGCAATCGAACGCTCACCGGCCAATTTGCCTTGACCGTCGAGCAGATACAGATGCTCTTCGTTGGCATCCGCCTGCCACGCTGGCGTCCAGCGCACGGTCAGCGTGTCCGGGCGATCGGTTTGCAGAAACAGGCTGCCGTCACGGATCTCGCCCCAGCGCATCGACGCGGCAAACGCGTCCAGTGACAGGCCGAGACCGAGCAGCAGGGCCAGGCCTTTCATGCGGCTTTCCGGCGTTGCAGCATCAGCCACATCGGCGTGATGTCGCTGGGCAGGATGATCAGTGTTTGCCAGAACGGCACGCCGCTCAAACGGCAGTAAAGCACCAGCATTGCCACGGTCACCGCCAGATAGGCAATCGACGAAGCCGCCGCCGCGCCAACAATGCCGTAGGCCGGAATCAGCACCAGGTTCAGCGCCAGATTGAGCAGGGCGCCCAGCCCCATCAGCAACGACACCGTGCCGGGGCGATTTTTGCCGAGCAAGTCGAGGCGCAGAATGCTCGCGTAGCACAGGCCCAACAGCCCCGGCAGCAACGCCAGCAATGCCGGATACGCCGGTTGGTAAGCCACACCGAACAGGGTGACGATCAGCCATTCGCCGATCACCGCCATGGTCAGGCAAGCGCCGAGCATCACGGTCGCGGTCAGGCGCAACGCCAGCGGGGTGACTTTGTCCATGCCTTCGTCCTGTTGAAGCAGGCGTTTCATCAGCGGCGTAGTCACCGCTTCCGGGACGATCAGCAGCAGTTCGGCGGCGGCACTGGCCATGGCGTAATGACCGAGGGCGGTGCTGCCGAGCAGGGCACCAATGAACAGATAATCCGAACGCAGAATCACCTGCTGAAAGAGCAGGTCAGGATGGCTGCGGGCGCTGTAGCGCAGCAGCTCTTTCTGGCTGGCGCGGTCCCATTGCAGTTGCAGCGGTTGTGCGCGTTTGAGCCAGACCCAACCGACCAGCACCACCAGACTGATCCCGGCCAGCCAACTGATCAACGCCGCTTCGAGGGCGGCGCTTTTCCACATCCAGAACAAGCCGAGAAACAGCAGCAGCGGTGCCAGCGATTCGACCAGACGCAAGGCGTTAAACGCGACCACGCCGCCCGACGCATTGTGCAAGGTCAGCAGACCGCTTTTCAAAACCGTCAGCGGCACGGCCAGCAACAACAACCACGCGAGCAGGCCGAGTTGCACGGTCACATCCAGTTCACCGCCAAACTCGCGCACCAACGCCACCACCAGCAAGGTCAGCAACGCGGCGAGCAGACAGCCGAACACCAACACCTGACTGAGCAGCAGGCCCATGGGGCGTTGCTTGGCCGCCTGATAACCCACCGCCGAATTCAACCCGCCACTGGTCGCTGCGCTGATCAGATCCGGCAGCGTGCTGAGCAGCGCAAACAAACCACGCTCACTTGGCCCGAGGATCCGCGCCAGCAATACGTTGCGCAGCAAACGCAGGGCGATCATCGCCAGTTTGGTGCCCATGCTCAGCGCCAAATGTTTGAGGTAACTGCCTCGGCTCATGGCCGCGCCCCGCGGAAGATCCGCCACGACAGCAGTTCCGGATTGCGCGCGGTGCGCTGGCTGACGCCGAAACGCGGCAGGTTCAGCGGATCGCCTTCGCCGCGATAGATGCCGGTGCCGGTGCCCAGCGCAAACGGATAGTCATGGCTGGCGATCTGTTGGCGCACGCGTTCATCGTTGTCGCCGTTGGGGTAGCAATACACCGGCAGCGGCCGGTTGCAGCCGTTGTGCAGAGCATCGCGGCTGCGGCTGATCTCTTCGTCCAGCCGCACATCGTCAAGACCGGTGAGGATCGCGTGACTGGCGCCGTGCGGGCCGAAACGCACCAGCCCGGAAGCTTCCAGTGCGCGCACTTGATGCCAGTCCAGCGCTTGCGGTTGCGACTCTTGCGGGCATTCATCGGTCAGCCGTTCAAGTTCCTGCGGGTCAATCGACTTCAAGCCTTGCAGGTAATGCAGCAGCGCCAGGCTGCGGCGGTCGACATCGATGTCATCAAGCAGTACCGGCAGCGGATGATGCAGGGCATGCAGGCATTCGATCAAATGCATCCGCGCTTTTTCACCGTGGCTGCCCCACAGGGTTTCACCGAGGCTTTCCCACCAGAAGCGCTGACGGCTGCCGATGAAATCGGTGGAGAGAAAAATGCTCGCCGGCACCTGATGCTTTTGCAGCAGCGGATAGGCATTGACCGCGTTGTCGCGCCAGCCATCATCGAACGTCAGCGCCACCCGTGGGCGCTCGGTGCGCAACGAATTGGGCTGGAGGATCTCCATCAGCGGCACGCAATCGAAATGCCGGCGCAGCCACACCAGCAAATGCTCGAAAGCCTTTGGTCCCACACAGAGTTCGTTGCGGTGCGGCAGATCGGCGGCGCGGTCGTTGGCCAGCACCCGGTGCAGCATCAAAATCACTCCGGCGCCGTGCAACTGGTTTCGGCCCACGGACGAGTTGAGATAGAGCCAGCCACTGGTGCGTTTTATCAGTTGTTTGATCGCCATGGCTTCGGTCCTCTTAACGGTTCTGTTCGGGATTCCACTGGGCATATCGCTGACCGCGCAGGAACTGCCACAGACCGAGACTCATCCCGGCAAGGGTGACCAGCAGAAACGCGGCGAGACGGAACGGTTTTGGCAAGCGGTGTTGCGAATCCAGTAGCCCGGCAATGGCCACGGCGTAGCCGAACAATTGCGCGATCAGGCTCAGGCGATAAAAACCGTGGTCGTCCCACAGCCAGAAATTGCTCAGCAGCAACGGCAGCAGGAGGATCGGCGCGAGACGGCGGATCAGTTTGTGGCTGATCAACGCCAGCGAATACAGGCCATATTTCAGCGGATTGAGCAGTTCGCGGCGCTGGGCCAGGCTTTGCAGACCGCCGACGGTAACGCGTTGGCGGCGGCGGAACTGCTTGTCCGCCTCATCGACGCCATGGTCGATCACCTGCGCCTCGGGTACGTAGACGATGCGTTTGTGTGCCACTGGTGCGCAGGTGCTGATAAAGAAATCGTCATTCACTTCGGCCGGTACGTTCTGGAACAATTCGCGGCGCAGGGCGAGCAGGGCGCCGTCAGCGGAGACCATGCAACCGGTGCGATTTTCCACCCGGCGCAACCAGCCTTCGTAATGACGATACAGGCTGTCACCGACGCTCAAACCGCCGCCGGTGACCGGAATCACCATGTGCCCGGCACAGCCGCCGACATTGGGATCATTCAGCGGTGCGAGCAGATAACCGAGGGTTTCCCGTGACCATTGGTTGTCGGCGTCGGTGAACACCAGAATGTCACCCGTGCTCACGGCCACGCCGGCATTCAGCGTCGCGGCTTTGCCCTGGCGCGGCAGGTCGAGGACGGTGATGCGCGGGTCGATGACTTTGTGCGCGCAAGCCACGGTGTCGTCGGTCGAGCCGTCGCTGGCGAGAATGATCTGCAACGTCGCCGGCTGATAATCCTGCGCGAGCAACGTGCGCAATTTGTGCTCGATGTGCCGCGCCTCGTTATGCGCGGCGATCACGATGCTGATGTTCTGCGGCGGTGCCTCGGTGTGACGCCAGGCCGGAAACAACGGCGCCAACAGCGTCAGCAGCAATGGATAGCCGACGTAGGCGTAGACCGGCAGCAACAGGCACATCCAGAAAATGAATTCAGCCACGGGCAGGCCTCCTGGCGTTCCAATGACACAGACTGAGAATGAATGCGGCGCCGGCCAGGTGCAGGCGCACCCAGTGCAGGCCCCACAATTGCAACGTCAGGCCGATATTGTGGTGCTTGGCGCTCTGCCGCAGGCTGAGGATCAGGCCCGGAATCAGGGTCAGGATCACCATGATTGCGGCGTGATGCGGGAAGCCGTCGAGCAGTGCCGAAATCGCCAGGAAATCGAGAATCCACACGGCAATCGACAGCAGCGGAAAGCGCAGCAGGCGCAGGCTGAAACCGTGGGTGCGCAACAGTTGCAGATGACTGCCCTGACGCCACATTTCTTTGCCCATCCACTCGCGCCAGTTCATTTCGTAACCCCAGTGCAGGGCGACGTTGTTGTTGACCGACAACAGGATGGCGCCGTTTTCGCGCAGGCGCAGGGTGAACTCCTTGTCTTCGCCGGTGCGCAGGGTTTCGTTGAAACCACCGACCTTGTCGAACCACGCCCGGCGCATCAGCAGGTTGGCGCTGGGCAGCCAGTCGACCACATGCGAGGCCTGTGAAGACACGCGCAAGGTGCGCCGTTGCCACGCGGTGGCGTACCACGGCGCTTCGGCCGGGGTATGCAGATCGAGACCAAACACGTCAGCCTGCGCGCTGGCTTCCAGATCGAACAGGGGGTTGAGCCAGTCTTCCGGCATCTCGATGTCGGCGTCGATAAACGCCAGCCATTCACCCGTGGCGATGGCCGTGCCGCGATTGCGCAGGGCGCCGATCAACAGTCCCGGCAGGCTCAAGACCTGCGCGCCGAACTGCCGGGCGATGTGCGGGCCGTCGTCGCTGGAGCCGTTGTCGACCACGATCAGCTCGCACTCGATATTGGCCGCGTGCGCGGCTTTTTGCGCGGCCAGCAGTGTGCGGCCGATGTGCCGGGCTTCGTTGAACATCGGGATGACGATGCTGATCCGGCTCATGCGCGGGCCTCCGTCAGGGGTGCCTGCTCGGCTTTCAGCCGCAGGACGCTGGTCAGCGCGAGCATGATCCACACGTATTTCTGGTTCGGCGCGCTGAGGAACATCAGGAACAGCGTCAGCGACAGAAAGCTCACGCCCAGATGGGTCATCATGTCGGCCTGCTGCCAGTCACGTCGCAGCATCCACGCGGCGCGCGCACGAATCAGATTGTACAAACCGAGGCCGAGCATGCCGACGAACAACAGCCCTGCAGGGATCCCCAGTTCACTGAAGATTTCCAGGTAGGTGTTGTGAGCACGGCGATAGAGGTCGCCGATCTTGCGGTTGGCGGAGAACGCCTTGGCGTAACCGGTGGTCGCGTAGTGCAGCGGGAAGGTGCCGGGGCCGGAGCCGAGCAGCGGGTTCTCGCGGATCATCTGGCTGCCGACGACGATGTACGAGGCACGGCGGCCGAGGGACTCGTCGTCGTGGCCCTTGGCACCGGCGCTCAACACGCTCAGCGACTGAATCCGTGCGATGTAGCCGGCGGGCATCGCATAGATCGCCAACGGAATCACGATCGCCGCGCCGAGCATGGCAAAACCCAGATGCCGCGGCCGGATCCGCGTCAGTTGCGTGCGGTAATGCCAGCAGCCGATCAACAGACTCAGGGCGATCACCACCAGCCCCGAACGCGATTCGGTTTTGGTCATGCCGCCCAGCAACAGCAGGCAGCAACCGCCCCAGAACAACCGGTGCAGCAGGTTCGGGCTGCGGATCACCAACAGCAGGCCCAGCGGAATGGCGAAGGCGATCAGCAGGGCAAAGGCGTTAGGGTCTTCGAGCAGGCCGGCGGCGCGGCCCTGATCCTGGAATTTGGTCGAGAACATCGCCATCGCGCAGGTGGCGCTGACGGCGAGGGTGACCAGTCGGGCGAACAGATCGAGGTTCAGTTCACGGCCGATCAGCAAGGTGATGACAAACAGAATCAGACCGACGCTCAGTTCGCGCAGATGCCCCAGCGACATGCCCATGTCATCGGTATTGAGCAGGCTCAGAAAATACAGAACCATGAACCAGAGCAGGTAACGCCAGATGTTGCTGCGCAGGCGTTCGGAGGGAATCTGGTGCAGCGCCAGTTGCAGCATCAGGATCACCGCCAGCGAGGCGCCGATCAACTTGCTGCCCGACAGCGAACTGTCCTTGAAGAAACCCTCGAACGGCACCAGCGCGGCAATCCCGAGCAGGCCCCAGGTCGGTTTGCGATACAGCACCGCAAAACCCACCAGGCCGAGCACCGCTCCCGGCGCCAGATACGGATAAGGACTGGCCAGCAAAGCAATGCAGACCAGACCGAGCAAACTGACGATCGAGAGCGGGAAAATCATGCGCGTGCCTCCCGTGCCGTGCGGATGTACAGCTGCGACCAGCGTTCGGCGAGAGCCTTGAGGTCGTAGCGATCCTGTTGCGTGCGTTTTGCGTTGTCGCGCAGTTGCCGCGCCAGCTTCGGTTCGGTCAACAGCGTGTCGACCTGACGGGCGAGGGCGCTGCTGTCGGCGGGTTCGGCGAGCAGGCCGTTGTGCCGGTGCTCGAGCACATCGGGAATCCCGCCCACGCCGAAGGCGACCACCGGCACACCGGCCTGCATCGCCTCGAGCAAAATCATCGGCGTGCCTTCGGTGCGCGAGCTGATCACCAGCGCATCGAGCCGCTGCCACCACGGTTGCATGACGGTCTGGTAGCCCGGCAAGCGAATCCGCTGCTGTAAACCGGCGTCATCAATACGTGCCTGCAACGCCTCGCGCTCCGGGCCATCGCCGAGCATCACCGCGTCCAGTTGCGGATGCTGATGACACAGCGGGATCAGCGCATCGAGAAACAGATCCGGGCCTTTCTCACTGCTCAAACGGCCGACATAACCGGCGAGCCAGCGCAGCCGATCAGCGTCATGAATCATTTGCCCATGGGCGGCGGGCAAGCCGTTGGGGATCACCTGCAACTTCTCCGCCCGGACGCTGGCCTGACGGTGCAACACGGCGATGCTTTCCGCCACGCAGACCACCCGATCCACAGACGCCGTGCGGCACAGTTGCAGACTGAGCCAGGTGTAGAACTTCTGCTTGCGACTGCGCGGGGTGAAGCCGTGTTGGGTGATCACCAGCGGCAGGCGCAACAGGGTTGCGCCGACCCAGCCGAACAACAGCCCTTTGAAATTGTGCGTATTGATCAGCGGCCGTTCGCTTTGCCGCTGGCGCAAGTGCCGCAACAATTCCCCCAGCCCGGCGCAACCCCGGCAATCCACTCCGGCCTGAGCAAAGCGCGCGATCAGTTCTGGCGGCGCGTCGAGAAACAGCACCTGATGCTGTCCCGGCGTCGCCAGACAATGATCCAGCAACATCCGCTCGGCCCCGTAGAAACCGCCGCTGCTGAGCAAATGAATGATCGGCAGCGCGGCGTTCGGGGAAGGTCCGGTGTTCAATTGCGCACCCAGTGCAGGAAGCTTGGCACCGTCCAGTTCTTGTGCGGATTGTTCGGCAGCGCGTTCTGGTCGTTGATCACCAACAGCACCGGTACGCCCAGCTCGTGGCTGATTTGCGCCGGGTGTTTGAAGCGGTGATCGAAGAACTCACGCACGTAGACCAGGGCAATCGCCAACAGCAAGCCGGTGAACAGACCGAACGGAATGATCAGACCGGGTTTCGGGAACGCTGCTTCGGTCGGTTCGAACGGCGGGCTGAGCACCCGGGCGTTGGACAGATCGTCGTTGAGCGCGCCAGTGGTGCTGCTTTCGGCAAACCGCTGGGCGTAGGTCGAGAACGCCGCGTGCAGCGCATCGATTTCAGTGTCCATCTGCCGCAGCTTGCTTTGGGTCTGCTGCAATTCGTGGATGCGGTGCTTGAACTCGGCGATGCGTGCGGTTTTCTGATCGATCACCTGCTGGACCACGGCCAGATCGTTGGTGCGTTCCTGAATGCGGTTGCTCACCACTTTGAGGAATTGCTGACGGGTGCGGGCGATTTGCTCGCGGGTCAGCAGCATCGGTTCACTGCCGGGCTGGAACACCGCCAGATCGTTCATGTAGCGGCTGACCTGGGTGGTGAGTTGCTCGCCCATCTGTTTGATTTCCCGGTCTTCGAACGCCACGTTGTCGACGGTGGTGGTGAAGGTGTAGGGGAAGGTGTAGTCGTTGAGCTTGTTATTGGTGGCGGCGGCCAGTGCGGTTTTCAGATATTCCAGCCAGCGCTGGCTCTGCAACAGGCGATCCTGATACAGGTTCAGGGCCTGTTCTTCGGTGTTGATTGCGTTGAGGCGGAAGGTGATTTCTTCCTTCGGATCGGACGACCCAACACTTTCCAGCAGCGCCTGGCGGTTGCCTTCCAGACCATCAAGACGTACCTGATACAGATGCTTCTTCGTCTCGTAGAAGGATTGCGGCAAGTCAATCGATTGCAGTGCCTGACGGCTGAACAGGTAGTTCTGCAGCAGCGCAGCAACGAACGTCGTGCCCTGGTGCGGATCCGGGAAGCTGTAGACGATCGAGATCACGTTGGAGCCCGGCAGGGTCTCGATTTTCAGCTTGTCGATGGCCTCTTGTGTCAGCGCATCAAGTGCAGTGTCACGCACTGGATCGGTTTCCAGCCCGAGCATGTTGCGCACCGGGTTGATCACGTACTGGCGCAGCGGCGAACTGACGTAGCGCTTGAACGGCTCGCTCACCAGTTTGTTGAAGACGCCCGGCGAAGGCGTGTACTCACCCTTGTCGCGCAGTTCGCTGATGGTCTGACGAATCAGCGCCGGCGAACGAAGGATGTTGGTTTCGGTTTCCATGTCCGCCAGCGACGGAGGGATGAACGTGGCGTTGTCCACCGTGAGCGACGTGGTGGCGTCACCCTGGGAGAGTTTTTTCGACTGCACGATCACCTGCGCGGTGATGTCGAAGCTCTGTTTGAGCACCAACGGCAACAGCAGGGCGATGACTGCAAAGATCAGGAAGACCCGTTTCACCAGACGCTTGTTGGCGAAGAAGATCCTGAAGAACTCATGCAGGTAGTTTTCCTTTGGGTTCATGGTCGGTCACCTGAGAGTCAGTTGCTGTTGCTGTCTTTGTTGTCGACGCGGTAGCCGAAGCTGAAACCGACGCCCTGGAACAACACCACGTCAGCCAGTTGTCGGGCCAGTTCACCGGCGCTGGCCAGTTTGGTTTTCGGCACGTACAGCATGTCGTCCGGTTGCAGATACGCGATCTGCGAGGCATCGCCGGACAGGGCTTTTTCGACGTCATAACGCACTGCCTGCACCTGATTGCCGTTGCGGCGCATGATCACCACCGAATCCAGCCGTGCCTTGACGTTGGTGCCACGCGCCAGGGTCAACGCTTCGAGCACCGAGACCGGCCGGCGGATCGGGTAGGAACCCGGCTGGCCGACTTCACCCAGCACGTAGATCTCGTTGCCGGCCGTGGATTTCAGCAGCACGTCCACGGTCATGCGGCCCGGCAGTTGCGCGTACTTCTTGTTGAGGAAGGTTTCCAGTTGATTGACGGTCATGCCTTGCAGCGGCACTGCGCCTATTTCCGGGAAACTCGCGTAACCGTCGGTGCCGACGGTGATCTCGCGGCTCATGCCAGTGGCCGGGTGATTCAGCGCGCTTTTCAGGTTCTGCTCATTGGTCAGCGGGCTGATGATCTGCACGGTCAGCTGATTGCGGTTGGGCTGGAACAGCTGTTTACGCTGGTAGGCGCGCTGGATTTCCTCGCGGGCCTGATCGCTGGTCAGCCCGGCGATTTTCACCGAAGTGTTGGCGCCCGGCAGTTCAATGGTACCGTCCGGCAGCACCAATTGATTGCCGTTGAGCTGGCTGGCGGCGGTGAAGTTCAGGCCGATCTGGTCACCCGACTGCACGCGATAGGCGTCCGAGCCGCTGGTGCTGATATGGAAGATCACATCCAGCACATCCTGCGGGCGCAGGGTCTGCTCGATCTTCGGCATATCGGTGGCCTGGGCGTTGGCCGGGGTGGCGGTGAGAATATTCACCGGCATGTTCTGGGTTTCGGAGTTGCTTGAGCAGCCTGCAAGCGGCAGCATCAGCAGCACAAGAATCTTGGCGTTCATGGCGTCATCCCTCGCGTTCGCTTACAGGTTTTTGTAAAGCCATTTCGGCATGTAGTACTTGCGCCGGTTGAACACGCTGCCGACCACTTTTGCCCCGGCCTGGGTCAGGCGTTGCACAGCGGCCTGAGCGACTTCCCAGCGGGTGTCTTCGGCACGCACGACAAACACCACGCCATCGACCTGGGTGCTGATGACCAGCGTGTCGGCGGCGGAATACACCGCGTCGCCATCGATCACCACGAAGCGGTACTGACTGCCCAACTGATCGAGCAACGGGCTCAGGCGTTCGGCGGTCAGGTGTTCCGTTGTGCGGATCGGCCGGCCGTTGGGCAGCACGTGAAACGGCAGGCTGGAGACCTGCACCACGCAGTCCTGCAACAGCGGCGGGTTGTCCGGGTTGAACAGCAGATCGCGCAGACCGCGCTCTTTGCTCAGGTTCAACTGCTGGGTGAGGTTGTTCGCCGACTGACTGGCGTCGACCAGCAGCACCAGGCCGCTGCTCATCTGTGCCAGTTGACTGGCCAGCGCCAGTGCACTGGTGGTAGTGCCAGCGCCGGGGTTGGCGGCGGTCAGGAACAGGATGCGCAGATCCAGGTCCAGCACGGTCGAGGTCAGGTTCGATTCGCTGGGGTTGGCAATGCTCAGGCTTTTGTTGGTTGAACCGTCCATTAGCTTGCTCCGTGGCCGCTGAATACTTTGAAGGGGGTTTTCAACAGGATCTTCAGATCAAGCAAAAGGCTTTGCTCGGCGATATAGCTGAGGTCCAACTCAACGCGCTGGTCGAAGTCGATGTTGCTGCGTCCGGAGATCTGCCACAGGCCGGTCATGCCGGGGTAGATCGCCAGACGCGCGAGATGGCTGTCCTTGTAGCGGTAAGCGTTGAACGAGGTCGGACGCGGGCCGACCAGGCGCATGTCACCGGTCACCACGTTGATCAGGTTGGGCAATTCGTCGAGGCTGGTGCGCCGCAGAAAACTGCCGATGCGAGTGACCCGTGGATCCTTGTCGATCTTGAAGTCGATGGCGTCGGCCCCGTGCTTGTTGAGGTGACGCAGCGACTCTTTCAATTCTTCGGCGTTGCTGACCATGGTGCGGAACTTGAACATGCCGAACTTGCGGCCGCGGTAGCCGGTGCGTTTCTGCACGAACATCACCGGGCCTTTGCTGGTGAACTTGATGGCCAGCGCCAGGCCCAGCAGCACAGGGGAAATCATCAGCAGAATGAGCAGCGCGCCGAAACAGGCCACCACCCGGTTGGTGCGTGACAGCTGCCACGGCCGGCCGCCCTCGCGCCCGGAGAACCAGCCGCGCCCCTGGCGGTGAATCGCCGCATCAAGACGCATGCGTTGTTCCGGGTCCATGCGTTTGTCTCGTACCAGGTTTTGGATCGGCACACCTTTTTCATGTCCAGTCATACAGTCCTCCGCTGATGTTCAGCCGCGAGCGGCGCGTGGGCGATAGGCAGTGGGGTAGTAGTCGCGAAACCAGGCGATGAAGCGCCCGAGTCCCTCATCCAGCTCGATCCGGGGCTGGAACCCGGTGGCCTGGGCCAGATCTTCGGTCTCGGCACAGGTGTTGAGCACATCGCCCGGTTGCAGGGGCAACAGCTCGACAATGGCTTTCTGGCCGAGGTGTTTCTCCATCAGCGCCAAGTAGGTTTTCAGCTCGACCGGGTGGTGGCCGCCGATGTTGAACAGCCGCCACGGGGCCATGCTGCTGGCCGCGTCGGGGTGTTCGCGATCCCACTCCGGGTGATTGTGTGGCGGGTGGTCAACGAGGCGCGCGATGCTTTCGACGATGTCGTCGATGTAGGTGAAATCCCTTTGGTGCTCGCCGTAGTTGAACAGCTTCAGCGGCGTGCCATCGGTGATCGCCCGGGCGAACTGGATCGGCGACATGTCCGGCCGTCCCCACGGCCCGTACACGGTGAAAAAACGCAGGCCGGTGCAGGGAATGCCGAACAGATGGCTGTAGCTGTGGGCCATCAGCTCATTGGCTTTCTTGGTCGCGGCGTACAGCGACAGCGGGTGATTGACGCCGTCTTTCACCGAGTACGGCGTGTGCTGATTGGCGCCGTACACCGAACTCGATGAGGCGTAGATCAGATGCTCGACCGGATGATGCCGGCAGCTCTCCAGTATGTTCAGGAAACCCGCGAGGTTGCTGTCCATGTAGGCCCGTGGATTTTCCAGCGAGTAGCGCACCCCGGCCTGCGCCGCGAGGTGGATCACCGCTTGCGGGCGTTCACGAACAAACAGCGCTTCGATGGCCGTGGCATCGGCCAGGTCAACCGAGGCGAGCGGGAAATCGCCGACCTGTGCGCGCACCCACTGCACGCGGTCGTGCTTGAGTTGCGGATTGTAGTAGGCGTTGAAATTATCCAGACCGACCACCGCATGGCCGTCGCGCATCAGCCGCAACACGCAATGAGCGCCAATGAAACCGGCCGCACCGGTGACCAGGATTTTCATGACCGCAGCCCTTCAGGGGCGATGTGGCGCAGGCCGATGCCGCTGTAGTGCAGGCCGGCGGCGGCCAGGTGTTCCGGGTTGTAGAGGTTGCGACCGTCGATCACCACCCGCGAACGCAGTTTGCTCGCGAGAAACTCGAAATCGACTACGCGGAAGTTTTTCCACTCGGTGCAGATCACCAGCGCATCGGCGTCTTCGAGGGTGTCGTCACGGGTGGCGCACAGGTGCAAATCATCGCGGTAGCCGTAGATACGCCGGCACTCGGACATGGCTTCCGGATCGTAGGCCTGGACGCTGGCGCCTTCGGCCCAAAGCGCATCCATCAGATAGCGGCTGGGCGCTTCGCGCATGTCATCGGTGTTCGGTTTGAACGCCAGGCCCCAGACAGCAATGGATTTACCGGCCAGCCCTTGGGGGAATTGCGCTTTCAGTTTGCTGAACAGAATGTGCCGTTGAACGTCGTTGACATCGGTGACGCTGCGCAGCAGTTTCAGCGGCATGCCGTTGTGTTCGGCGGTGTGCAGCAGGGCGCGCAAGTCTTTGGGAAAACACGAGCCACCGAAGCCGCAGCCCGGATAAATGAAGTGGTAACCGATGCGCGGGTCGGAACCGATGCCTTTGCGCACCGCTTCGATGTCGGCACCGAGCAGTTCGGTGAGATTGGCCAGTTCGTTCATGAAGCTGATGCGTGTGGCGAGCATCGCGTTGGCCGCGTACTTGGTCAGCTCGGCGCTGCGGTTGTCCATGAACATCAGTTTTTCGTGATTGCGGCAGAACGGCGCGTACAGCTCGCTCATCTGCTCGCGGGCCTCGTCATCGCGGGTGCCGACAATGATCCGGTCCGGGCGCATGCAGTCGGCGAGGGCGCTGCCTTCCTTGAGGAATTCGGGGTTGGAGACCACGCGTACTTTCAGGTCGGTCTTGCCGCGGCGCAGCAGCTCGCTGTTGGCGCTGGCCAACACCTGATCCGCAGTGCCGACCGGCACCGTCGATTTGATGATCAGGGTGCGATCAGCCTCCATGTGTGAAGCGATTTGGCGGGCGACGTTGAGGACGTGACTGAGGTCGGCGGAACCGTCCTCATCGGCCGGGGTGCCGACCGCGATGAAGATCAGCTCGGCATGCTCGACGGCATCGCTGGCCTGGGTGCTGAACAGCAAGCGCCCGGCCTTGATGTTTTCTTCAAGTGTGCCGGACAGTCCCGGTTCGCTGATCGGCGGCACGGCTTGTTGCAGTTGTTTAATCTTCTTCGGGTCAATATCAACACATAAAACCCGGTGACCGACATCCGCAAGTGCAGCGGCTTGTATAAGTCCAACATAGCCCGTGCCAAATACGCTCACGTCCATCTGCGCACCCTCGATAAAGCCAAAAGATAAGTTCGAAACGAGACTGTCAAAAGGGGTATAGCGCAGGGTGGGGAAAGCGTGTCAGCAAAATGACATGTTGCACCTGTATAACAACCCCGCTTTTCGGAGCGATTGGCCATCAAGTGCTTGCTATTGCTGCATTTGTCGCGTCCTTGACGCTTTTTTCACGTTCGGAAGAAAGCGATAAACGGTCGAAAGCCGCGAAATTAGAGGCTTGTAGCTTCTGGAGTGTGTCAGATTTGAGTCAACGTTTTTTTGACGCTTCGTGTAAAAGTCTTCCATTTCTTGCGCTTTGATGGCCGGGTGCTAGTGTCAGGTTCTGACCGACAAACTATTGACCCGATGCCGTTTTTCGCCTCACGGAATGGCCATGTTTCGATACCTGAAAGAACTGCTTTTAATTGTTTATCTGCTGCTTTATTCCGAATATTACATAGAGCGGTTAAATGCTATCGGCCTCGGTCTGGCTGTACTTCTTTTTGGCGCGATGTTTTTGGCGCTAACTTTAGCGTTATATCTAACGGCGTATATACGGCAGTCGCTCATTCGACATTTATTCGCATTGGCGATGTTTGTCTCGGCGGTATTTTTTGATGTCTATACCCGGGTCACTGCGGATTACCTGAGCTACAGCAGCTTCGTTTCGCTGGTGTACTCCGGCGGCTTCATTCAGGAAGCGGCGTACCAGTATCGCGATGCGATCATCCACGGTGCGCTCAGTGGATTGCTGTTGTTGTTCGGTATCGGTCTGAAACCTCGGCATGCGCTGGTGGTGCCGAACGCATTGCGCGTGGCGGCGCCACTGTGTGGGGTGCTGCTGCTCAGCGCAGTGCTGTTTTTACGGGCGGGTGAGGGCGCACGGGGCTTGCCGATCATGTACACGCCACTGGCGTATCTGAACCTGTTTGCCTATGAAGCGCTGCACAACACGGTCGGCCCGCGTGAACCGGTGACGTTGGCGCGCAACTCGCCAGCGGTAAGTCACGACATTGTGCTGATCATCGACGAGAGCATTTCCGGCAACTACCTCGACATCAACACGCCGTTCGGCGTGCACAGCAACCTCAAGCAGGCGCACGCGGGTGTCGACATCTTCAATTACGGCTACGCCGCGTCCATCGCCAATTGCAGCGCCGACACCAACATCACCCTGCGCTACGGCGGCACCCGCGCCGACTACATGCGCATCAACAGTACGCTGCCGTCGATCTGGCAATACGCGAAAAAGGCCGGGCTGCGCACGGTGTACATCGATGCTCAGCGCACCGGCGGCAACCTGCAGAATCTGATGAACGACACCGAGAAGAAGGACATCGACGAGTTTGTTCAATTCGACCAGACCAGCGTGCGTGACCGCGACATGGCCGCTGCGGCGAAGTTGATTGAACTGCTCAACGACGACAAACCCGAGCTGATCCTGATCAACAAGGTCGGCGCGCACTTCCCGGTGCACGACAAATACCCGGATGCCTTCATGGCGTACCGCCCGACCTTGCCGCGCGGCCAATTCACTGAAGTCGCCGACACTGGCGAGCGCACGGGTTTCAATGGTCAGCCGGATGACTGGGTGCTGTACCGCAACGCCTACAAGAACACTGTGTTATGGAACGTCGGGGAGTTTTTTGCGCGGGTGTTTGCCCAGGCCAATCTGAACAATGCGTTGCTGATCTACACCTCCGATCACGGCCAGGATCTGCATGAGCGCGGCAATCCCGGGCTCAACACCCACTGCGGTGGCGATCCGGTTGAGGAGGAGGGGTTGGTGCCATTGGTGGTGATTCAGGGTAGCGGGATGAAAACGCTGGACTGGCAGACGCAGCTGTCGACAAACAAGGATCGCTCCAGTCACTACAACATCTTCCCGACCCTGCTGCAGTTGATGGGTTACGACCTGGCAGGCATCGAGGCGGTGTACGGCAAGCCGTTGACGGTGCCGACGGCGGATGAGTTCACCTTCAATTACCGCTTCAATGCGCGGCTGGGGGCCAAGCCTGAGTGGAAGCATATTGATCTGGGCAGCATTGTCACGCCGGGTGAGGCGCCAACCAGTGTGGCGGCGGGGCAGTAGATTTTGTATGGGCAGGACTGGCCCATCGCTGGCAAGCCAGCTCCCACAGTGTTTGAGGGTGAACTCAGGTATCTGCGAACAACCTCAATCCCTGTGGGAGCTGGCTTGCCAGCGGTGAGGCCGTTTGATTCAACGCCAGGCTCGGGTCTGTCATCGGCATCCGCTATCCTTGTCCCACACTGACTGATCAGGTGGCGGCATGCTTCGTGTTGAAAACGTCTGCAAAAGTTACCTCACTCCGCAAGGCCCCTTGCCCGTGTTGCAAGGCGTCGACCTGACACTCGAACCCGGCAGCAGCCTGGCGCTGATGGGCGAATCCGGCAGTGGCAAAAGCACCTTGCTGCACCTGATCGCTGGCCTCGACAAGGTCGACAGCGGCAGCATTCGCAGCGGCGAGCATCGGCTCGAAAGCATGAACGAGGCGCAACTGGCGAACTGGCGGCGCACGGAAATCGGTCTGGTGTTCCAGCAGTTCAATCTGATTGGCAGTTTGCGCGTCGAGGACAATCTGGCGTTTCAGGCGCGTTTGGCCGGGCGTCATGAGCCGCGCTGGCAAGCACATCTGGTGCAGCGTCTGGGGCTGGCTGATCTGCTCAAGCGCTACCCCGAGCAATTGTCAGGCGGCCAGCAGCAACGCGTCGCGCTGGGTCGGGCGCTGGCCTCGCAACCGAAACTGCTATTGGCTGACGAACCCACCGGCAGCCTTGATGAAGCGACCAGTGATGAAGTGCTGCGCTTGTTGCTCGAACTGCTCGACGATACGCCGACAACCTTGCTGATGGTCACACACAGTCCGCGAGTGGCCGCGCGACTGGCACAGCGGGTGGTGCTCTCCAACGGGCGGCTGACGTGATTGTCTTCAGGCAAACCCTGCGCGCACTGCTCAGCCATTGGCGGCGGCACCCGGTGCAGTTTTTCAGCGTGTTGACCGGGTTGTGGCTGGCCACCAGTCTGTTGACCGGGGTCGAAGCGTTGAACAGTCAGGCCCGTGACAGCTACGCCCGTGCCAGTCAGATGATTGGCGGCGAACCGCAGGCCAGTCTCAGTACACCGAACGGTGCGACGTTCCCGCAACAATGGTTTATCGATCTGCGTCGCCAGGGCTGGCCGGTGTCGCCCTTGTTGCAGGGCCGCTTGGTGCTCAAGGATCACGACAATCAGCGTCTGCAACTGATGGGCATCGAACCGGTGTCGTTGCCGGCCGACTCGGCGGTGGCGGGGCAGGCGATGCCGATCGAGCGGGTTGTCGAATTTTTCACGCCACCGGGCAGTACGTGGATTTCCCCGGAAACCCTGCAGGCCCTGAACCTGCACGAAGGCGCCACCCCGCAAACGTTGAATGGCCAGAAACTTCCGCCGCTGCTGGCGCAAAAGGACATGGCACCGGGCGTGATGCTGGTCGACATCGGCGTCGCACAAACCCTGCTCGAACAACCCGGACAACTGTCACGCCTGTTGCTGCCCAAGGATTTTCACGGTGAGTTGCCGGCCACGTTCAAAGGCCAGTTGCAGCTCAAAAGCAGTGGCGAGGAAAACAATCTGGCGCGCCTGACCGAGAGCTTTCATCTCAACCTGGACGCCTTGGGGTTTCTCTCGTTCGTGGTCGGTTTGTTCATTGTCCACGCGGCTATCGGCCTCGCCCTGGAACAACGGCGCGGACTGCTGCGCACACTGCGCGCCTGTGGTGTCAGTGCGCGCATGTTGATCGGCTGTCTTGTTGTTGAACTGGGCGTATTGGCGCTGATCGGTGGCGTATTCGGCGTAATCAGCGGGTACTGGCTGGCCAGTGTGTTGCTGCCGGATGTCGCCGCGAGCCTGCGCGGTCTGTACGGCGCCGAAGTGGCGGGGCAGTTGCGGCTGAGCCCTTGGTGGTGGTTCAGCGGGATCGGCTTGAGCCTGCTCGGCGCCTTGCTCGCCGGGGCCAACAGTCTGCTGCGGGCGGCGCGTCTGCCGTTGCTGGCGGTGGCGGATCCACAAGCCTGGCATCAGCAATACGCGCGCTGGTTGCGGCGTCAGGGCTGGCTGGCCGCTGGATTGGGCGTTATTGCGCTGGCGGCGTTGATCTGGGGCGACAGTCTGGCCAGCGGATTTGTGCTGATGGCCGGGTTGCTGCTCGGCGCCGCGTTGGCTTTGCCGGTGCTGCTCAGCGGCGTGCTCAATCAAATGCTCGGGCGCAGTCGCTCGGTACTCGGCCAGTGGTTTCTCGCTGACTGCCGTCAGCAATTACCGGCATTGAGTCTGGCGCTGATGGCATTGCTGTTGGCGCTCGCTGCCAATATTGGCGCCGGCAGCATGACTGCGGGTTTTCGCCAGACCTTCAACGACTGGCTCGAACAACGCCTCAGCGCCGAACTCTATATCAACCCGAGCAACCCGGCGCAGGCCCGCGAGATGTACAGCTGGCTCAAACAGCAGCCGCAGGTGACGGCGGTGCTGCCTAACTGGCAGGTAGCGGTGACGCTGCAAGGCTGGCCAGCGGAAGTCTTCGGGGTCATCGACCACGCGCATTATCGTCAGCACTGGCCTTTGCTTGACGCCAGTGGCGGTGATCCGTGGGCGCATCTGGCAACCGACGATGCGGTGATGCTCAGCGAGCAACTCGCGCGACGACTTAAGGTGCACGCAGGAGATCGACTGACGATTCCAGCCCCGAATGGTCCATGGACGCCACGCATCATCGGTATCTACGCCGACTACGGCAATCCCAAAGGCCATTTGCTGGTCAACATCAATCACCTGCTGCGCGGCTGGCCACAACTGACGCCGAACCGTTTCAATCTGCGCATCGTCCCGCAAGACATCCCGGCGTTTTTATCCGCATTACAGGCACGCTTTGCCCTTGATGACAGCCGCATCGTCGATCAGGCACGACTCAAGGGCTGGTCGGTTCAAGTGTTCGAACGCACCTTCGCGGCCACCGCCGCGTTGAACAGCCTGACCTTGGCGGTGGCAGGTGTTGCGCTGTTTATCAGCCTGTTGACGCAAAGTCAGAGCCGTCTCGGCCAGCTTGCGCCGCTGTGGGCGCTGGGCGTGACCCGACGTCAGCTGATGCTGCTCAACCTCGGTCAGACCTGGTTGTTGGCGGTGCTGACGCTGGTGTTGGCGCTGCCGTTGGGGATCGCGCTGGCGTGGTGCCTGGATGCGGTGATCAACGTGCAGGCGTTTGGCTGGCGCCTGCCGCTGCGGGTGTTCCCTTGGCAATTGCTGCAACTGTTGGGCCTGGCGTTGCTCGCGACATTGCTGGCGTCGGCGTGGCCGTTGTATTCGCTGTACCGCACGCAACCGGCGGACCTGCTGAGGACGTTTGCCCATGAGGATTAACGCGGTTGCACTGATGATCATGCTGTTGCTCGGTGGCTGCGATCAGTCGGCGCCCGAGCAAAAGGGCTTTGCCGGGATGGGCAATCAGGCGTCAGCGTTTACCCCGGTGGTACCGGGGCGGGTGTTCAGCTTTCCGGCGGACCACGGCGCCCATGAGGGTTTTCGCATTGAATGGTGGTACGTCACCGCCAATCTCAAGGATCAGCAGGGCAGGGAATTCGGCGTGCAATGGACGTTATTCCGCAGTGCCCTCAACCCCGCTCCGGAGCTGGCCGGGTGGGGTAATCAGACGATTTGGCTGGGGCATGCGGCGGTGACTTCGGCGAATGCGCACCATGCCGCCGAGCGTTATGCCCGCGGCGGTGTCGGTCAGGCTGGTGTGCGCCTGACTCCGTTCGAGGCGTGGATCGATGATTGGCAGTTTGTCAGTCACTCCCAAGACCCGTTGAGCGATATGCAACTCAGCGCCAAGGACAAATCCTTCAGCTATCAACTGCACCTCACCGCCAGTCGCCCGCTGGTGCTGCAGGGTGACAAGGGTTTCAGCCAGAAATCCGAACAGGGGCAGGCGTCGTACTACTACAGCCAACCTTTTTTTCAGGCCAGCGGCACGCTGCAAATCGACGGCCAGACCTACACCGTCAGCGGCCCGGCCTGGCTCGACCGCGAATGGAGCAGCCAACCGCTGACCGCCAACCAGACCGGCTGGGACTGGTTCTCCCTGCACCTGGACAACGGCGCACACGTCATGCTGTACCGCATGCGCCAGAAGGACGGTGCGCCGTATCTGACCGGTACCTGGATCGATGCTGACGGCCAGACGCAAACCCTGCACAGCGGGCAGATCAAACTCACCCCAGAAGACACCGCGACCGTCGCCGGTCGTGCAATGCCCGTGCATTGGTCAATCAGCATCCCGGACAAACACCTCGACATCCGCCTCTCGGCGCTCAACCCCAATGCGTGGATGAACCTGCGCATTCCCTACTGGGAAGGCCCGGTCAACATCAGTGGCAGCCACTCCGGCAACGGCTACCTGGAAATGACCGGCTATTAAAGCCTCCTACACGGATTTGGGTTGAACTCCATTTGTTCGCTAAACCTCTACACAGAAACACCTGTCGAGGATTGGCCATGAGCGACGACCTGCAACCCCCGGACAATGAATACTTGGCAGCGTCTGTTCGACGATGAAAGCTACTGGCAACAATCCCCCGACGCTCACTATTTAGACCTGCAACGCATCGCCGACGACCTGCTCGGGCAAGGCGCCATCGATCTGGAGCAATGGCAGATCCTGCGCGCCAAAGCTGCTGACCTGCACAAGGACTCTCCAGCGGTGAACGTCGCCCGTGAACTCGATGATCCCGAAGCCTGAGGACTCTCCCATGAAACCTATCTCTCAAAGCGAACACCCCGACGAACCGCGGCCACCGGGCGAGACTGAGCGCGATAACGACGCCCTGCGGCCCACCGATCCCAAACAGCGCGAGAACAGTGGCAAAGGCACCGCGAGCGGTGAATCGACGGCGCAGGAAACCGCGAAGCAACAAACCAAAGCCAAGCCCTGAACAGCGTCTATGCTCAGTGGCACATCTGTCGCCGAACAGGCTTCGGCGTCGGGTGCTGCCATTCATCACAGGGAAAGTACCGCTTATGAAGCTCCACGCACTGGCCAAGGCCATCACTCTCGCAACCGTATTGTCCGCCACCAGCTTCGGAGCATTTGCCGCCGATATTCCGCTGTCCGCCACCATTGAAGCGGATCAGGTCACCACTAAAGTGCTCTCCGTTGATACTGCCAAGCATCAGGTGGTGCTGGAAGGCGCCGAAGGTCGACAGGTGCATGTTCAACTGAGCGACAAGGCAAAAAACCTGGCCAATCTGAAGGTCGGCGACAAGGTCAACGTCGAGGTTCAGCGTTCTGTCGCGGCCTATCTCGACACCGATGTGGATAAAGGTCTGCCAGGCTCTACCGAGCGTACGGGTGAGCTGCGCAACGCTCCGGGCAGCGAAAACCCGGGCGGCGAAGCGTTCCGTCAGGTTCAGGTGCAACTGAAAATCACCAAAATTGATTTGAAGAAAAATCAGGTGACCCTGGAAAACCCGTCGGGACAATCGAAAACGCTCGACGTCAAAAAGCCTGAAATTCAAGCGAAACTGAAGGATTTGAAAGAAGGGCAGAGCGTCATCGTCACTTACACCGATATATTAAAAGTGACCAGCGAGCATGAAAGCTGAGTATTAACTCTACAGAGTGATTGTTCTTGTACAGGGTTTTGTATGAGAACAATCATACTAATTGCTCCGATTGAAGAGATCAGGAAGTTTGCCGGGAAATATCGGCAATACACACTTTTTAACTTTCTAGTACATAAAAAACATCATTATGCATGACGACATAAGCGCCAACTTCTATTAAAATCCCTCCCGTTCGCCCAGTGTCAGGGCTCTTTACCGGTGCATGGATTGCCAGGCCATTACACTGGGCGAACACCTCCAGTGGAGTGGATGTATACAATTTCAGATAAAAAAAGGGCGACTTTAAAGTCGCCCTTTTTTGTGCCTGCGAATTATATCGATCCATGCATTCCCGGTTTTTCCTGCTGCCCCCGGAAGCGCTTGATCGTCTCCTGGTACATTTTCGTCCGACGGTGATTTTCCCCGTAGGTCCCCGCGGCAGCGACGGTTCCTGCCTGAATGTGGTCGAGGTAACGGAAAATCTTGCGCGGCGACAAAAACTTGATGCCATAGCCCAGAGCTAGCATCTGGTCCTGCAACGTATAACCGGGCACCCGGTCATCCATGCAGAAGTGCAGTCCGCGGGACTTCATCAAGCGGGCATTCCACAAGGTACAGAAACTCTTCAGGTGAGTTTCTTTATACGGTCTCGGCGGTTTCGACTTCAAACCCAGACGGACTTTGATATGGCGAACATAATGCTTGCAAAAGCGCGAAGTTAAACGCCAGGTATCACGTACAATCCCGCGATTGAGTTGTTCGACACAGCCGACTGCCGCCATGTCTGCACTTTTCGTGCATTCGCGCATCATCATCGCAAACACTTCCTTGTCGTAGACAAAGGTATCGGTGTGCAGCAAAAACAGATAATCGGTTTCAACTTTTTCCAGTGCCAGATCCAGGGCTTTGCCATGGGCAATATGCCCGGCTTCTTTGCACGGCGAAGGGCGCTCGATCAAATTGATCCAGTCCAGCGAACGCAAGTAATCCAGACTTGCATCGGCCGAATCGTTGTCCACCACCCACACCGGAATGCGCTGTTCCTTGACGTGCTGGTGCAACAACTCCAGGCACATCCGCGTGATGTCCGGGGTTTTGTAATTGACCAGTACCAGACTGAAATTCGACGGCTGTTCGGCTGGTAAATCAAACGTTTTCATATCAGAAGGACTCATCCGCGGTTCACTGGCAACAGGGGTTTCATGGGCCGGGATGGTAGCGATGCAACCTTAGTCGAACCTTAATTTGCAGGTACGGCAGTGGTTGAGAATGTGTCGAAGTAAGACTGAAAAATGCTCGCAGTTATTGCTTTGCGTCGGGGCGTTACAGGCTAAAATGCGCGCCCCTTTCACGGCTCAAGGAAGAAACGGCAAGCGCCGTTGTGTCACGGATGAAACCACTTTCCCTCTACCACCCGGCCTTGTACTGGCTGCGCGTGCGGCAAAAAAGACTGTTCCGCCAAATCGCCTGGCACTGCTCGCGCAAACGCTACGCATGGCCTGCCGCCGCCGCTGAACGTCTGCCGTTCCGTTACCTCAAACACACCTCGAAACTGATCCGCAAACTCGGCGACTCCGACCTCGCCCTGCAACACAACAAAGTCATCAATTTGAAACTCGCTGTCGCGGCCATCGACGGCGTCACCATCGCCCCGGGTGAGTATTTCTCCTTCTGCCGCCTCGTCGGCCAACCGACGCGCAAACGCGGATACGTCGA
This sequence comes from Pseudomonas sp. TH06, assembly GCF_016651305.1. Lineage (GTDB taxonomy): Bacteria > Pseudomonadota > Gammaproteobacteria > Pseudomonadales > Pseudomonadaceae > Aquipseudomonas. The sequence goes on along the minus strand of NZ_JAEKEC010000003.1, from coordinate 245,818 downwards.
AGGCATGGAACTGTCTTTCGGCGAAGCCCGAACCGGCGTGGGCGGCGGCATCTGCCAGTTGAGCAACCTGATTCACTGGATGGCCATTCACTCGCCGCTGGTGGTGGTTGAACGCTCCAATCACAGTTTCGATCCGTTCCCCGATGAGGGCCGGGTATTGCCGTTCGGCTCCGGCGCAGCGATTTTTTATAACTACATCGACCTGGTGCTGCACAACCCGACGGATCGGCACTTTCAATTGAAGCTACATGTTGGGCAGACGCAACTCGAAGGGGAGTTGTTGTGCGATCAAGTGCGCGCGTATCGCTACCACGTATTCCAGGAGGCGCACCGTTTTGTGCGCGAAGCAGGGCGGGTCTTTCGCGAGAACGAAATCTGGCGAGAAGTGCGAAACAAGGGGCAGGTGGGCGAGTTGGTGACGCGGGAGCGGCTTTATCGCAATCGCGTGGTGGTCAAGTATGAAGTGGCCGACGAGTTGATCGGGTAGGGCGCGCCTGGATGTTTTCTGGACATGCGCGCCAGAGGTGATCAGTTCCTGAAATACAGCTCGTCCAGTTGGCGTCTGCGGATCAACAGATACTCATCCCAAACCTTGGGGAAATCCTCGTCGCGGGTCAGCGGGAAGGTCAGATAAATGTGCATGCCTACCACGCTGATGTATTGCCGTTCACGCTTGAACGCCGGCTGCTCGTAATGCGAGATGCTCTCGTCGTAGGCGTGATGGTAGTGATAGATGCTCGCTCGATGGGGCGCGATCATGCCCCGCGCAAAGTCGATCACCCAGCAATGATTAACCGCTGCACTCAAGTAGCCGTACACACCATCGCTTGAGAGACGAATGCACGAACTGGCCTGAGTGCCGTCCTCATCGTTGACCAGAATGATCTGGTCAGCGAAGTACTCAATAGTCCTGCCGTCCGGCCCTTGCAGAAACAAGCCCCAGCCTTCAGCCCCCATGCGGAATTCGCCCCAGTTTTCAAAAGTGGCGGTCCATCCGTTGGCGAGGGTGATCTGATGTTTATTCATGGGGTTTCCAAGTCTTCGGGTTAAAGCGTTTCGATCCGCGCTTTCATGGTGATCTAAAGCATGTTGGAAAGTGCCCGTCACTGGCGAGGGTCCTGCGGTGGCTGAGTGAATACCATGCTGCCTGCGAATGTACTTATGAAGCAACGCCGCGATCTGATCCGGGCTTCAGAATCAATCGTTGGTCTTCCTCGCGGTTGCGGCAGCGCTCGGCAAAATCCGATGCGGCGGATGGATCGTTCAGGAACAACTCGTACGACTCGCTGCTGATTTCGTAGTACTCCTCGTAATCCACCAAACGGTTGCTCACCGGGATGGAAAGGTAGGGTGTACCGGTAGTGGTTTCGACACCGAGGGTGAAGCGTTCGGTCCGGTTGATGAACGTGTCGTTGAATTTCAATCTTCACCTCGCAGGCGCTCGCTGGAGTCATGAGTGTTCGGGTGGCCGGGGTTCAAAGGCTCATGTCTGCTTCGATGCGTTCTTCGTAACTCGATAATTTCTTCACGATGTTTTCGTCGGTCGAATACTTGTTCTTTAGCTGCATCAATTGCTTGTCCGTACCCTTGCAAGCTTGATTGATGGCGCTGATCACCTGGCTGAGGCTGTCTGGGTCTGCCGGATCAGGTTCGGGGACTTCTCCTCTGAGAGTGTCGCAGTTGTCTCGGTTTTTGATGAAGCTGGATACGTCGGGTGGGAGCGGAGTGGTGGCATCGGTTGCTTGAGAAAGAGCGGGGAATGTCAGTGCGAGAATCAGGAAGTAGGGGCCCGCGGTGTTGATTGTCATGCCTGCCATTGGTGACTTCCATTCATGAAGGCTTGACCTGTCGACGGTAATTCGAGACAGGTAACGGTCTCTTGAAAACAGACACTTGCGGCTGCCAGATGTGTATGACGTCATGCCTTATCCTGGTTTTGCAAATAGCAGGGATGCTGCATTTCCGGGTTGTGCCTGTTTTTGATAAATGACTTCAGGAGTTCCGATTGCCCAAAGCAGTCATGCGACTTGTGTTTCTTGCATCAGTTCGGCTTCACGCTTTGCGATGGCTTCTTCCAATTCCGGGGAACGCTTGGCCCATTGTTCGGGTGGCAGCGGTTTTGACCATTCGATGATGTCGGGGTAGAGCAGATCGGGTGGGTAAGACAGTTTCAAGTTCTGCAGCTTTTCCGCGAAATAGGTTCCCAGAATCGTGATGCAGAATATCCCCCATACAACACCTATCAGGTCTCCCTTACGCAGATCGATGATGAGCGAACCGATTTGCGATTTTTCGTAGGGGGTAATACCCACTCGACTATTGGGTACGGCGTCCGGTCCTACCTCCATGTAACTGCGAGTGCACTCCCACAACGCCATGGCCGTGGTGCCGCCGCCACAGTTGAAACCGAATGAAAAATGCTTGTTGTCTTCCTTAGCCTGCGGATCCGGGTTTTCAAAGCCGATGATCAACAAGCCCATGGTGGCTTTACCGGCCTGGCTCACTGAGGAATGTTGTGTTGCTGCCGCCGTGACGCTTTCCCAAGGCACCAACCAATATTCGCCATTCTCCCGCGGTACACATACTTCACGACGTTGCCGATTGAAGCGCACGGGTAAGGGGACATCGCGGAATAAGGCTTGGATCAAAATCCAAATAGGGATGGCCAAAATAGCGGCACCCAAATACAAAATATCCTCGCTGAAATCAGAGTTGAGATTTCGAGTAAAGAAAGACATTGCTAAAAACACCATCACGCCCGTCCACATCACCATCACTGCTGAACCGATGCTGTAATTGCCAATGTCGAGAAATACGTCGTTCTTTCGCCAGATGGTGTTAAGCACATCACAGGGTTTTTCACCGGTTGGGATGGATAGCGGCGCTAAATAATCGTTGCGCGAAAACAACCGTTTTTTTGTAGTGCCTGCCGGTGGCGTACTCATCTGCTTCCCTTGGCTTTATAAGTCCCGCTACTCATCATCAAGCTAATGCTTGATCTGTCTGGGCGGCTAATTCGGCTTCACGCTTGGCGATAGCTTCTTCCAGTTCTGAGGAACGCTTGACCCATTGTTCGGGTGGCAGCGGTTTTGACCATTCGATGATGTCTGGATAGAGCAGATCAGGAGGAGGAGAGAGCTTCCATACTTGCAACATCATTGCGAGTGGCCCGCCCAAGAATATGGCTCCGATAATCAGCCACAAGGCTTTATCAATTTCCAGGGCTCGCATGTGCTGAATAATGCCGCCCATGTATTCACAACAAACGCCCCAAAACACATTTCTGCCGCGTAACTTGTCCCGACCCCTTTCAAAGTCATTGGTGATCGGTAACGCTTCTGGCCCTATCTCCATGTAGCTGCGCATGCACTCCCACAAGGCCATAGCCGTGGTGCCACCGCCACAGTTGAATCCGAATGAAAAATGTTTGTTGTCTTCTTTGGCCAGCGGGTCTGGGTTTTCAAAGCCGATTATCAACAAGCCCATGGTGGCTTTACCGGCCTGGCTCACTGAGGAATGTTGCGTCGCTGCTGCGGTTACGCTTTCCCAAGGCACCAGCCAATATTCACCATTCTCTCGGGGCACACATACTTCACGACGTTGCCGATTGAAGCGCACGGGCAAAGGCACCTCGCGGAAAAGGCCCTTAACAATAAAGAGTGCGGGTACTCCAATTATGATTGCTCCTACAATCAAGATCATTGCCGGCTTGGGGGTGATGTACGCCATCAGCGCTAGTACCACGACCATCGGCCATAGCACCATCACCGCCGAACCGATGCTGTAGTTTCCGATGTCGAGAAAAACCTCGTTTTTTCGCCAGATGGTGTTAAGCACATCACAGGGTTTTTCACCGGTTGGAATGGGGAGCGGCGCTAAATAGTCGTTGCGCGAAAACAACCGTTTTTTTGTGGTGCCTGCCGGTGGCGTGTTCATGTGCTGCCCTTGCGTTGTAAGTCCTGCTACTCATCATCCAGCTAATGTTTGATCTGTCTGGGCGGCTAATTCGGCTTCACGCTTGGCGATAGCTTCTTCCAGTTCCGGTGAACGCTTCGCCCATTGCTCGGGTGGCAGTGGTTTTGACCATTCGACGATGGCTGGATCAGTGAGATCCGGCGGAGGTGCGAGTTTCCAGACTTGAAGCATCATGGCGAGAGGCGTTCCCAAAAGAAAGATGGATACGAAAAGCCATAGTGCTTGACCAAACTCTTTTGCCATCAGATGGTCACGAATACCGGTGAAGAAACCGTACCAGATACCCCAAAAAATGCCTTTTCTTCCAAGCTTTCCGCGAATCCCCTCCAAGTCATTTCCCTGTGGAGTAGCGTCCGGTCCAACCTCCATAAAACTGCGCATGCACTCCCAAAGGCTCATGGCCGTTTCGCCACCGCCGCAACTGAACCCTACGCTGAAATCGCGCTCCTTTTCGGGAGCATTGGTATCCGGATTTCGAAAACCCACAACTAATAATCCTTGGGTAGTTTTCCCGTGCTGGCCGACTGAGTCCATTGCAACTGCTTGGGCAGTGACCTGTTCCCAAGGCACGATCCAGTAACTGCCATCGTCAAACGGCACACAAACTTCGCGGCGTTGGCGGTTGAAGCGAATGGGGGCTGGTACTCGGCTCATCAAGCCTTTAAGGACTAGAAGAATGGGTATGCCCACCATGAAAAATGACAGACCCAATGCTTCCCAGAAAATTCCGGAATTACGTTCATGATGGACAAGCCAAATACACAACAGCAGCACCGGCCAGATGACCATTACAGCAGAGCCAATGCTGTAAGAGCCAATATCTAGGAACACCTCATTTTTTCGCCAAATAGTGTTGAGTACATCCTTGGGTGGTTGCCCCGTAGGGACAGCCGGTGGTGCCAGATAATCCTCTCGTGACAACAGTCCTTTGCGGCTGCCGGGTGTGGCTGAAGTCATGCCTTATCCTTGGGGTTGAGGTAGTTGGAGTTCTGTTGTGGGCCAAGGCGGTGAACGCTGGCTCGATCTAGCTCAGGCGTTGGCTCGCCTGATCGAAGTGTGATGACTTCACCGTCCGGACTCAGAAATCCGCCATTGGGTGACAAGGTATATGCCAAACCTTTCGAGCCGCCGATGGTAGCACCGTCCCCGGCCAGCAGTGCCACGGGACTGAGGTAGCATACGCGCAAGGACAAACGAGTAAGTGGTTGCGAGAAGCTGCCGGTGAGGCGCAAGCCCTGGCCGGCATCGGCCGGAATCCAAGTGCACTGGCTGGCATTCAGCCAAGTAGCACCTAGGTCGGTGGGCGTACCTCTAGTACCGGTACCGAACCCCGCCGAGACTGGAGTAGGGTTGCCGCTCATGGATATATCGATTTGTGCCGCTCCTGGTGCGGCCCCCGGCAAGTCAATGCTTAACTGGGTGATGCCGTCCTGGGTGATTGTGTCACCCAGAACTCCGCTGATCCGCACTTCTCGAGTCTCCATCGAGACTCTCGGCTGATACAACAACATCATCAGTTCGTTGATCTCGTCCAGTTGTGCCTGAGGCTCGATAGCCTTATTGGCATTTGCACGGCGATGGGACCAGCAGGAATTCGCCAAGTAATTCTGCAACGGGCTGGCTTGGCGGAGCCAAGCGATCAAGTAAAGACCACCGAGTGCCAACAGCAAGAAATTCATTGGCCCCATCCCAAGGCGAAAGCGCTTTATGGCCACTGGAGTTGAAATTTGATTTGATAGCCGCATACCTGTTAGTCCAAGCCCCAGTAGCGCTTGCGCTCCATATACGGCAACCTGCCCAGTAACGGCCAATTGTTTAATCTTGATCCATGGATCAATACTGCCTTGAGCGCTATCTATTTGAGTTTTTAACGAATTGAATTCTTGAAGAGCTGCTGCAGCAGAAAGTCCGCCAACAATCCCACCGAACAGCGTCAACGTTGGAGCGGTTGCAGAAAGGCCAAGAGGCAGTCGCCCTGTTAATTCATTAACTCCTTTCCCCAAAAGCAGCCAATTCTGAATCACCGCCCCCAACGCCGCCCCTGCGTATAAATACGCAGAAAGAGAATCCGCTTGACGCTGCTCATCGCTGCCTTCCAATGCAGCTGCCTGCCCGGCATATGTACCGGCGTTGAGAATATTCACCACCAGCGCTGCCAATGGCAGCAGGCCGCCCGAGGCTTTCACTGCGGGAGCATTGACGATACCGCTAACGCGGCCAAGGCCGATGGCCTGCGCAGTGCTGCGCGTCCACTGGCCAAGGGCGTCAGCTTTCTGGCCGACCAGACGCCAGACTTTTATGCCGTTCTCCATGCCCTGCAGCAGGCGAGCGCTTTCGCCCAGACGAAGGGCAAGAAACATACCCATGCCTATGGCCATGCCGTTGCGGGCCTGTATCAATGATGCGCCGAGGCGAGTAAGGGCTGCGACCCAGGCACCTTCAAGGTTGCTTGCCAGTCGCTCGATGTTGCGTAGCGTGTCGGCGTCGATAATCTTGGCGATGGCGGCACGCGAATCAGCGAGGTTTTCCATACCCAGAGCGGTGAACAGTTCATTGAGTCGCGACGTGTTGTTGACTGCCGCTTCGAGGCTCGGGCTCCAAGCCTGGAACACCAATCGCAGCAACCCCGGATTGTCGCTTTGCACGTAGTCAGTAAACTGCTTGGCCCCTTCGCTGCGGCTGCATTGGGCACTGAGGCAGGCGACCGTCAAATTTTCCAGCCACTTGAGGTGATCTTCGTTGCTTTGGTCGACAAACCAGGTGCCGCTCTCACTACGTGGGAGATACGCTTTACGATCGGTATACAGCAGATGATGACGCGTCTCGACCTGTTTGAAATGCTGCGGTGCCTCTTCGTCCAGCCAACGATCCATGCTTGCCAGATCAATATATTCCCCAACTTTGCTGGCGCCGCGACCATCTCCCAGATTGCTGGCTTTTTCCCGGCGATACTCGCGTACTACTTGTTGCGCCTCTTTGTGCAGCTCGCTTGGGATAAAGCTGCGCACTTTATTCAGAATGCCTTCTTCTCGGCTGCTCACATCCGCCATCAACGAATCCGCTTTGGATAATCCGTACTGACGGCCGCGCTGAAGGTTGATGCGTTGTTTTTCCGCTTGTAGATCGTTGAGCTGCTTCTGGCTATCAAGCAGGGTGTCGCCTTGTTCGGGCGTCAGCTTCAGGTTGTGCTCGCGATACTGATAGTTGAGCAGGTTGGCCACCTCCGCGCCGTCTTCGGTGACCATGCTGCGGATAAAACTGCCGATGGTCTGACGCAAGCTGTTGTCGGCGACCCAGGCTTCGTGCTCAGCCTCGACCTTATTCTGTTCGTGGTCGATATCTCGCAACACGCCGAGATCATCATCCAGCGCAGCAAACACCCCATATAACGGGGCCGACTGGCTTTTGGCTGCATCCAGCCAAGCTTGGGTCGGGGCCAGTTCCCAAGGGGTGGCACTCCAGATGCCAGGTTCGGCCACCGGCTCGCCCGGGGGTTGTGCGCTGGCTGCTTGTTCACGTTCGCGCAGGAATTGCGAGCTCGCAGAATAGGCTTTGATGTTGTCCTGCGTGGGAGCCTTTTGCATCTCCTTGCCCTGTTGGTTCACGCCTTCACGGTAGGCCGCACCGTTCTGCTGATAATCATGCGCAAGGGCTTGATCACGTACCTTGGGCATCAGCTCGGCGACAAGTGTCGGGGCTTTTTCGAGTGGTGGGCAGTGTTTGGCCGTCAGGTTTGTGGCGACTTTGGTGAGTGCTACCTGACGCATGCGTTTGCGTCGCTCGCCGTTCTTTTTCAGGCTCTCGCAGGCGTCTTTGCTCAACGGTCTTTCGCTGTAGAGCATCCAGGCGTCGGTGCTTTTTTTCAGGGCGATACCGGCTTTTTCGCCTGTGGCGATTTCGGCGTGTGGTTGCGTCAGCGACTGCTCGACCAGCAGGCCATCTGCGCCTACGCCGTAACGTTTCAATGGGCCTTCGGCATGCCACAGGTAGACATAACCGGCGCGCAGGCGACGCAGTGCCATCGGGTGGCTTTTGGTCGGGCTGGGCGGTTTGAAGTCGGCGTGTTCGGCGGCCTGCTCGGCCTTCGCGTAGCGCGCGGGAACAACGAATATTTCCGGGTGTTTGGCCGGGCAGGTGGTACCTGGGCTCGACAGTTCCTCGTCGCCGAACTGACATTGTGCGGCCTGATCGGCGGCGGCCAGATTGCGGTTTTTATCGATCGGTTGGGTGGTCATGCAAAGGACTCCTTGTCAGTCAGCAGCCAATGGCGATGCAGTTCTACCAACAAGGCATCCAGGCGTTGTGTGGCGTTTAGCGTGGGTTGTTGCAGAATCTCGCGGTAGGCCTGATGTTCCGGCGCTCGCGGAAACTCGGTGCCATGTTCGGCAACCAGTGCCGACCAGCGCGCCACTTCCTTGGGCGCCGAGTAGCCGTGGCTGGCGGCGCCTTCGCGGCAGAGCACTGCCCATTGCTGCTGCTCCGTGGACGAGCGCTGGGCCAGGCAATCAGGGAAGTAGGTGTTGACGTGCTCCAGTAGCTGTTGATCAAACAGCTCCAGCTTGCCTTGGTTGAGCTGTTGCAACTGCTGCTCATCAAGGTACAACCACGGCCGCTCGGCATATTGCTGGGCACTTTGGCGATCTTGCTCACGAACGATCCACTGCTCTTGCTCACCCTCTCGGGCCGGCAGACGCACGCGGCGGATCGGTCCCATCAAGTGATCTTTTTCAGCTGGACTCAGGGGCGGCAACCAATGGCGCATGACTCGCGGGTCGTAGTATCGAAACAGCATTGACGCATCATCGGTCACCCGTACGTGGATCAGGCTGCGCAGATGTTCAGTCAGTTGCTGAATGGGCGCATCGCTTTCGATGATGAGGCCGGCATCGTTTTGCCAGTCGTCAATGAAGGCTTTTTCGAGTGCGGTGTTGGCGCGCAAGACGACCAACGCAGGGCCGACATCAAACACCTCTTGCAAGGGGGTTGAGTGGTAAAGCCATTCGACAATCGGATTTTCATCCAGGCTGTATACGCGGGCCGGAAGGTTTTCGATCTTTGCTCCATCCAGAAGCAGATAACGTGTGGTACCGGGGATCATTTCATCGCCTTCAGTTTTTCGCATATCTCGCAGACTGGCTGAGCCGTTGTGGCTGCTCGTTGCAGGGTTTGACGCAAGGCCGGCACCAGCAAGGTCCCGGCCTTATCCGCATCCGCCTGCTTCAACGGCCCCGGCAACAACGGCGCCGCCCCAGTGCCACTGCCCGGACCGCCTCCAGAGTTGATATTGATCACCGGCCCGCTCATGGTCACGCCGCCCGCATCGATCTTGATGAAGCTGCCACCGCCAATCAGGGTCAGTTCGGCGCCGGCTTCGAGCACCACTTTCATGCCGCTGCTCAGGTGGATTTCCTGCCCGGCATCAATGAACTGCCCGGTGCCAATCTTGACGTGCTGATTCACTCCAACCGTCAGGTGATCGTTGGCCTGAGCCTCAACCTTGCGATCCTCAAAAACCGTGTGGTGTTCTTCAGCCTTGAATTCCGTGTAGCTGTTCTTCTCGACCGTGTCGTGACGCTCATTGCCGACCCGAATCTTCTGGTCGTGCTCGATGTTCTCGTCCCAGTCGCGCTGGGCATGTAGATAAATCTGTTCCTGACCTTTCTTGTCCTCGATACGCAGTTCGTTGTAGCCGCCGCCACCCATTGAGCTCAGGGTTTTGAACGTCGTGCGCGTCTTGTTCGCCGGCAGGGCGTAGGGGACGGTGTTTTCCTTGTGGTACAGGCAGCCGCTGATCAGCGGTTGATCGGGGTCGCCTTCGAGGAAGGTCACCAGCACTTCCATGCCGATGCGCGGGATGGCGATGCCGCCGTACTGGGCGCCGGCCCAGGCGCTGGAAACGCGCAGCCAGCAGCTGGTTTTGTCGTCGGCCTGGCCTTCGCGGTCCCAGTGGAACTGGACCTTGACGCGGCCGTATTGATCGCAGTGGATTTCTTCACCTTTGGGGCCGGTGACGACGGCGCTCTGGCTGCCGAGGATGCGCGGTTTCGGGTGGCGCAGGGGCGGGCGGTTGGGCACGTCCCACGGGGTGGCCTGGAAGCGGTTGCGGTAGCCCTGGTGGAAATCGTCTTTCAGCGCGGTAGTGTCGCTGGTCACCGACTCTTCCAGCACTTGCGGCTGTTTGCCTTCGTGCAGCACTTCGGTGAGCAGCCAGAGGTCGTTCCATTTCGCTTTCGGGTGTTGGGTCAGCGCGAGGAAGTGGCCGCTGACCAGCAACGGTTGATCGCTTTTGCCTTCAGCGAGCTGGAAGTCACTGCGGTGGCGTTCGAGGGCGCGTTTGGCCAGGTGTTTGCCGCGCTCGCGGTCGACGAAGCGGCCCGGGTAGTCGTAGTCCTCGAGGTCGGGCAGGGCGTCGCCACGGTTTTCGCTTTCGAGGGTGATCCGCGGTTTTTCGAAGTCGTAGTCGCGGCGGGTGGTGCGGCTGGTGCGGGTTTCCAGGCGCAGGTCGAAGCGCTTGATCACCGGGTCGCTGGCGACCATGCCGGAGTCTTGCTGGTAGGCCACGGGTTTGAGTTTCGGGAACACCGTCTGGTCATCGCCGAAGATCAGTTTGTGCGCCGTGGCGCTGTGCTGGAAGTGGTAATGGATACCTTCTTCTTCGCACAGGCGCTGAATGAAATGCAGGTCCGACTCGTCGTATTGCACGCAGTAGATACGCTCGGGATAGACCGAGCCGGTCTGGAAGGCGTAGGCGTTGCTTTGGATACCGTGCTCTTCGAGGACCATGCCGATGATTTTCAGCACGCTGAGGTTCTGGAATATGCGCTGGTTGATGCGGTGCGCGAGGTACGCCAGTTGCGGGCGCAGGGTCACCGAATAGCGGGTCAGGCGTTTGCCCGAATCGCCTTGCGCAGCGCGGTAGATCTGGCCGTGGATGCCGCTGCCGTCGGGCGACAGTTGCAGGAAGGCCGGTTTGTGCAGGAGGGTTTCGAGGTCCAGCGACGGCTGCTCACTGACCAGTTCCACCTCGAAGACGAAGGGCTGGTTGATGGCCTCGCGGCCTTGCAGGGTAAACACCTGAAAGTCGGCGGAGAGACCTTCGAGGGTCAGGGCAAAGTGGGTTTCATTGGCCGGCGCGAACATCCGTTGTTCCTCGTGCTGTACAGCGGCGCTCGTCGACGGCCGCAAAAGCGGGTCAACGTACGCGAAATTCTGGAGGGGCGTAAACAACATCGACCAGCAGAGCTGGCCGATGTGTGAAGCGATCAGCCGTAATTAAACGACTGGAGCACGCCAGTCATCGGAACCCGAAGTACCGGATACTTCGTGGGTCCAGGTGATTTTGCGGTAGGTGAACTGCACTTCTTCCAGGTGGGTGAAGTGCGAGTTGCCCGGGTCCTGGCAGTTGTGCATTTTGTTGTTGATGGCGACGATGATCGCGTCTTCCAGTTTGGTGGTGTAGTAGTGCTCTTGAGTACCTTGAGCCGAAGTACGGAACCACTGGATAACGATTTCGCTCATGCGCTCGCCCGAGGTCAGAGCAGCTTGCAGCAGCGGCGAAGCCTTGTCGTAGACCTTGGTGATCACGACTGGTTTGTGAACGCGCTGACCGGTTGGCTGACCGGATTGTGGATCACGCGGGATGATCACGTCGTGGCTGAAAGCCTGAACCATGACCTGGTCTTCGTGGCCTTCCTGGTAGGTGTTGCCAACGGAGTCGGCGGTGAAAGCGCCTGCAGTGATCAGGCCTTGTTTTTCGCCGGTAACCGACATGTACGCTGGTGTTGCCATGGGATGCTCTCCTTGCGGATAAATTTAAGGTGCCCGGGAGGCGAAATCGCCCGGTGGGTGCCTGACTGTTATCAAGGAGCGTGCCAGCTTTTGTAAGGTCTCCGGGAGCCGGGGGTGAAACCGCTCTGGTCTGCGTTTTGTGGGATTTTTCACCGGCGATTCAGGGTAAAAGTGCGCAAGAAGTTGCGCAGTACTGCGCAACTTCTTGCGCACTTGGCTACAGGCCACGTAGATCATGGCTTGCAGGGCATTTTAGTAGTGAAATATTACGACCAACTGCGCAACTTCTTGCGCAGTACGGCTATATGCCATCAGTGAGCGCGATGACGTTTTCTTTAGTGGGCGGACTGGTTGGGAAAAACGGCGCTGAGTAAACACAAAAAACCTGTGGCGAGGGAGCTTGCTCCCGCTGGAGTGCGTAGCGCTCCCTAAGATCTTCGTTACTGCACTATTTTTTGGGGTTGCTGCGCAGCCCAGCGGGAGCAAGCTCCCTCGCCACAAAGGTCAGGTTAGTTCTCAGATTGTTTTCAGACCTAACGCTTCCGCGCATTCCTTGAGCGAGCGCCGTTGCGTCTCGGCGTACAAGCCCAATTCATCAATGGTCGAGCGCCCCAGCGCCTGTTCGAACGCGTTGCGATTGGAGTGTTCGCCATAGTGTGTCTGCGCCGCATCGCCAAGGTTCGACTGAAAAATCCCCGCCGCACTCACCGGCAGGAAATCTTCGTACACCAGCGGTTCAGCTTTCACATGGCCGTTGCGCAACAGATCCTCCAGCGAGGCGTCACCGAGACTACCGGCCGCCAGACCTTTTTCCGTAACGAAATAGCGAAAGTACGCCAGCTCCTGTTCGCGCATGCCCTCGACGCTGTCGGGAAATTCGCCAAAGTGTTGAGTCATCAGCGCGTTATAGCGTGCGGCATTGCCTTCGTTGGGGAAATCACCGAGTTCATCGCGGGCAGCATTCAACAAGCGGTCATACAGCGCACGGCCCTTGGGCGTCAGCGCCGCGCCGCGTTGTTCGATTTCGCCGAAACGCGCACTGTGGCTGCCACGGGTTTCGTTTTGATCGGTGAAGGCGATCGGCTCGTCCAGCGCCTTGAAACTGGTCTGGCGCAGCAGGATCGGGCATTGCCGGCGTGGCGGGCCTTCGATCACCGCTTTGGGCGTGATGCCGTGGGCCGGCATCTGCTCCTGTACGGCGTCGATGTCCAGCGTGCGTGGTGTCAGGTGATTGATGTGCGGGCCTTTGAACGCCACCACGTCGGCGATCAGACGGTGTTGGGCGCTCAGTGTCTGGTACTGCGCGGCGCTGACGGTTGCGCTGTGATGCCAGCGAAAAGTTTCCAGAGCCTGTAGGACAAACTCTGCAGCTTCGATCTCATTCAGCCCGCCAGCGCTTTCAGCCTGGGCGATCAAGCGCAACGCCGCCGGCGTGAAGATCGAGCGCTTGTCCAGCACTGACTCCGCGAACCCGCGCAACTCGGGGTCTTCAATCAACTCCAGGCGCAACAACGAGGTAAACACCCGAAACGGACTGACTTGCAGCGCCTCTTCATGCACGGCGCGAAACGCCGTCGAGTGCACCGGCACACCCGCCGGCGTCAGGTCGTAATATCCCACCGGTTGCATGCCCATCACCGCGAACAGGCGGGCGAGGGTGGCCAGCTCCGTCGCCGTGCCCACACGAATGGCACCATGACGCTCCATGTCCAGACGCTCGATTTCACCGGTCCTGTCGAGGTGCCGAGCGATATCTGGCTGCCGGGACAGCACATCGCGATTGGTTTTTTCGACCAGTTCCATCAGCGCGCCGTACAGCGGCACTTCTTCGCGGTACATGTCGGACATCGCTTTGGAGAAGCGTTGGCGGATCAGATCGGGGCTGACGAAAGGCTGCACGCTCATGAAAAAAATTCCTGCCACGGTCACGGAATGGATGGATGGAGGAAAAGATCGCAGCCTTCTCACACGCGGGCAAACGAAGAATCCTACGAACTTCATTCTGCCAACGACTGATCCACCAGTTCGATCCAGTGCCTGACGGGTGTACGTCCGGCGCTGGCGAGGTGGCTCTGGCAACCGACATTGGCGGTCACGATCAATTCGGGGCGACCGCTCTCCAGCGCGTTGAGGCGGTTGTCGCGCAATTGCCGGGCGAGCGCCGGTTGTGTCAGTGAATAAGTGCCCGCCGAGCCGCAGCACAAATGGCCGTCGGGCACCGCGGTGAGGTTGAAGCCGAGGCGGGTCAACAGCGCTTCCACCGCGCCGCCGAGTTTCAGCGCATGTTGCAGGGTGCAGGGGCAATGCACGGCGATCCGCCGTTGAGCGGCCGCGCAGATTTGCTCCAGCGGTTCTTGCGCGAGGATCTGCACCAGATCCACCGTCAGTTCGCTGATCCGCCGCGCCTTGGCGGCGTAGGCCGGATCACCTTCCAGCAAATGCCCGTAATCCTTGATGAATGCGCCACAACCGCTGGCAGTCTGCACGATGGCTTCGGCGCCGTGTTGCAGGTGTGGCCACCAGGCGTCGATGTTCTGCCGGGCACGGTCGAGGCCTTTGGCCTGGGCGTCGAGGTGATAATCCAGCGCGCCGCAACAACCCGCCTCGGCCACCGGTGTGACGCTGATCCCGAGCCGATCGAGCACCCGCGCCGTCGCGTCATTGGTGTTGGGTGAAAGCCCCGGTTGCACGCACCCTTCAAGCAGCAACACCCGGCGCGAGTGGCGTGGTACTGGACGCGAACCCGCAGTCGGCAGATGTTGCGGCAGCTTGTTTTCAAACATTCGTGGCAACAGCGGGCGGAACGTGGTGCCGACGCGCAGCAAGCCTTTGAACAACCCCGGATTCGGCGCCAATGCGCGCAAGCCCTCACGCAACAAGCGCTGTGCTGCCGGGCGCGGCACCGCGTGATCGACCACCGCCCGGCCAATGTCGAGCAAGTTGTGATAATCGACGCCGGACGGGCAGGTGGTTTCGCAATTGCGGCACGACAGGCAACGGTCCAGATGCAGTTGCGTCTGTGCGGTGGCTGGCGCGCCTTCGAGTACTTGCTTGATCAGGTAGATGCGCCCGCGTGGGCCGTCGAGTTCGTCGCCGAGCAATTGATACGTCGGGCAGGTCGCGTTGCAAAAGCCGCAATGCACGCAAGTGCGCAGGATCTTTTCCGCCTCGGCGGCGCGGGGTAGTTGTCGGGATTGCTCGCTGAGGGTGGTTTGCATGGCTAGACCTCCGCGTACATCCGGCCGGGATTGAATAGCCCTTGCGGGTCGAGTTGCGCCTTGAGTTGCCGGTGATAGCGCAGCAGTGTCGCGGGCAAAGGCTGAAACGGTGTGTCGCGGGCGCCGTGGGTGAAGCAAGTCGCGTGGCCGCCGAGTTCCTGGGCGAGAATATGCAGATGCTGGCTGTCCGATTTCAACCAGCGTTGCGCGCCGGCCCAGTCGATCAGTTGCGTGCCGGGCAGGTCGAGTGGGCCGAGATTGTTCGGCAATGACAACCGCCACAGTGGCAGGCCCTCGTCAAAGAACGGCAAACGTTGCTCGTTCAAATCGCGCCAGAACGCTGAGTCCAACGGCTCGCCACCCAAGCGTTGATGGGCCGCCGTCACCGAACCTTCGCCGCCCTCCAGGCGCAGGTACAGACTTGTGCCGTCGTGGCACGCCGCGCTGATCGGCAAAGGTTGCTGACCCCATTCGGCGAGATTGGCCAGTGCCCGTGCGCAATCGATATCGAGGCGGATGCTCAGGCACTGGCGGGGTTTGGGCAGGACTTTCAACGAGACTTCGGTCAGCACGCCGAGGCAGCCATAACTGCCGGCCATCAGCCGCGACAGGTCATAACCGGCGACGTTTTTCATCACCTCGCCACCAAAACGCAGGTGTTGGCCGAGGCCGGTGATCACCCGCGTGCCGAGGACGAAATCACGTACCGAGCCCGACCATGGCCGTCGAGGGCCGGACAATCCGGCGGCGATCATGCCGCCGACCGTGGCGCTTTCGCCGAACGACGGCGGCTCGCACGGCAACATCTGCCCGGCGGCATCCAGTGCCGCGAGCAACTCGGACAGCGCTGTACCGGCGCGCACGCTGACCACCAGTTCGGTCGGGTCATAGCGCACGATGCCGCGATGCACGCGCGTATCAAGCACCTCACCGGCGACCTCACGGCCAAGAAACGCCTTGCTGTTGCCGCCCTGAATCTTCAACGGCGTGGCGTTGGCCCGCGCTTCATTGACTTGATCGAGCAGGGTGTCGACAGCGTCGAAATCGGCCATCAGAAACGCTCCAGCTCGGGAAACGGCAGTTGCCCGGCGTGAATGTGCATCGCGCCGAACTCGGCACAGCGGTGCAGGGTCGGGATGTTCTTGCCGGGGTTGAGCAGGCCTTGCGGGTCGAACGCGGCTTTTACGGCGTGGAACAGGCTCAGTTCGTCATTGTTGAATTGCGCGCACATCTGATTGATTTTCTCGCGGCCGACCCCGTGTTCGCCGGTGATGCTGCCGCCAACGTGCACGCACAATTCGAGAATCTTGCCGCCGAGGGCTTCGGCGCGGTGCAGCTCGCCGGGCTGGTTGGCGTCGAACAGGATCAGCGGGTGCATATTGCCGTCGCCGGCATGAAATACGTTGGCCACGCGCAAGCCGTACTCCTCGCCAAGGCGCGCGATGCCTTGCAACACGCCGGGCAGTTCGCGGCGCGGGATGGTGCCGTCCATGCAGTAATAATCCGGCGACAAGCGGCCGATGGCCGGAAAGGCATTTTTGCGCCCGGCCCAGAAACGCACGCGCTCGGCTTCGTCGCGGGCCTGGCGCACTTCGGTAGCGCCCGCCGCAGTCATGACCTCGCGCACCCGTTGGCAGTCGTCGTGGACATCGGCTTCGACGCCGTCGAGTTCGCACAACAGGATGGCCTCGGCGTCGACCGGGTAGCCGGCGTGGATAAAGTCTTCGGCGGCGCGAATCGCCAGGTTGTCCATCATCTCCAGACCGCCGGGAATAATCCCCGCAGCAATGATTTCGGCGACGGCACGCCCGGCCTTTTCCACGGAATCGAAACTGGCCAGCAGTACCTTGGCAACTTGCGGTTTGGGCAGCAGTTTGACGGTGACTTCGGTGATGATCCCCAGCAGGCCTTCGGAACCGGTGAACAGTGCGAGCAAGTCGAAACCCGGAGAATCAAGGGCCTCAGAGCCCAGGGTCAGGCGTTCGCCTTCGATGGTCAGCACTTCGATTTTCAGCAGGTTGTGCACGGTCAGACCGTATTTGAGGCAATGCACACCACCGGCGTTTTCGGCGACGTTGCCGCCGATCGAGCAGGCGATTTGCGAAGAAGGATCCGGCGCGTAATACAAACCGAACGGCGCGGCTGCCTGGGAGATCGCCAGATTGCGCACTCCGGGTTGAACGCGTGCGGTGCGGGCGGCCGGGTCGATGTGCAGGATATTGTTGAAGCGCGCCATGACCAGCAGCAGGCCTTTTTCCAGTGGCAGGGCACCGCCGGACAAACCGGTGCCGGCGCCACGGGCGACTACGGGGACGTTTTGCTGATGGCAGAGTTTGAGCAGGGTCTGGACTTGTTCGAGTCGATGGGGCAGGGCGACCAGCATTGGCGTGGTGCGGTAGGCGGAGAGGCCGTCGCACTCGTAGGGTTTGAGTTCTTCTTCGCGCCAGAGAATGTCGAGATCCGGCACGGCACGCTGTAAGGCCTCGAGCAGATCGGCTTTGTTCACATCCGGCAAGGGGCCGTCGAGGCGTTCGTCGTAAAGAATATTCATCTCAATCCGAATCTCTCTGGTAATGAGGAGGATTGACTGTGGTGAGGGGATTTATCCCCGATGGGTCGCGCAGCGGCCCCAGTGCAGAGAATGCTGGGGATCAGACAGATTGCATGCACAGGATGGGGGCTGCTTCGCAACCCATCGGGGATAAATCCCCTCACCACAGGGGGCGCGTTTATCTTGAGGATCATTTCTGGTTTCCGAGGAAATCCCGGTACAGCCGTGCGGTATTTCCCGGCTGCTCGACCATTGGCATGTGCCCGACGCCATCCCACACGTCTACCTGCAAATTGGCGATGCCCTTGCTCCAGATTGGCACACTGCTGACGTCGATCAGCCGGTCCTTGCGTCCCCACAGCAGCAGCGCAGGGCATTTGATGTCGGCCAGTTTCGGCTCCATCGGCGGACTGGCGTGGAAATCGCGGAAGATCTCTTCCAGGTCATCGCGTTGTTGTTCATAGCGCTGAGCAATCGCGTCCAGCACCAGCTTCGGCACCCACGGCGGCGAAGCCATGGTCATTGCATAAAACTGGCGGAATTCCTCTCGGGAATTGATCAGAAACGGGTTATGCCCACGGGCCAGGTGGCGCTCCATGTCGCTGGCCTCCGGCGCCGTGACGCCGGCCGGGTCGATCAGCGCCACCGAGGCAATGCGCTCCGGATACGTCGCCGCCAGCCACGCCGCGATGTAACCGCCCATGGAGTTGCCGATGACGTGCACTTTCTCCACGCCGCAGACATCCAGCAACTGGATCATGCGCTTGGCCTGCAACGGAATGTCATAGCCGCCGCCGGCCTTGAAGCCGGTTTCGCCGTGGCCGGCCATGTCCGGAATGATCACTCGATACTGGCGCACGAAATGTCGGGAAAACCGCAGCCACAGGTTCTTGTCGGCGCTGTAGCCGTGCAGCATCAGGATCGCACTGGCCGCCTCATAAGGCCCACCTTGCCACGTCGACACCGTCATCTCGGCAATCGGCACTTCAATCTTGTGCAGTTTGTACAACTTGGCCTCGATGGCCATGTTCAGGTCATACAGCCAGTGGCCAACTGCCGGATAACTCAGCCAGCTCCAGGCCACGAACACCGCGAGGGCGACAAACAGCAAAAGCATCGACGTCTTCCTTTTACGTAGTCAGGACAGAATGTGGTCGGCGGGTTTCAGCGCTCGGGTCAAGCGGTGATAGCTGAAACTGAAGCCGGGAAACATCGCGATCACATGACCGCTCTTGCTTTGATACCAACTGTGGCAGCCACCGGACTTCCAGACCGTGCGTTCCATTTCCCGGTGGATCATTTCAGTGTAGGTACGTTCTGCCTCGGGGCGCACTTCGATACTGCGCAGGTCTTTGGCTTTTACAGTGCGGATGCAGTCGATGATGTAGTTCATCTGCGACTCGATGATGAACAGCGCCGACGTGTGGCCAATGCCGGTGTTGGGGCCGGTGACGATAAACAGGTTGGGAAATTCCGGTAGGCTGGTGCCCAGATAGGCACGGGGATATTCGGCCCAGACATGTCTGAGTTGCACGGCGTTTTTTCCGCTGACCGGGTAGGAAATCACCCCGTCGGTGGCGTCGTAACCGGTCGACCAGACGATCAGGTCAACATCGATGTGCTGACCGTCCTGAGTGTTGATCCCGCTTTCGTCAATCGATGCGATGCCTTGATCGCGGGTGTGCAGCGTCACGTTGGCGCGGGTCAGCGCCGGGTAATAAGTGCTGGAGACCAGCACCCGTTTGCAGCCGATGGTGAAGTCGGGAATGAGCTTTTGCTGGAGTGCCGGATCGGGCACCTGGCGTTTGAGAAAACGCAGCGCCTGCTTTTGCACCATGTGAATCGCCGGTTTCGAGTATTTGAAGGCAATTACCCGGGTTTCGAACTGCCAGTAGATCAGCCAGCGCAGCAGTTTGTAGGCGGGCTTCAGGCCAAGTAGCCAGCGTTGAAACGGTCCGAACACCCGGTCCCCGCGTGGCAACACCCAGTGCGGTGTTCGCTGAAACACATGCAGTTGCTCAACCTGCGGAGCAATCGCCGGAATCACCTGCGCGGCGCTGGCGCCGCTGCCGACGATGGCCACGCGTTTACCGCGGTAGTCGTAGCTGTGGTCCCAATTGTTGGTATGAAAAGTCTTGCCCTGAAAGCGATCTTGCCCGGGGAAGTGCGGGATCACCGGTTGGCTCAACGGCCCGGTGGCATTGATCAGGAACTGTGCGTAGTACGTGCCTTTGCCGGCGGTGTGCACGGCCCAGCGTTTTTGCGCATCGTCCCACTCGACGCGCTCGACATCGGCTTGCAATTCCACCCGCTCACGCAGGCCGAACTGGTCGATGACGTGTTCGGTGTAGCGGTGCAGCTCGGCCTGTCCGGCGAACATCTGCGACCAGCGGTAGGGCGCGAACGACAGCGAATACAGCGGCGACGGCACATCCACCGCCGCACCGGGATAGGTGTTCTGGCACCAGGTGCCGCCGAAGAAGTCGCGGCGTTCCAGCAGGCGAAAATCGTCGATCCCGGCCTTGAGCAGGTTGACCGCCGCGCACTGGCCGCCAAAACCGCTGCCGATGATCAACACTTGGTAGGTCTGCATGGGCCTCCTTCTTATAGTTGTTTTTCCGTTTTCATCCTTTCATGTATAGCCAAATATTTGCACTGTGTGATCCGAAATCCTTGTAGGAGCTGCGACACGCTGCGATCTTTTGATTCTAAAAAAGATCAAAAGATCGCAGCGTGCCGCAGCTCTTACAGGAGTTCTATTGAGGCCGCTGGCCGGTGATGGCTATTTAACGTCGCCCTGTTAGACTCCCAGCACATCCGTCCTGCGGTGTGCACGTTCCGTCGAGTGGTCGAGGCCCTTATGGGAAACACGGGAGGAAAGGGACTTTCATTGGCCAGGAGGCTTTATACATCGCGAACCCTCGGGCTGGTGCTTGGGCTGCTTTGTGTGTCCGTGGCGATGTACCCGCTCGATCCGCCGCTGTGGGTCTGGGCGCTGATGCTGTTCAATGGCCTGGTCTGGCCGCATCTGGCCTATCAATGGGCGCGTCGCGCTCGCGCTCCTTACCACGCCGAACACCGCAATCTGTTGATCGACGCCTTCCTCGGTGGCTTCTGGGTCGCCGCCATGCATTTCAATCCGCTGCCCAGTGCCACGACCATTTCGATGATGGCGATGAACAATGTCGCCATCGGCGGTCTGCGTTTTCTGCTGGCCGGTTCGGCGGCGCAACTGCTTGGCGTCGGCGTGGGGCTGGTGGTGTTTGCCCCGGCGTTCATTCCGCAGACCTCGCCCTCGCAACTGTACGCCTGCCTGCCACTGCTGATGCTGTATCCGTTGGCGCTCGGCTGGATCTGCTTTCGTCAGGCCTACACGCTGGGCCTGCATAAACGGGAATTGCTGGCGCTGAGCCGCACCGACAGCCTCACCGGTCTGCTCAACCACGGCGCCTGGAAGGATCAACTGGAAATCGCTTTCCAGCGCTGCAAACGGCAAAACCAAGGCGCGGCCATTGCGTTGATAGACATCGACCATTTCAAGGCGATCAACGACACCTATGGGCATGTTGCCGGCGACATCGTGTTGCGGCAATTGAGCAAGATGCTCAAGCAAAATCTGCGCGCCACTGACGTTGGTGGCCGCTATGGCGGCGACGAGTTCTGCGTGATCCTCCCGGATTTGCCGCTGTTTCATGCAGCGCAGGCGATGGAAGCGCTGCGTGAGCGTTTTTCAACGCTGGGTTACGAGCAAAATCCGGCGTTGAAGGTCAGTCTGAGCATTGGCCTCGCGGCGTACGATCCGGCCCATGCCGATGCGACGCGCTGGCTCAATGACGCGGATCAGGCGTTGTATGAGGCCAAGGCGAGCGGCAGAAACCGGGTGATCTGCAATTGCGACAACCTGCCCAAACAGCCACTGCTCGACTCCGTCTGAGATCACAAAGCCCCCTGTAGGAGCTGCCGCAGGCTGCGATCTTTTGATGTTGTTTTAAAAGCAAGATCAAAAGATCGCAGCCTGCGGCAGCTCCTACAGTTGTTCGGTGTTCGGTGTTCGGTGTTCGGTGTTCGGTGTTCGGTGTTGGTCAGGGAGATGTCGCTATCGGTATAGAGCCTTGCGTCGATGTCAGGTACGGTTCAGATCCCCCCGACGCGAAACAAGGATCGATTCATGACGTTCTCATTTCCCCGCTCCCTGCTGGCCGCCAGCCTCGGCCTGTCTCTCGCCATCAGTGCCTCCAGCGTCTTCGCCGAACCGCATAAACAAGTGCTCGCCGACGCCGAGCAATACCAGCCCGAAGCCCTCAAACTGCTGGAACGGCTGGTCAACATCGACTCAGGCTCGGGCTATGAGCCAGGCCTCAAGCAAGTCAGCGAGATCGCCATCGATGAGCTGAAAAAGCTCGGCGCCACCATCGAATTAGTGCCTAACACCCCGGAAAAAACCAACCACGTCCTGGCCACGTTCAAAGGCACCGGCAAGGCGAAAATCCTTCTGATGGCGCACATGGACACGGTATTCAAGGAAGGTTCGGCGGCCGAGCGACCGTTCCACATCAAGGACGGTCGCGCTTACGGGCCGGGGGTGATGGACGACAAGGGCGGTATCGTCGCCGGGATCTATGCGCTGAAAGTCCTGAAAAACCTCGATTTCAAGGACTACGCGCAAATCACCTTCCTGCTTGATGCCAGTGAAGAAACCGGCTCGGACGTCGCCACCGACCTGATCAAGAAAACCGCCAAACTGCATGACGTGACCCTCAATCTTGAGCCGGGGCGTCCGGCCGATGGTTTGGTGGTATGGCGCAAGGGCAGCGCGACGGCGCTGGTCGAGGTCAAGGGTAAAGCGGCGCATGCCGGGGTGGCCCCGGAGCTGGGGCGCAATGCCGCGATGGAGGCGGCGCACCAGATTCTGCAGTTGGGCAAGCTCGGTGATGAGGCGAAGAAAACCACCATCAACTTCACCGTGCTCAAGGCCGGCGATCGCACCAACGTGATTCCGGATCAGGCCACGGCCAAGGCTGACGTACGCGCGGCGGTGCCGGAGGAGTTTGACCGGATCGAGAAGGATCTGGCGCGGGTATCCCAGGACAAGTTGATTCCCGACACTGAAGTGAAGACTACTTTGCAACGCGGTTTGCCACCGATGCCGCAGACGGCCGAGTCGGATCGTCTGATGGCCATGGCGCAGGGGATTTACGGCGAGATCGGCCGAAAACTGACCGAGGAGGGCAGTGGTGGTGCGGCGGATGCGAGTTTGTCGGCCGGAGTGGGCACGCCGACGCTGGACGGTTTCGGGATCGTTGGCGGCAATATTCACACGCCGGAGGAATACGCCGAAGTGGCGAGCGTGGCGCCGCGGATTTATTTGTTGTCGCGGATGATCATGGAGTTGGCCAAGCCGTAGTGAGGTAGTGATCGTTCCCACGCTCTGCGTGGGAATGCCTCAACGGACGCTCCGCGTTCGGCTTTGTGTGGGACGCAGAGCGTCCCGGGCTGCATTCCCACGCGGAGCGTGGGAACGATCACCATAGTGCGCACCTACGACGCCGAATCCCCGGTGCTCTTCATCAAAACCCACACAGAACTCAGCGACATGGCCGCCTGTGCGATGCACCGGTTCGTTGTCGTGCGCGATCTGGCCGACACCTTGGCCAGTCTCAACCTCAAAGACATTTCCGATTGTGATCTGACGCGGGTGACCAGCGCGGTGCATCTGCTGATGCGCGAGGGTTGCGCGATTCTGAATGTGATTCAGGCGCGGGCGATGCAGCGGGAAGAGGCGTACAGAACTCCGATGTAGCGGCGTAGCGGCTGTTGCTATCGCGAGCAGGCTCACTCCTACAAATGATCGGCGTTGAACACAAATACTGTGTGCACTGAAGACCTACTGTAGGAGTGAGCCTGCTCGCGATGGTGTCAGCCCGGCCAACTTATTACTCCTTGACGCTCATGTATTCCTTGGCCCAGAGAATATATTCCTCAGGCTGGGTATAGGTGTGCGTCAACTCGGTCGCGCTCAGGTCGGAAGCCTGGGTAAAGATCTGCCGCTGTTCGCGCAGGCTGTCGTAGGTTGCCTTGATTGCCGCAAAGTAAGCGCCATGCCCATCGATGGTCACACGCACGCCCAGTTCGGCCAGACGCTTGTCGTCACGCAGCGCCGGGTTGCCGTAGGTGACCAGCATCAACGGCACGGTCAGGTGTTCGGCGATCTGCTCAAGCTGATCAAAGTCCTGCACGCCGACCATGCAGATGCCGTCAGCGCCTGCGGCCTGGTACTGGCGGGTGCGGCTGATGATTTCCTGGTTCGGCAGAATGCCGGCGTTGGTGCGGGCGATGATCGCCATTTCCGAATCGACCCGGGCTTCCAGTGCTGCACGGATCTTGCCGACGCCTTCGGCGACCGAGATCAGGTCGGTCGATTTGCGCCCGAATTGCGCGGGCAGCAGGGTGTCTTCAATGGTCAGGGCGGCGACGCCGGCGCGTTCCAGTTCGACGATGGTGCGCATCACATTGAGGGCGTTGCCGTAGCCGTGGTCGGCGTCGGCGATCACCGGCAACTGGGCGACGCGGCCAATGCGCGTAGCCTGTTCGGCGAACTCGCTGAGGGTGATCAGGGCAAAGTCCGGCGCGCCGAGCACCTGCAACGAGGCCACGGAACCGCCGAGAATCCCCACTTCAAAACCCAGGTCAGCGGCAATGCGTGCAGACATCGGGTCGAACACCGAAGCCGTGTGGTAGCAGGCGTCGGAGGCCAGCAGCTGACGGAAGTTACGGCGCAAATCTTGATGAGAAAGCCTGGTCATACGAGTTCCACCAATACAAAGGAATGGAAAGGCTTGAGCAAAGGTGTCAACGCCGAAGAGTGAAAAGGCTATCACGCGAATGGGTCAAGGATCATGACGAATTTGCAAGGCAGCGATTTGCCGATGAATCTTCTGCTGAAAGGATTCACCTTGGAAGGGGAAAATTTACCTGTGGCAAGGGAGGCAGGCTTGATCCCCGAGAATCAGGCCGCCACAGCCTGCTGCTGTTGATTGGGCAACATCACTGCCCTGACCGAATTGCCCGGTTGCAACTGCAGGCGTTTGGCCGTCAGGCGATCGATCACCAGGCTGCTGCCGACCCGACGCGCCCGCGCCACGGTGATGCGGCAGTTTTCCAGACGCCGGTTATGGATCAGCCACAGCGGCGCCTGTTCGTCCGGGCTGCCGAGGCTCAGGGTCAGTTCAAGGCTGTCGCGTACCGTGCGGATGTTGCGGATCGGCGCTTCGATCACCGGTCCACCGTCAAAAATGTCGATATAGCCCTTGTGAGTAAAACCTTCGGCCTGAAGAATTTTCAGCGCCGGCTCGGTGTTGGGATGTGCCTGGCCGATGGCCGCCTGGGCCTGTTCAGTGAGCATGCAGGTGTACAGCGGTTGGCGCGGCATCAGCTCAGCGATAAAGGATTTATTGCCCAGCCCCGAGAGGTGGTCGGCGTGGCTGAAGTCCATCTGAAAGAAGTGCCGACCCAGGCTGTCCCAGAACGGCGAACAACCCAGTTCATCAGCACTGCCGCGCAGTTCGGCGATCATCTTTTCGCCAAACAGATGCGGAAATTCGGCGACGAACAGCAGGCGCCCCAGCGACAGCAAACGGCCGTTACTGCCGTGACGATGCTCATGGCCCAGAAACAACGAGCACAACTCCGATTGGCCGGTCAGTTCATTGTTGAGAAACAGCGTCGGAATCTGTCGCTGAATGCCCAGATTCGGTGCCGAACTCACTGTCAAACCGACGCGATAGTTGTACCAGGGCTCGCGCAAGCCGATCGCCCCGGCCATGGCGCTGACACCGACCACGCGCATGTCATCGTCTTCGAGCACGAACAGGTAATCGGCGTCGGCGCGTTCCACCTGTTCGGCGAACGCGCGTTGCGCCCAGCGTACCCGGTGGGACAGACGATCTTCATTGGCCGGCAGGGTGGTGAACCCTGGACCTGCCTGTTTTACCAAGGCCATCAAGGCTGGCAAGTCGCTGACTTTAACCGGGCGGACAATCATGCTGTAACTCCTTCTGCGCGCCTGTTCGGGCACTGTCGTTGGGTGCGGAACCGGGCGCGGTTCACAGGGCAATCAGGCGAATCTGGCTGCCATCGGTCACGTTCAGCGCCGCACACATTGCAGGGGTGAGGGACAGCGGTTGATCGGGCTGGTAATCGAGTTCGGCGACGATGGCCCGGAAGCCGTGCAGCGCGTCGTTGCTCAGCAGATAACGGCCACGTGCATCAATCTGTGGCTGTAGCCGTACTTCGGCGACCTGGCTGCGGACGATCGAACGGATGTTGGTGGTGCGTGCGAACAGCGTCGGGCCGGCGTCGAACAGGTCGATGTAGCTGTTGGTTTCAAAACCTTCACGCTCAAGAATGTCGAAGGCTTCCTGGCCATCCGGGTGGATTTTGCCAATACAGTCCTGCGCCGCTTGCGGCAGCATCGGTACGTAGATCGGGTATTGCGGCATCAGTTCGGCGAGGAACGTGCGGCTCTGCAAACCGCACAACCGCTCGGCTTCAACGTAGGGCAGATCGAAGAAATGCTTGCCCAGCGCATCCCAGAACGGCGAGTTGCCGTGCTCGTCGCTGTAACCGACGATTTCGGTGATCACCGCTTCGGCGAAGCGTTGCGCGTGGGCCGCGATGAACAGCAAGCGCGCCCGCGAGAGCAATTCGGAGAACGGTGTGCGCACCAGTGCCGCGTCGATGTGGAAACCGCGCAGCAGGGTGTGATCGTTCAAATCGTGGCACAGCGACAGCGCCGGCACGCCGTGCTCGATGTTCAGTTCCCGCGAGGCACTGGTGAAGTGGCGGTTGCGCAGGCTGTAGAACGGCTCGTCGAAACCGGCGGTGGCGAGAATCTCCGAGCAACCCAGCAACCGCTGATTGCTCAGGTCTTCCAGCACGAAGAAGTAATTCTCCGGGCCCTGTGCCACGGCGTCGCTGTCAAACGACGCAGCGGAGCCGGCGATTTTCTCGCGCAAGCGGTCGCTGTCGTCCGGCAGGGAGGTCACGCCCACCAGGCTGTCGCGGGCCAATTGTTGGAGCTGGGTCAGGTCAGTCGGTGCGACTGGGCGTAAGACCAGCATGGAAGTACTCCTGTATCAAAAGGTTCGGCGAATCGCCGAACCTGACTATCACTGTCGGGGTCCACGCGTTAAATCGGCGGTCGCCTGATTTGTTGTCAGACGCTGCTCTTTTTCTTGTCAGCCGTTGCTCGGGTCAGGCAACGCGGTGCTGGTGCCAAGCTTGTTGAGGAAGAACAGGTACACCAGGCCCAGGGCAATCCAGATCAGGCCGAGTTTCTGCGCATCGACGCCCATGTTGTACATGATGGCCGCGACGATGATGAAGCCGATCACCGGGCAGATCAGGTGGCGCACAACCTGACCGGACTTTTGCCGACGCCAGTAGTAGTTGATCACGGTCAGGTGCAGCAGCATGAAACCGCTGAGTGCGCCGAAGTTGACCAGCGACGTCAGGGTGTCGACCGAGTTGATGAACAGGTAGCAGATCACCAGCGACAGCACCGCCACCAGATAAATGCTCAGGTATGGCGTGTTGTGTTTTGGATGGACCTTGGCCAGCACTTTCGGCAGCTTGCCGTCGCGGGCCATGCCGAACAGCAGGCGCGAGACTGCGGCTTGCGAGGTGATCGCCACGGCCACGCCCCAGGCCAGTGCCGTCGCCACACCGGTCAGCGTCGCGAGCCAGCTGCCAGCGGCTATTTCGGCGATTTCATAGAACGCGGTGTCGGCGGACTTGAAGCCCATGCCGGCGGCCAGATCGGTGGCGATCCAGGTTTGCGCAACGAAAATCACGCCCATCACCACCAGTGTGATCAGCGCGGCTTTGCCGATGCTCTTGCCCGGGTCACCTTTGATTTCTTCGGCGAGGGTGGAAATCGCATCAAAGCCAAGGAACGACAGCACTGCAATCGATACCGCCTGCATCAGCAGGGCGAAGTTGAAGGTTTCCGGGTGATACAGCGGCGCCAGGGTCAGTTCACCGTTACCGCCGCCGTTGTGCAGGGCGGTCCAGGCGTAAAACAGGAAGATCCCCAGTACGACCAGTTGCGCCAGCAGGAAAATGATGTTCATCCGTGCGGTGAAGGTGATGCCGCGCAGGTTGACGAAAGTCGCGCTGACGAGGAACGCGAGGATGAAGCCGACTTTCGGAATGTCCGGATACAAGTGGTTGAGCGCCATTGCCGCGTACACATATAGCAGCGGCGGAATCAGCAGGTAATCGAGCAGCATCAGCCAACCGGCGATGAACCCGACGTGTTGGTTGAGGCCGCGTTGCGCGTAGGAGTACACGGAACCGGCAATCGGGAAAGCCTTGGCCATGCTGCCGTAGCTCAACGCGGTGAACAGCATCGCCACCATGCCGATGATGTACGCCAGCGGCACCATCCCCGGTGCCTCGGCGTTGACGTAGCCATACACACCGAACGGGGCGATGGGGATCATGAAGATCATCCCGTACACCACCAGATCGGTGAGGGTCAGGCTACGTTTCAACTCTTGCTTGTAGCCGAATTCTTCAATTTCCATGAAGCGCAACTCCTTGTCAGCCATCGATTGTTTTTTAGTTGTTCTATCGGTAATCCGTTACAGCGTCAGCAGTCTTACAGGCGTTTTCCTTACAGCAATGGCGCCAGATAGCCGGCCCAGCGCGCCACCGCTTCGGGGCTGCGCAGCAAGTCGTTGCGCACCTCGATCAGTACTGAATCCAGGCCACGGGCATCGCCGTGGACGGGCACGGTCATGTCGCCCAGCGGATCGATCTTGTACGGCTGGTTGCCGGCCACTTTCAACGGGTGTTGTTCGAGACCGTCGAGCAAGCGCTGGGCATAGGCCCTGGCCTGGCCGAACAGCACGCCGATTTCCAGCGGGCGTGGCTGGCCGTAATACACCGGGGTGAAACTGTGAATGCCCACCACCCGCACCGGTTGCCCTTTGGCGATGCGCTCGTCGATCAGTGTCTGCAAACGCGCATGGAACGGTTTGAACAGCGTCTGCCGGCGGTATTCACGCGTGACTTCGTCCAGCTCACGGTTGCCCGGCACCTGATAGATCTCACTCTGTGCCGGAATGCTGTCGGGGGCATGCCGTGGGCGGTTGAGGTCGATCAGCAGCCGCGAATAGTTGGCGCTCAACAGCGTTGCGCCGAGTTGCTCCGACAATTGCTCGGCCAGTTGCAGCGCACCGATGTCCCAGGCGATGTGCTCACGGGCGGCGGCAGCGTCCAGGCCCAGACTGTTCAGGGCCTCGGGGATGTAACAACTGGCGTGCTCGCACACCAGAATCAACGGGTGCGTCGAGTCGGCGCGGCTCAGGTTGTAGACCGGTCGGGTGTACAACCCCAGCTCGGCGGATTCAGTACAGGCGTGCATAGTGCTCACACAAGTCGGCGGGCGAGAGCTGTTCCGTCAGCGCCAGTTCCTCGGTTTTCAGGGCGTAATACGTGTCGAGCAACGGCTTGGGCAGCCATTCGTTGAAGGCAGCGCTGTCGCGCAGGCAATCCAGCGCCTGCGCCAGCGACCCGGGCAGGGCAACGATGCCCCGGGCCTGGCGTTGCTCGTCGTTGAGTGAATCGGGAATCTCATCGGTGATTGCATTCAGCGCCAGACGCTGCTCGATGCCCAGGCGTCCGGCAATCAACAGCGCGGCCATCGCCAGGTGCGGCGAGGCGGTGGCGTCCATGGCGCGGAATTCGAGGTTGAACTGCCTTGCCACCGGTTTGCCGCCCAATGTCACGGTCGGACAAATGCGCAACGCTGCTTCACGGTTCTGTTGACCGAGGCAGGCGTACGACGCGCTCCAGTGGTGCGGCTGCAAACGCTCGTACGACACCGGCGTCGGCGCGGTGAACGCACACAGCGCCGGCAAGTAATGCAGGATGCCCGCCGCCCAATGCTGGCCGAGGGTCGACAGGCCATTGCTGGTGCCGGCGTCATAGAGCATCGGCTGGCCGGCGAGATCGAGCAGGCTGACGTGCAGGTGCACGCCGTTGCACACCGCGTCTGCGGCAGTTTTCGGCGCGAAACTCAGATCGAGGCCCATTTGCCGGGCGATCTCGCGGGTGATCTCGCGCACATTGACCGCACGATCCGCAGCAGCCACGCCAAGCGTCGGGCGGCAGGTGATTTCGTATTGATGCTTGCCGTATTCAGGCAGGAACATTTCCGGTTCGACGCCACCGGCACGCAAGGCGCTGAGCAGCCAGCCGCCGAATTCGGCGCCCTGACGCTGGGCTTCGAGGGAAAACGCCAGGTGCTGGGCAAAGCCTGCGTGCAGGTTGAACTCATGTTCGAACGCGGCGTTGACCTGCAAGCCGAGTTGATCGCGATAGCGTTCGATTTCGTCGCGCAACAGCGTGCGCGGGCAGGCGCCCCACGACCGGCCATCGGTTTCGCGGATATCGCCGTGAATGAAGTCCAGTGCGGGCGCTTCGGGATCCGGGCCGTTGCCGACAGTGACGCGGCTGCTCAGGTCGGGAATCAGGCGCACGTCGCCATAGGCGCCCCACGGATTGGTCGAGGCAATGATGTCCTGAGGCGTCAACGCGCTGTTGGCCGGCACCCAGCCACAACCGGCGGCCTGGTAGTGTTCAAGTTCGTCGGTGGGAAACGAGCGGCCACGGGTGATGCCGATCAGGTCGGTGGTGACGATGGTGGTCATCGGCAATGGCATCAGGCGTGCGCTCATGGCTGCATCTCCTGCAACCGGCCGAGCACGGTTTGCGTATCGGTGATCCAGCAATAACCCTTGATCGCGTTCAGGCAGGCGTCGTGTCGCGCCGAGGTGTAGGTGGCGCAAGCGTCTTCGACCAGTGTCACCAGATAGCCGCGGTCGGCGGCGTCACGCACGGCCATGTCGACGCACTGGTCAGTGACAATGCCGGCGATGATCAGATGGCGGGTTTCGAGGTTGCGCAGTACATAGTCAATGTTGGTCGAGTTGAAGACCCCGGAAGAGGTTTTCGGCAGGACGATCTCATTTTCCACCGGGGTCAGGTCTTCGATGATCCGCGCCTGCACGCTGCCCTTGGGCAGATGCATATCCGACAGTTTGTGATCCAGCGAGCGGTCGCGGCCGTCGGCGGTCAGGCTTTCGATAATGGTATGGAGCACGTTCTGCCGCGCCTCGCGAAAGGCACTGAGCAAACGTCGTTGATTGGGCACCACCTGCATGTGTGCACGGGTCAGGAAATACTCGGCGTCCGGGCCGTTCAGGTGCGGGTCGAACTGCGGTTCGAGCCAGGCACGCTGCATGTCCACCAACAACAACGTGGTGTGATCGATGACAAAGGGCAAATCCCGCGGCGAGCGGTGGGGAAGGCTGAACATCCTTATTTATCCTCCAGCAGGTGGGTGTTGAAGTCGTTGCGCAGGGCGTCGATGCCTTCCAGGCGATCGGCCAGATTGTCAGTGCGCAGGGTCAGGCAGGCGATCAGTGCTTCGACCTGTGCCAGCGCCGGCACCATGGTGTCGAACGGCGAGGCCGATTCCACCGGGGCGCTGATGATCAGGTCGGCCATTTCGCGCAGTGGCGAGGCGTAGATGTCAGTGAACAACACCACGCGCGCGTTATTGTTTTTCGCCGCGCTGGCGACGCGCAGGGCCTGGGTCTGATAGCGGCGGTAGTCAAACACCAGCACCACGTCCTGACGTTGCAGATCGAACAGCCGATCAGGCAGTTGCGCGTTGTCCTCCAGTGCAAAGCAACCGGGGCGCAGCAGGCGCAAGTGATTGAGCAGGTAAGTCGCCATCAGGCTGCTGAAACGTCCGCCGAAGCAATACACCTGATGCCGCGCATCGAGCAGCCAGTCGGTGAGGATGCGCACGTCTTCAGGCTGGGTCAGCGATTGGGTGTCGACCAACAAGCGATGGCTGTCAGCCAGATAGTGGCTCCAGGCATCATCCTTGTGTTGTTGCGCTCGAGGCTGCAACAAAGTACGCGGCGAGCGCAGGCGATGGTCCATGTCGCTGAGCAGCGCATCCTGGAATTCGGCGTAACCGCCAAAACCGAGTTTTTTTACCAGCCGCACGATGGTCGGATCGCTGACCCCGGCATGTTCGGCCAGACGCGCCATCGGCCCCAGGCCGTTTCTTGGGTACTGATCCAGCAAGGCGCGCACGACTTTGCGTTCCGACGGCGTAAGATCGAGGCCGGGGTCGGTGATCAAGTCTCTGAGAGGGGGCATCCTGGCTCCTGCTGGATGGGTGTGTCGAATTCGCTTCACAATCCGTTAAAACAGTATTTATGTAACTGGCGCTACATGTCTAGTGAATTCTTTTTGCTGTTGAAAAGGCTCCAAAATGGAGCAAGACCCCTATGTAACAAGGGCTACACCGAAATCGGCAGGTCTTGTAGTCCATGGCCCATAGCTGTGTCAGACATTGCCGTTTTTGCGCTTAAGTCACTTTTTCGCGAAATTGCATCAAGCCCCCCTGAGCCCCCGGTTTACGGCACAATTGCCCTTGGTTCGGCATTGCGCCGTGGATTTTCATGATTCTCGACAGAGTGATCGATCGTGCAGACCACCCGTTTGACCCTGATGTGCCATGCGCGAACCGTCGCACAAAAACTGGCGTGTTTTCCTACGAATGAGCCTGTTGAAAATACCGACCTGGCGGCTGACTCGCTGGCCGTGCGGTTCGACTCCCCGCGACGTCTGATCTGCGGCCCTGAGTTGCGCACTCGTCAGACGGCTCAGTGGTTCGGCGCGGATGCGCAAGTCGACGAGGCGCTGCGCGATTGTGACTGGGGCCGCTGGCACGGCCGGTCGATCAAGGATCTGCAGCGTGAAGAAGAGGCGGCGCTGCAGGCCTGGCTGGAAGATCCCCACGCCACGCCCCATGGTGGTGAATCGGTCGCCCAGCTTGGTGAGCGTGTGGCGGCTTGGCTGCAGAGTTTGCAAGCGACGCCGGGCCATGTAGTTGCGGTCACCCATCCGTTTGTCATTCGCGCTGCGCTGATCCAGGTGATGCGCGGCTCAGCCTTTCATGACATTGATGTCGAACCGTTGTCGGTGGTCGAATTGCGCTTTACCGGCCGCTGGCGATTGCGTTTGCCCGGTCTCGATCTTGAAGGAGCACGCTGATGAAACAGTTATTGGTGATCGGCATCGGCGCCGGTAATCCGGACTACATCACGATGCAGGCGGTGAAAGCGCTGAACCGGGTGGATGTGTTCTTCCTAATGGATAAAGGCCAGAGCAAGGACAAACTGATCAATCTGCGTCGCGAAATCTGCGAGCGCTATATCACCGATCCTACGTACCGCTTCGCCGAAGCCCACAGCCCGGAGCGTGAGCGCGGCGATGTGGACTACACCGCCAGCGTCGATGACCTGAACCGCGCCAAACAGCGAACCTTCGAACAACAGATCAATGACGAATTGTCTGACGGCGAGTGCGGCGGTTTTCTGGTGTGGGGTGATCCGGCGTTGTATGACAGCACTGTGCGTATTTTGCAGGCGATTCTCGCGCAAGGCCGCTGTGCCTTCGAGTTTGAGGTGATCCCGGGGATTACCAGCGTTCAGGCGCTGACCGCGCAGCACAAGGTGCCGTTGAACACCATCGGACGCTCGGTGGAAATCACCACGGGGCGGCGGTTGGCGGCAGGCAAGGTCAGTGATGCGGACAGTCTGGTGGTGATGCTCGATGCCGAAGATTCCTACCACCATGTGGCCGATCCGCAGACAGACATTTACTGGGGGGCGTATCTGGGGACGCCGGATGAAATCCTCATCAGCGGCAAGCTGGGGGAGGTGGCGGATGAAATCGAGCGGGTGCGCAAGGCTGCAAGATTGGAGCACGGCTGGATCATGGATACGTATTTGCTGCGCAAGCCTTAGATCTCAATGACCGGACGGCCCTTTCGCGAGCAGGCTCGCTCCCACAGGGAATTGTGGTCGGTGCAAAGATTGGGTCTGTCCTCACGAGGGACTTAGTACATGGGGCAGGCAGCGGGCGGATGTCGTGGATCCGCCCGCTGTCTGTATTGCTCGTTACACGCGTTGCAGCGCCAGGGCTACGCCTTGACCGCCACCGATGCACAGGGTCGCGAGACCCTTTTTCGCATCACGTTTGATCATTTCATGCAGCAGGGTCACCAGTACGCGGCAGCCCGATGCGCCAATCGGGTGGCCCAGCGCGATCGCGCCGCCGTTGACGTTGACCTTGTTCAGATCCCATTGCAGATCCTTGGCCACCGCCAGCGATTGTGCGGCGAAGGCTTCGTTGGCTTCGATCAGGTCGAGTTGGCCAATGTCCCAGCCAGCCTTGGCCAGGCAGCGGCGGGTGGCCGAAACCGGGCCGATGCCCATGATCGCCGGGTCGACACCGGCGTTGGCGTAAGCGGCAATGGTCGCCAGCACTGGCAAGCCCAGCGCTTTGGCTTTCTCGGCGCTCATCAGGATCACCGCCGCAGCGCCGTCGTTCAGCGACGAAGCGTTGCCGGCAGTGACGCTGCCGTCCTTTTTGAATGCCGGGCGCAATTTCGCCAGCGACTCGGCGGTGGTGTCGCCACGCGGTTGTTCGTCAACCTTGAACGCCACCGGATCGCCTTTGCGCTGTGGAATCAGGATCGGCGTGATCTCATCGACAAAGCGCCCGGCCTCAATGGCTGCGGCGGCTTTCTGTTGGGACGCGGCAGCGAAAGCATCTTGCTGTTCGCGGCTGATCTGGTACTTGTCGACCAGGTTCTCGGCAGTGATGCCCATGTGGTAATCGTTGAACGCATCCCACAGACCGTCGCTGATCATGGTGTCGACGATTTGTGCATGACCCATGCGCAGACCGGTGCGCGCACCCGGCATCACGTAGTTGGACAAGCTCATGTTTTCCTGGCCACCGGCGATGATCACCTCGGCGTCGCCGCAACGGATCGCCTGCGCACCGAGGTGCAGGGCCTTCAGACCCGAGCCGCACACCTTGTTCAGGGTCATGGCCGGTACGGCGTGGGGCAGGCCAGCCTTGATCGCGGCCTGACGCGCCGGGTTCTGGCCGGCGCCGGCAGTCAGCACCTGACCCATGATCACTTCATCCACTTGAGCACCGTCCAGGCCGGTCTGCTCGAGCAACTGACGGATCACCGCCGCGCCCAGATCCACCGCGGATACGCTGGCCAGGGAGCCCTGGAAACTGCCGATCGCGGTACGCGTGGCGGCAACAATGACGACATCTTGCATTTTCGAATTCCTCACTCGGCAGCGAACTGCATTTCCGGCACGTGATCCGGGACGATCAGTTTACCAGCGGTTTTGGCGACGATTTCCTCGACGCTGACGCCAGGTGCGCGTTCCTTGAGGACAAAAGCGCCATTTTCGATTTCCAGGTAGGCGAGGTCGGTCAGCACGCGCTTGATGCAGCCGGCGCCGGTCAGCGGCAGGCTGCATTTGGATAGCAGCTTGGACTCACCGTCCTTGGACGCGTGGGTCATGATGACGATGATGTTGTCGGCACCGGCCACCAGATCCATGGCGCCGCCCATGCCCTTGACCAGTTTGCCGGGGATCATCCACGAGGCGATGTTGCCTTCGACGTCGACTTCGAACGCGCCGAGCACGGTCAGATCGACATGACCACCGCGGATCATCGCGAAGGACTCGGCGGAGTTGAAGATCGATGCGCCAATGCGCGCGGTCACCGTTTGTTTGCCGGCGTTGATCATGTCGGCATCGATGGTTTCTTCAGTCGGAAAAGGGCCCATGCCGAGCAGGCCGTTTTCCGATTGCAGCATGACTTCCATGCCTTCGGGGATGTAGTTGGCAACCAGGGTCGGAATGCCGATACCGAGGTTCACGTAGTAGCCGTCCTGCATTTCGCGGGCGACGCGCTGAGCCATTTGTTCGCGGGAAAGTGCCATGTTTTTATTCTCCGTCAGCCTGAGTTATTTGCGGATGGTGCGCTGTTCGATGCGTTTTTCGAACGTGCCGCAAATGACCCGATCGACGTAGATGCCGGGGGTGTGGATCTGCGATGGATCCAGCTCGCCGGGCTCGACGATTTCTTCGACTTCGACCACGGTGATCTTGCCGGCAGTGGCGGCCAGCGGGTTGAAGTTCTGTGCGGTGTGACGGTAAACGACGTTACCGAAGTGGTCGGCTTTCCAGCCTTTGACGATGGCGAAGTCGCCGGTGATGGATTCTTCCATCAGGTACTTGCGACCTTTGAACTCGCGCACTTCCTTGCCTTCGGCAACGGGTGTGCCGACACCGGTGGCGGTGAAGAAGGCCGGGATACCGGCACCGCCTGCGCGCATCTTCTCGGCGAGGGTGCCTTGCGGCGTCAGAATGACTTCGATTTCGCCTTTGAGCAGTTGCTCTTCGAACAGCTTGTTTTCGCCAACATAAGAGGCGATGACCTTGCTGATCTGGCGGTCGGTCAGCAGCACGCCGAGGCCGAAACCGTCGACACCGCAGTTGTTGGAAACGACGGTGAGGTCGCGGGTGCCCTTGCGTTTGATCTCGGCGATCAGGTTTTCCGGAATGCCGCACAGACCGAAGCCACCGGCGATGACGGTCATGCCGTCTTCCAGCCCGGCGAGGGCTTCCTCGTAGGAACTCACGCGCTTGTCGAAACCTGCCATATGCACCTCTTTTATTATTTGCGGGCGGCTGGCTAGCCGAATGACTGGAGTGTCGCGCTGGACGATATATTTGTTAAGTTGATTTTTAAGGTTGATTGATAGATAAAACTCAATAAAGTCTCTTCAAATCACCTGGCCCCCTGTAGGAGCTGCCGCAGGCTGCGATCTTTTGACCTTGACCTTAAAAAACAAAATCAAAAGATCGCAGCCTGCGGCAGCTCCTACAGTTTGAACGGCGTTCAATAGTATGACCATCAAACAGATTCGCGCCTTTCTCGCCGTCGCCCAGAGCCTCAGTTTCGCCGTGGCCGGCGAGCGCCTGCACCTGTCGCAATCGGCGCTGAGCCTGACCATCAAAGCCTTGGAAGAAGGCCTCGGCGGGCGCCTGTTCAGCCGCAATACCCGCAACGTCGCCCTGACCGCCGAAGGCGAATCCCTGTTGCCGCTGGCCCGACGCCTGATCGCCGACTGGGACAACGCCGAAGACGAAATGCGTCAGCGCTTCAGCCTGCAACGCGGGCGGGTGACGCTGGCGGCGATGCCGTCGTTTGCCGGCAACTTGCTGCCGCCGATCCTCAAGACCTTTCGGGCGCGCTACCCGAACGTCAACGTGACGGTCAATGACGTGATCAACGAGCAGGTGCTGGAGATGGTTCGCGACCGCCAGGTTGAGTTGGGCGTGGCGTTCGAGCCGATGCAGAGCACGTCGATGACGTTTACGCCGCTTTATCTGGACCGCTTCGTCGCGGTGGTCCCGCAGGATTCGCCGCTGGCTGCACGCAGCGAGATCGACTGGCAGACGTTGTTGCAGGAGCCGTTTATCACCTTGCAGCGGCCGTCCACGGTGCGGGTGATGCTTGAAGAACACTTGCAGGCGCGGGGTATGAAGTTGCCGGTGGAGTTCGAGAGCCATCAACTGGCGACGGTCGGCCGGATGGTCGCCAGTGGGCTGGGAGTGAGCGCGGTGCCGGCACTGTGCGCCGAGCAGATGCAGGAACTGGGCGCGCACTGCCTGACGCTGAATGATTCCGTGGAACGGGCGATTGGCGTGTTGACCGAGCCGGGCAATGAACTGTCGGCAGCGGCGCAGGCACTGTTCGATATCCTCAAAGCCGAACATTGAACCTGTAGGAGTGAGCGTGCTCGCGATAGCGGTGTTTCAGTCTGCAAAGATGTTGGCTGACAAGACGCTTTCGCGAGCAGGCTCACTCCTACAGGGAATTTATGTGTTCAGGAGATGAGCTGTTGCGATAGCAACGGCAGGAGCTGTTCGCAGGAGGCCTCGATCTTCAAGTCGAGTAATTCATCCGCCCGGGTCTTGCCCAGGTTGACCGCAATCAACGGCTTGCCGCGATCGGCGATCACCCGGCACAGACGAAACGCCGAATACGCCATCAACGAAGACCCGACCACCAGCATCCCCGCCGCTGTTTCTGCCGCCGCCATGGCCCGTGCCGCTGTGGCCTGCGCGACGTTTTCGCCGAAAAACACCACGTCAGGTTTCATCCGCTCACCTGCGCAATGGGGGCAGTGCGGCACCTGAAAGCGTGCTTCGAACGTCGGGTCGAGCAGAGTATCGCCGTCCGGTGCCTGCACTGCGTCGACGCCGGCCAGGTACGGATTCTGCTGTTCCATCAGACGCTGAATCGAATCGCGCTCACTGCGCTGGCCGCAATCCAGGCACAGCACGCGATGCAGGCTGCCGTGCAGTTCGATCACGTCATGACTGCCGGCCTGATCGTGCAAGGTGTCGACATTCTGCGTAATCAAGCCACTGATGCGGCCATGGCGCTGCAAACTGGCCAGCGCTTCGTGCGCCGCATTCGGCTGCGCCTGGCGCACGCGTGGCCAACCGAGCATCGCCCGCGCCCAATAGCGGCGGCGTGACTCGGGGGCGGCGAGGAATTCCTGATACATCATCGGCTGGCGGCCACGGCGCACACCGTCGCTGTCACGGTAATCGGGGATGCCCGACGGTGTGCTGATGCCGGCACCGGTCAGCACCAGAAAATCACCATCGGCCATCGCCTGTTGCAGCGTGTCGAGGTGTTCGCGGATCGGGCTGTCAAGCATGGTCAGCGCTCCTGGCAGAGAGAATGCCTTGCAGGTTAGCACCGACCCTTGTGGCGAGGGAGCTTGCTCCCGCTGGGGCGCGAAGCGGCCCCAAAGGATGGGCCTGCTGCGCAGTCCAGCGGGAGCAAGCTCCCTCGCCACAGGGTATGTGTTCTTTTCAGTCCTGATGATTTACTTCCGCGCCTCCAGTATCAAATTGAACGGCGTCTGCGTTGCACGCCTGAAACGCTTGAACCCGGCCTCGGCAAAGACCTTGCGCAGGCGCATCTCACCCGCTTGCGCACCGAGCCCGAGGCCAACCTCCTGAGACAGCGAGTTCGGCGTGCAAATGAATGTCGACGCCGCGTAGAACAACCGACCGACCGGGTTGATGTTGTCGTCTAGCGTGTCGTTGGCGAATGGCTCGACCAGCAACACCGTGCCGTCATCCTTCAGCGAGTCGTAGGCGTGGCGGGCGGCGCCAACCGGGTCGCCCATGTCGTGCAGGCAGTCGAAATAGCAGATCAGGTCGTAATCGCTGCCCGGATAGCTTTTCGCCGAGCCCTGGAAGAATTTCGCCCGGCTGCTGACGCCGCCTTCTTCGGCGCGTTGGGTGGCGACGGTGATCGACGGCGCATGGTAGTCGTAGCCGACGAAGCGCGAGTTGGGAAACGCCTGCGCCATGATCACCGTCGAGGCACCATGGCCGCAGCCGATGTCGGCGACTTTCGCGCCATCCTCCAGTTTCGCCACGACACCCTCCAGTGCCGGCAACCATTCGGCGATCAAGTGGCCTTTGTAGCCGGGGCGGAAAAACCGTTCGGTGCCGGTGAACATGCACGGGTGGTGATCGCCCCAGGGCAGGGCGCCGTTGCCGCGCATGGCTTTGACCAGTTTGTCCTTGTCATGGAAAAACGACGCCACCACGCCGAGCCCGCCGGCGACATACACCGGCGAATCTTCGACGGCCAACGCCAGGGCCTGTTCTTCCGGCAAACGGAATTGCCCGTCGAGGTGCTCCATGTAGCCCGACGCAGCGTGTGCGCTGAGCCATTCGCGGACCAGACGGGGATTGCAGTGGGTT
Source organism: Pseudomonas sp. TH06 (assembly GCF_016651305.1). Lineage (GTDB taxonomy): Bacteria > Pseudomonadota > Gammaproteobacteria > Pseudomonadales > Pseudomonadaceae > Aquipseudomonas. Next base: position 206,519 of record NZ_JAEKEC010000003.1, on the reverse strand, counting down.
TTTGCCGCGAGGGTATCGGGGCTGATCGGCTGACTGTCGGCCATCGCCCGGTACAGCCCGAGCTCCTCGCCGACGATGACATTGGCCAGCATTGCCGCGCCGCCCATGTCGTTGACCAGTTTTCCCATGAACTCGTTGAGTCGGGACTCGTCCATCACATGTGCTCCTGAAACAGGATCACGGTCCGGCGACGTTGAGGGTCGAGGCATGCGCCACCGGGCGGTGGTCATGGAAACGGGCAGGGCACGGCAAAAGTCCTGCGGCCCCCTCGACTGGGTAATGAAAGAGTCTAGCCCTCGTCCGGGATAGACGCTGAATTTGTGGGCACTGAAAAACCTGTGGGAGCTGGCTTGCCAGCGATGGCGTAGGCATAGCTACTGACTTGGTGCCTGATACCCCGCTATCGCTGGCAAGCCAGCTCCCACAGGGGACGGTGTTTGATGAGGGATTTGTATTGCCGTGTATCGCGTTGGCTCGGGGATACACGAGGTGGCAAATCCCCGGTGGGCTGAACACAGCGGCGATACAGCCGTCGGTTCAAATGGGTTGGCCAATCAAACGAGGTCAACTCCCATGCAAACTCCCCCATCATCAAGGCAACCCAGCGTCGGTCTGGGTCTGCGGCGTGGTCTGATGAAAGACCTGCTAGTCGCCCGTTCCGGCGATTTCGATTTTCTCGAAGTCGCCCCGGAAAACTGGATCGGCGTCGGCGGTGACCACGGCGCGGCGCTGCGCGAACTGGCCGAACGTTATCCGCTGTCCTGTCACGGATTGTCGTTGTCGCTGGGCGGTTCGGCGCCGCTCGACACTGGTTTTCTCCAAGAGATACGGGTGTTTCTCGACCATCATCAGGTCCGGCATTACAGCGAGCATCTGAGTTATTGCAGCGACGACGGCCATCTCTACGATCTGCTGCCCTTGCCGTTCACCGAGGAGGCCGTGCGCCACGTCGCCGCGCGGATCCGCCAATCCCAGGACATTCTCGAGCGGCGTCTGGCGGTGGAAAATGTCTCCTACTATGCGGCCCCGCGCCAGGACATGGACGAAGTGACCTTCACCAACGCCGTGCTGCGCGAGGCCGATTGCGACCTGCTGCTGGACGTCAACAATGTCTACGTCAACTCGATCAACCACGGCTTTGATCCACAGGATTTCCTCGCGCGGATCGAGCCGGGCAGGGTGGTCGGCATGCACGTGGCCGGGCATTTCGATGAGTCCGACACACTGAAGATCGACACCCATGGCGCCTCGGTGAAACCGCAGGTGTGGTCATTGCTGGCCGCAGCCTATGCCAGGTTTGGCGCACGGCCAACGTTGCTCGAGCGGGATTTCAATTTTCCGGCGTTCAGCGAACTGGTCGCCGAGCTACAGACCATCCGCCGTCTGCAAGGCGAAGGAGTTCCACGTGGATAACCTCGAACGACAACAACAGGCACTGACGCGCTATCTGCGTGATCCTGAGCAGCAACCACCACCTGCTGGAATGAACGTCACGCGGGTCAATGTCTACCGCGATCTGCTGTTCAATAATCTCTCGCAATTGTTGAGCGGCACTTTTCCGGTACTGATCCGGATCATCGGCCAACAGCGCTGGAACCAATTGATTCGCGGTTTTTTACGCGACTACCGCGCGCAGACCCCGAAATTCGCTGAGATTGCCGAAGCGTTCCTCGACTTTCTTGCCGCGCAGCCTGCGGTGTTGCGCGAAGGTCAGTGGCCGGCATTTCTGCTGGAGCTGGCGCATTACGAATGGGTCGAGATGGTCTTGCAGCAATCCGACGCCCAGCCCTTGCCGTCAACCGATGCGGGGTTGTTGCTGGAGCAGCCGTTGCAGGTATCGGCGTTGGCGTGGCCGCTGGCTTACGTGTGGCCGGTGCAGTTGCTCGGGCCAGATCACCAGCCCTCGGTCGCCCCGCAGCAACCGACGCTGTTGCTGGCACGGCGGGATGCGGATTTCAGCGTGAAATTCTCGGAACTGAGCCCACTGACATGGCGGTTGTTGCAGCGCATCGGTGAGTTTGCGGCATTGACCGGGCGTGAGCAGTTGCAGGGATTGGCGCAGGAGGCGGGGCAGCTGGCAGATGCAGCGTTCATGGACAGTGGATTGGCGTTGTTGCAGCAAATGCATGAAGACGGCGTGATCGGCACTCTCTAAAACACTACAAATCCCTGTAGGAGTGAGCCTGCTCGCGATAGCGGTCTGTCAGTCGGAGCTGGTTTGACTGACAGACCGCTATCGCGAGCAGGCTCACTCCTACAGGGGATGGTGTTGAGATTAAAGGTGTAGAGGGAGGTTGAGCTCGGCACACAAGCCGCCGCCCTCGCGGTTACTCAGGGTCAACGAGCCACCCAGGGCCATCGCCAGTTGCTGGGCGATCGCCAGACCCAGCCCGGTGCCGCCGGTATCGCGGTTGCGCGAATTTTCCACGCGATAGAAAGGCTGCATCACCTGCGCGAGTTCCGCTTCGGCAATCCCCGGGCCGCGATCCATGACGGTGATCGACAGGTTGCCCTTGTTCGCTTCGACCCACACTTCAGCTGCGCCGGCGAATTTCAGGGCGTTGTCGGTCAGGTTGATCAACACCCGGCGCAACGCGTGCGGACGGGTGTCGACCACCGCCTCACTCTTGCCGACAAGCTGCACATTCTTGCCCATGTCCTGATAGTCGAACACCAGGCTTTCCAGAAACGAATCCATGTTGGTGCGCCGACTTTCCTCGGTCGAGCCATGGATGCTACGGGCGTAAGCCACGCCTTCACGCACCAGGTGTTCCATCTCGCCGAGGTCGTTGCACAGTTTGTCCTTTTCCGCCGAGTCGTCCATGAACTCGGCGCGCAGTTTCATTCGGGTGATGGGGGTTTGCAGGTCATGGGAGATCGCCGCCAGCAGTTGCATGCGCTCCTTCAGATAATCGGCGATCCGCGCCTGCATCGCGTTGAAAGCGCGGGCGGCGTAGACCACTTCGTTCGGGCCTTTCTCGTCCAGCTGAATCGGGTGAGCGCTGGGGTCGAGGGTTTCCACGGCGTTGGCCAGGCGGGTGAGGGGGCGGATGGCAATGCGCACCGCCAGCCAGGTGCAGGCAATCATCAAGGCCAGTTGGCCGAGCAATACCGCTGGCAACCAGGGCGACAGCGGCACCATCGAGGGGCGCACGTCGATGGTCACCGGGCTGCCGTCGCTCAGGCGCAAGTGGCCCTGGAAGTGCTTTCGCGGGCCGGGAATGTCGGTGAACGTCAGCGGGTATTGGTCGCCGATTGCATCGGTGATCGACGTGACTGCAATCGGCACGTCGCCCGGCCCGATGGCGGTGCCGGGTTCACCTTCGCTCAGCAGATAGCCGTAGTTGGCCCGCGCCAGGCGCTTGAGCCACGCCGGGCGCTCCTCGGCAGGCAAGCGGTCGAGGATCGCAATCGAGGTCGATACGTCGGTTTCCAGATTGCCCAGCATGGTGTTTTTCGCGCTTTGGTAACGCTCGTAATACTGCGCGCCGAACGACAGCGCCTGGGCGAGGATCAGGCCGATCAGGAAAATCAGCGACACCCGCGAGGCAAGGGTACGCGGCCAGTGCAGGTTGAGGCTCATGCCGGGGCACCGAGGATCTCGACCGGCAGCGAAAACACATACCCTTCGCTGCGCACGGTCTTGATGTAGGCCGGTTCACGGGCGTCGTCCAGCAGGCGCTGGCGCAAGCGGCTGACCAGCAGATCAATCGAACGGTCGAACAGATCGGCATCACGACCCTGGGTCAGGTTGAGCAATTGATCGCGGCTGAGCACCCGTTGCGGGTGATCGAGAAACACCCGCAGCAAGCGGTATTCCGCACCGCTGAGGGCGACCATGGTGCCGTCCTTGTCGAGCAGATGGCGGGCCGAAGTGTCCAGTTGCCAACGGCCGAACGCCAGCAAGCGACCCGCTTCGGTGACCACCAGATTCGGCGGCAGCATCCTCGTGCGGCGCAGCACGGCATTGATCCGCGCGAGTAATTCACGGGCGGCGAAAGGTTTGGTCAGATAGTCGTCGGCGCCCATTTCGAGGCCGATGATGCGGTCGGTTTCATCGTTGCGGGCGGTGAGCATCAGCACCGGCGTGGCCTTGTGTTTGCCCACGCGCAGTTCGCGGCACAGCTGCAGGCCATCGTCGCCGGGCATCATGATGTCGAGCACGATCAGGTCGACGGTGTTGGCTTCGAGAAAGCTGCGCATTTGCCGGCCATCGGCGACCACGGTGGTGCGCAGGCCGTTTTTCTTCAGGTAGTTGCCGACCAGTTCGCGGATCTCGCGGTCGTCGTCGACGATGAGAATGTGATCGACATGTTCCATGGGACCAAGCCTCTATCAAAGGGGGAATACCGTGCAGTCTATCGAGCCTTCGCACGCTCGCCTGCCTGCCTTTGTATTGCAGTGTATCTGGCATGACAGCCGATACACGGGGACGCAAAAACGCGATTTTTTCAGGCTTTTGTATCGCTGTGTATCCCCGGGCAGCAGGGATACACAGCCATTTATACCCGCCAGTTTCCGACACATAGACGATACCTCGAGAGCCTTGAATGAGCCCCATCGAGGCACACCACAACGCCTCGGCTCAAACCCACTGAAGCCTTGAGGAACACGCCATGAAAAATACTTCCGTTATCGCCGCCTGCCTGTTTGCCGCGCTGAACATCTGCACCCTGTCGGCCCGCGCCGAAGCCGTTGTCACCCCGCAAACCTACAGCTACGGCACGCACCTGGATATCCAGAAAGTGGTTTCGCTGACACAGGACAACTCGGTGACGTGCGGCGTCGTCGATGCGCGCATGACGTACCTGGATTCGGCCAATAAAACCCACGAGCTGGATTACCGCAAGTTTGCTGACGGCTGCAACAACGACAACTGATTCGTCACTCTTTTGAAGGGAAAAACCATGAATAACTTCTCGCGTTTCCTCACAGCCGTCGCTTTCTCTCTCGCCGGTGCCGCCACCCATGCCAACGCTGCGGTTGAACAGCATAGCTGCCACGGCAGCAGCTGTTTTCAACTGACGCCAATCGCCAAACAAGGTGCTGATGCCTTGCTCGCGGCTGACGGCGCCGGCCGCACGCCGCAAGGGCAGAGGCTGGAAAGCCAGAACGCCTGATCCCTGGCCACAGGGCTCGGTTTTCACATTTATTCAGGGTGACTTTTATGTACCTCATCGCTTTCCTCGGCGGTCTCTTGACCGTTCTTAGCCCGTGCATCCTGCCGGTGGTGCCATTCCTGTTCGCCGGGACGCAGCGCAGCCGTTCTTCGATATTGCTGACTCTTGGCGGTATGACACTGACCTTCGCGCTGATCTCCAGCCTGGCTGTGGTCAGCAGTGAATGGGTGATTCAGGCCAGTAACAACGGTCGCCATATCGCGCTGATCGTCATGGCGCTGTTTGCGCTGTCGCTGATCTCGGCGCGAATCGGCGACTGGCTGGCGCGTCCGTTTGTGTGGCTCGGCAACCGCCTCGATCCCGCTGCGCAAAAAAAGGCCGGGCCCTTGGGCTCGGTGATGATCGGCGTCGCCACCGGGCTGTTGTGGGCGCCGTGTGCCGGGCCGATCCTCGGGGTGATTCTCACGGGCGCCATGTTGCAAGGCGCCAACGCGCAGACAAGCCTGTTGTTGCTGGCTTATGGCGCGGGCAGTGCGTTGTCGTTGGGCACGCTGATTTTCGCCGGTCGCGGGTTGGTCAACCGCTTGAAACCGTCGATCCCGTTCACTGGTTGGTTGCGCCGTGGCGCCGGTGTCGCGGTACTCGTGGCGGCGGCCGTGATTTCCACCGGTGCCGATAAAATCCTGTTGGCCGGCACTTCCTCGGAAAGTGTCGCCAGTGTCGAGAAAAGCCTGCTGGATAACGTGCCGAAAGTGCTCGACTTCCTCGTCAGCAAGGTCCGCGCTGATCCGCTGATGGACGAGAGCAAAGGCGCGATGCCGTCGCTGGCCGGTGCCGTGCAATGGCTCAATTCACCGCCATTGAGCGCCGAATCCTTGCGCGGCAAAGTGGTGCTGGTGGACTTCTGGACTTACGACTGCATCAACTGCCAACACACCTTGCCCTACGTCAAGGAATGGGCGCAAAAGTACCAAAAGGATGGGCTGGTCGTTATTGGCGTGCACACCCCGGAATACGGCTACGAACGCATCATCGACAACGTCAGGGATCAAGTGAAAAAGCTCGGTATCACTTACCCGGTGGCCATCGACAACAACTACGCGATCTGGCGCAATTTCGATAACCAGTACTGGCCGGCGCATTACCTGATCGACGCCAAGGGCCAGGTGCGTTTCAGCCACTTCGGCGAAGGGCGCTACGAGGCGCAGGAGCAAATGATTCGGCAATTGCTGGAAGAGGCCAAGACACCTGCTGCCTGATCAACCACCCCATTGGCTCAGAGATCACGGACCATGAGCCATTGATCATTGTCCCAGGCGTGAAAGCGCTCCAGCACCTGCCAGCCACGTTTGGCGTAATAGTCCTGTTTGGTCTGCGTGTGCAGATAAAGACGCGGCAGGCCACGGCTTTTCGCTTCCTGACAAATTCCTTCGATCAACTGCTCGGCGAGGCCTTGCCCGCGAGCTGCCGGGTCAACGAATACGCAGGCCAGCCAAGGGCCAAGATCCGGCCGAAGCGCGAGATCATCGCGGGCCAGCGCCGCACCACCGACCAGTCGCTCACCGTCCATGGCGATCAGGCAAGACCAGTCACCATTGCTTTGACCGTCGGCAAATTCCCGTTGCCATTCGGCCAGGGGCTGATGGGCGTATTCGTAGTGAAACTGTTGGTGGATCCACGCGGCATAGGTGTCGCTGTGTTGCAGGTGGCGGGCCAGCCAGTCGAGACGCAGAGGCATGAGACGAGTCCGTTCAGAGGGCGAACGCGCATCAGAAACCAATCGACCGCTGCTGGCAATGCCGAGGGTGTTGCACACCCTTTACAGATTTCCACCACTCATCGGCAAAGCCTCCGTTTTGCCGGCTCGGCAGACGATTGGCAGGGACGCCGGCTGCCCTCGGCGCGATAGTGGGCGAGCAGGGCCACTGCCGGCCCCGCCACAAACGCTACACCACAAGAAGAACGCGAGGTTGCCATGCCGAAATTCGTGATTGAACGCGAGATTCCAGGGGCCGGGAAGCTGTCGGAGCAAGAACTCAAGGCCGTGTCGCAAACGTCCTGCCAGGCGTTGCGGGAACTCGGGCCACAGGTGCAGTGGCTACAGAGCTACGTCACTGCCGACAAAATTTACTGCGTGTATATCGCTCCCAATGAAGAGCAGGTGCGCGAACACGCTCGCCTCGGTGGTTTCCCCGCCAACAGCGTGGCGCGAGTGGTGACGGTCATCGACCCGACAACCGCCGAGTGAAGGCAGCTTCAACCTGTTGCGGAGCACTGTGCATGAGTACCCCGATTGATCTGACTGCCTTGAAGGAACGCCAGAAAGTTGCCTGGGCCAGTGGCGACTACTCCCTGATCGGCACGACCTTGCAAATCGTCGGTGAAAACCTCGCCGAGGCCTGCGACCTGCGTTGTGATGAGGAAGTGCTGGATGTCGCCGCCGGTAACGGCAACGCGACGCTGGCGGCAGCGCGGCGCGGGTGTCTGGTCACCTCGACCGACTACGTGGCAGCCCTGCTGGAACGCGGCCAGGATCGTGCCCGCGCCGAGCACCTGGACGTGACCTTTCAAGTCGCCGACGCCGAAGCCTTGCCGTTCGCCGATGGCAGTTTTGCCGCGGTGCTGTCGACGTTCGGGGTGATGTTTGCCCCGGATCAGGATGCGGCGGCGGCCGAGTTGGCGCGGGTTTGCTGTCGTGGCGGGCGGATCGGTCTGGCCAACTGGACGCCGGAGGGTTTCGTCGGCCAGATGTTCAAAACCCTCGGTCGCCACTTGCCACCACCGGCCGGCGCCCAGCCACCGTCGAACTGGGGCACGGAAGCGTGGCTGCACCAGCATTTCGATGATCGCGATTTTGTCGTGCAGGTGACGCGGCGCGAATTCAACTTCCGTTACCGATCGGCGGCGCACTTCATTGATATCTTTCGGCATTGGTACGGGCCGGTGCACAAGGCCTTCGCTGCGCTGCCGCCGGAAAGCGGCCAGGCGCTGGAAAGTGATCTGGCGGATTTGCTCAACCGTCTGAACCGGGCAGGGGAGGACTCGTTGGTGGTGCCGAGTGAGTATCTGGAGGTGGTGATCAGCAAGCGCTGAGTCGAACTCGATCCTTGTGGGAGCTGGCTTGCCAGCGATAGCGGTCTATCGGCAGATAAATATGCTGACCGACCCACCGCAATCGCGAGCAGGCTCACTCCTACAGAGATTTGCGGCGTACACCGCGTCTGTAAACGACACAAAACCTGTAGGAGTGAGCCTGCTCGCGATAGCGGTGTGTCAGACAACAAAGATATCGACTGATCCTCCACCATCGCTGGCAAGCCAGCTCCCACAGGTTTTTGTGGTGCCGTCAAATTCCACATGCACCGCAAATCTTTGTGGGAGCTTGCCTGCAAGCGATTGCTTTCTGACATTCAACATTGATATCGACTGACCCGCCGCCATCGCGAGCAGGCTCACTCCTACAGAGATTTGCGGCGTACACCGCGTCTGTAAACAACACAAAACCTGTAGGAGTGAGCCTGCTCGCGATAGCGGTGTGTCAGACAACAAAGATATCGACTGATCCTCCACCATCGCTGGCAAGCCAGCGCCTACAGGTTTCTGTGGTGCCGTCAAATTCCACATGCACCGCAAATCTTTGTGGGAGCTTGCCTGCAAGCGATTGCTTTCTGACATTCAACATTGATATCGACTGACCCGCCGCCATCGCGAGCAGGCTCACTCCTACAGAGATTGGCGGCGTACACCGCGTCTGTAAACGACACAAAACCTGTAGGAGTGAGCCTGCTCGCGATAGCGGTGTGTCAGACAACAAAGATATCGACTTATCCTCCGTCATCGCTGGCAAGCCAGCTCCCACAGGTTCCAGTGTGTCGATTGGGCTTACTTCTGATGGGATCGATCAAACCATTCCAGCGCAGTGCGCCAGATGCAGATCCCCAGAAAGTAAGCCGACATCAGCAACCACAAACCCATCACCAGCGGGTTGATCACCGGGTGATTGAGCACCAGTGACAAACTGCACAGCAGCCAGATTGCCGTGACCGCAATGTTGATCGGCATGAAGCGGCGCACGCGGAACGGATGCAGGAACTTCATCCGCGTCACCGTCAGCAGCGCCAGGCCGATCACGGTCAGAAAGGTGATCCACGGTCCCGGCCCGATGATGTACAGGCACAGTGCGACGACGTTCCACGCGGCGGGGAAGCCGACGAAATAGTTGTCCTTGCTTTTCATGTTGACGTTGCAGAAGCAGAACAGCGACGACACCAGAATCAGCGACACCGTCAGCAACAGCGTGTAATCGGGCAACGGAATGTAGCGATAGATAAACAGTGCCGGGATGAATACGTAAGTCAGGTAATCGATGACCAGATCAAGGATCGAGCCGTCGAAACTCGGCAGTACCGATTGCACATTGACCTTGCGCGCCAGTGCGCCATCGAGGCCGTCGACGATCAGCGCCACTCCAAGCCACATCAGGCAATGGACGGGCTGGTTTTCGAGCAAGGCGAGGGTGGCCAGAAACGCCGTGACCACGCCGGTCGCGGTAAAGCCATGGGCGCCCCAGGCCTTGAGCCTGGCAATGTGGACGGTGGATATCACGGGGGCGTTCTCCAGAAATTCAAGCAAGCCGAGTCACACCCTTAAGCAGCAAGGGCGCCGGCTAACCGGGTCGGGGGTGCAGCTATCGACCGGTCATGCCGGGATAAGGTTCACCCACCATGAATCTTAGCTCGCCACTGAAAAAATACGCAGGCGAAATCTGTAGTCCTTTTCTGTGTCGGCCAAACGGTGCTGGCGCAATGGCTGCATCGGTCTATTGTTGGCAGACGCAATTACTGCCAATGCATCGAGGATGCCGTCATGAACACCAGCGATTTGCTCGAACAACTGCTGCGGGGCCAGGCCTCGGCGGGTCAACAAAGTGGAGCCTCGGCCGGTGGTGGTCTGGGTGGCCTCGGTGGATTGCTGGGCGGGCTGCTCGGTGGCGCGGATTCCACCGCTACTCGTGGCGCTTCGCCTGCGGGAGGGGCTGGTGGATTGGGCGGCTTGCTCGGTGGTTTGCTCGGCGGCGGAGGCTTGGGCAGCGTTTTGGGCGGCAGCGCTGGCACGCAAAGCCGATCCGGCGGTACCAACTACGCGGCGCTGGCATCGCTGGGCATGATGGCGTTCCAGGCCTATCAAGCCTGGCAACGCAGCCAGGCCAGCGCGGCACCGCAGCAGACGCCGCAAACAGCCAATCTGCTCGCCGGCCCCGAAATCGAAGAACACAGCCACGCCGTGCTGCGTGCGTTGATCGCGGCGGCCAAGGCTGATGGGCACATCGACGTTACTGAAAATCAACGTATAAGCACTGAGATCGGCAAGCACACCGATGATCCGCAACTACAGCAGTGGCTGAATGACGAGGTCGCCAAGCCTCTTGATCCCGATGAAGTAGCACAGTCGGCTAACAACGATCCGGCGGTGGCCGCGGAAATGTACCTGGCCAGCGTGATGCTGGTGGACGATCAACAGGACGCCGAGCGCAACTATCTGGATGAACTGGCGGCGGCGTTGAAGATTGATCCTGAGTTGCAGGTGCACCTGGAGCAGCAGACCAAAGGTCAGGCCTGAAGCAAGATCAAAAGATCGCAGCCTATCCCCTGTAGGAGCTGCCGAAGGCTCGGGCCGCGATCGGACGATCTTTTGACCTTAAAGCCAAACGGCATCCCACAAAGGATAATCCCCCAAACGCTGAACCAATCCGGCACGCAACGGATTCATGACGATATACCGTGCGGCCGCTTTCAGGTCCTCATCACGTCGCAACGCCCGATCGTGATACCCCCGCTGCCACAACCGTCCCTGACTCCCGCACTTTAGATTGATCGATCGACAACTCCTCGATTTAACGCGTCGCATCAACTCCGCTAAAGAACCCGTTCGCAATTCAACCAGCCAATGCAAATGATCCGGCATCACGACCCACGCTAGCGAATGAATCATTCCCTCATCATTCGCAGCGCGCATCTGCTCTACAAGCAACCGTCCGATTCGCCAATCTGCAAACACCGGCCGACGCTCATACACAACCGCAGTAAGCGAATAAATTCGACCTACCTCGCTATAACGCCCTTTGCGCAAACCACACGCTTTTGCAGCCTCAGGCATTCCATTGCCCTCCTTTTTTAGTCCCTGAACATTAGCTTCTGCCCTAGCAACCGCGAACTCCAACTATTGCACGATGTAACCCTGTAGGAGCTGCCGAAGGCTGCGATCTTTTGATCTGGATATTTAAAAGCAAGATCAAAAGATCGCAGCCTTCGGCAGCTCCTACAGGGGAGATGTGCAATCGAGATATGCAGGGGCTAACCCGCCGTCCGTCCGGGCCTTTTTCAGGTCGATTGAATTTTTGCCACGCGCAACCCCTCTGCTGCTGTAGAGGCGCGAAACAGCGTCCTGCCAATCGACCGAGACTATTGCCATGACTGTCCTGACACCTCTGCAATCCGTGCCAGCCCAAGCACAAGCGATCGATCCCGCCGGGAATCTCCGTGGCATTTATGAAACGCTGCTACGGGAGGAAAACCCGCACGCACTTGCGCAAACGTTCCTGCACGAGCAGCTTCAACGCGCGGCAGCGTTGCCCGAAGAACTGCCGCAAGATCCCTCTACCTGGCACGCCTGGGTCGCCGCGCATTGCGCTGATGTCGCTCGGCAATACGCCGACTATTTGCAACAACGCAAGGCTGGCGGGCCACGGCAATTCTTCAGCAACAAGGCTCAGGCGCTGTATTTCCTGCAAGCGGTGGGGCCTACCAAACTGGTCGATGGTGCCTGGCTGTACGGGTTGTTGCAGAACTGGCGCGATCCGCGTTTCAGCGGTTTGCTGTGCACCTACCTGGAAGAACTCGGTGAGGGCAATCCGGCGCAGAACCATGTGGTGATCTACCGCAAACTGCTGGCCGAACACGATCTCGACCACGCCAGCCCGATTGCCGATGAGCGTTATCTGCAAGGCGCGCTGCAATTGGCGCTTGGCGTCTGCGGCGATGAGTTTTTGCCGGAATTGATCGGGTACAACCTCGGCTACGAACAACTGCCGCTGCATTTGCTGATCAGCAGTTACGAACTCGCCGAGTTGGGCATCGATCCGTACTACTTCACGCTGCATGTGACCATCGACAACGCCAGCACCGGTCATGCGCAAAAAGCCGTGCAAGCGGTGTTGGATCTGATGCCGCTTGAAGCTGATCGCGCCGACTTTCTGCGCCGGGTGTCGCTGGGTTATCGACTCAATGACCTGGGGCAGGGTAGCCGCGCGATCATCGAGGGTTTCGACCTGGAAAAAGAGATGCTGGCGATGCTCGAACGCAAGTGCCCGTTTGCCCAGCACATGCACTCGGACTATTGCCGCTTCGAAGGCAAAACCGTCAATCAATGGCTGGCCGAACCGGCGCATCTGCCGGGTTTCCTGCAAGCCCTGCAGGGCAAAGGCTGGATCAAACGCCATGAAGATCCGCAGGCGAGTCGTTTCTGGCAACTGATCGACGGCGATGGCGCGGCAATGTTCGGCGTGTTCAGCGCCTACGAAAAACAGTTGGTACACGACTGGATTGCCGGAGACTGGAAACCCTCGGAAAAAGCCAAGCCTATGCGCCGACACGCGCCCGCCAACTCACCGATCGAGGTGCCGGAACAGGACCCCGACGTGCAGCAGCTCAACGCCGCGCTGCAAGGGCAGGACGGCCATGCACAGATGGCAGCGCTGATTCCCTGGCTGGCGCCGGCGCGGCATGCGCATCCTGCCGGGCTGCTCGCTACCCGGCGCTTCATCGAACTCAAATCCCGCCTGCCTTAAGGACATCAGCAATGAATCAGGAAGAACAACTGTCCACCCACGACCTCGCGCTGCTGCAACTCGGCCGGCGCTTGCAGGCTGACGGCTATCGTTTCATCACCCCGACGCCGCTGACCCATCAGCGGGTCAACCAGCGTGACGAAGGCCAGTTCGCCGATTCCCTGCGCGATGTGTTTGGCTGGTCGCGGCCCTTCGAGCCGGGCCTGTTGTCTGCCGATGAGCAGCGCCAGTTGCAGGACGCTCAGGTCATCGATAACTACGAAGGTCACCTGAAAAGCCGCGTGCGCTGGTCGAGCCTGGACGACTTGCTGTTCGTGCATTCGGCGTATCCCACTGATGCCGCTGACTCGGTGTTTTTCGGTCCGGACACTTATCGTTTCGCCCAACTGATTCACGCCCATTTGCAGCAGAACTTTGCGCCGATCCACCGTGCTGTGGACATTGGTTGCGGTGCCGGTGTCGGCGCCATTCTGATTGGCCGCGCCCGTCGTGAAGCGCAGGTGCTGGCGCTGGATATCAATCCCGCCGCGCTGCGCCTGACCACGATCAATGCGGCATTGGCGGAAGTCGGCAACGTCGAAGCCAGTGCCAGCGATCTGCTGCAAGGCGTCGACGGCGAGTTCGATCTGATCGTCGCTAATCCGCCGTACATGGCCGATCCGGCCGCGCGAGCCTACCGGCATGGCGGCGGCACGCTGGGCGCAGGTCTGTCGCTGCGCATCGTCGAACAGGCCCTCAATCGGCTCACGCCGGGCGGCTCGTTGTTGCTTTACACCGGCGTGGCGATGGTCGATGGCCGCGATCCGTTTCTCGACACGGTGTTGCCACGGCTCGACGAAACGCGGTTCGCCTGGACCTACCGGGAAATCGATCCGGATGTCTTCGGCGAGGAGCTGCTTAACCCCGGCTACCAGCGGGTCGACCGGATCGCCGTGGTCGCCTTGACCGTGACTCGTATTGGCTGAAGCAGGGCAGGTGCGCCATGAGCAGAAACCTCGACGACTACAACCGCATGCGCGATTTCTCGGCGACGTCGGAGCCGGCCGCTGTCAAGCGTGCGGGCAAGAAAACCGCCGCGGATCACGCCTTGCAGTTCTGCATCCAGAAGCACGACGCTTCGCACCTGCATTACGACTTTCGCCTGGAGCTTGATGGCGCGCTGAAGAGCTGGGCGGTGCCGAAAGGGCCGTCGCTCGACCCCAAGGTCAAGCGTCTTGCAGTGCATGTCGAGGATCATCCACTGGATTACGCGACGTTCGAAGGCAGCATTCCTGAGGGGCATTACGGCGCCGGGGATGTGATTGTCTGGGATCGGGGCGTGTGGATTCCGCTGGAAGATCCACAAAAAGCCTACGCCAAGGGCAAGCTCAAGTTCGAATTGCAGGGCGAGAAACTCGCCGGGGTGTGGAATCTGGTGCGCACGCACATGCCGGGCAAGAAGGAGAACTGGTTCCTGATCAAGCATCAAGACAGCGCCGCCCGTGCTCAGGATGATTACGACGTATTGGTGGCCGAACCGGACAGCGTTTTGAGTGAGCGCACCCTGGTCGATAAACCGAAGCTAGCCGCCAGGCAGGTCAAGCCCATAGACAAGCCTGCCGCCAAACCACGCAAAAAGGCTTCGGGCACGCTGACCGGCGCACACAAGGCGAAAATCCCCGCGCAACTGAAACCGCAACTGGCGACTCTGGTCGACAGCGCGCCGGAAGGCGACTGGAGCTACGAGATCAAGTTTGACGGTTACCGGATCATGGCGCGGATCGACGGTGATCAGGTTCAGCTGTTCACCCGCAACGGTCACGACTGGACGCACAAGTTGCCGAAACAGGCAGAAGCGCTGGCCGCTCTGGGACTTGAATCGGCGTGGCTTGACGGTGAAATGGTGGTCGCCGACGAACAGGGCGTGCCGGATTTTCAGGCACTGCAAAATGCCTTCGACTCCGGCAGCAGTGCCAACATCCTTTATTACCTGTTCGACATGCCGTACCTCAACGGCGTCGACTTGCGCGAAGTCGCTGTCGAGGAGCGCCGCGCAGCGCTATCAACGGTGCTCGGTGCTCATGAGCAACCGCTGTTGCGCTTTTCCCAAGCCTTTGATGAAACCCCGGATGCGCTGCTCAACAGCGCCTGTCAGATGCAGATGGAAGGCCTGATCGGCAAACGCCTCGGCTCGCCGTACGTTTCACGGCGCAGCAGCGACTGGATCAAGCTCAAGTGCAAACATCGTCAGGAATTCGTGATTGTCGGCTACACCGATCCGAAGGGCTCACGCAGTGCCTTCGGCGCGTTGCTGCTGGGTCTGCATGATCGTGACAGCGGCGAGTTGCGTTATGCCGGCAAAGTCGGCACCGGTTTTAATGAAACAACCCTGAAAAGCATCCTCGCGCAACTCAAACCCTTGCAGGTGAAGAAGGCCGCTGTGGTCAATCCGCCGGACGGATTCGAAGCCAAAGGCGTGCATTGGCTCAAACCGAAACTGCTGGCAGAAGTGGCGTTCGCCGAAATGACCAAGGACGGCTCGGTGCGTCATGCGGTGTTCCATGGTTTGCGCGATGACAAACCGGCCAAGGACATCACTGAGGAGCGAGCGAAACCCGTGAAGACTTCAAAGACCAAAACCGCCGCGAAGAAAGCGCCGAAAAAAGCTGCTGCGAGTCAGTCAAAATCGGCGGACACCGCACCATCGCAACTCGGCCTGGCCAACGGCAAAGTGCGCATCACTCACCCCGATCGGGTGATCGACGCCGTCAGCGGCACGACCAAAATGCAACTGGCCGAATACTACGCCAGCGTTGCCGAGTGGATCCTGCCGCAACTCAAGGAGCGCCCGGTCGCGTTGGTGCGGGCGCCGGACGGCATCGCCGGCGAACTGTTCTTCCAGAAGAACGCCGAACGTCTGGCCATTCCCGGCATCACCACGCTGGACAAAGACGTCACCGGGCAACCGGTGATGCTGATCAACAACGCCGAAGCGCTGATCGGCGCGGTACAGATGAGCACCGTCGAACTGCACACCTGGAACGCCACCACGGTTGACCTCGACAAGCCTGATCGCTTCGTCCTCGACCTCGACCCGGATCCGGCGCTGCCATGGAAAAGCATGGTCGAAGCCACTGCGCTGACCCTCACGGTGCTGGATGAACTGGGGCTCAAGGCGTTTCTCAAAACCAGTGGCGGTAAGGGCATTCACTTGGTGGTGCCGTTGACCCGCAAGCTCGGCTGGGATGAGGTCAAGGACTTCAGCCATGCGATTGTCAGTCATATGGCCAAACTGCTGCCGGATCGATTTTCGGCGGTGTCGGGGCCGAAAAACCGCGTCGGGCGAATCTTCATCGACTATCTGCGCAATGGCCTCGGCGCGACGACCATTTGCGCGTATGCCGCACGCACCCGTGAAGGTTTGCCGGTGTCGGTGCCGTTGTTCCGGGAAGAAGTGGCCGAGATCAAGGGCGGCAATCAGTGGAACATCCATAACGTGCATGAGCGGCTGGCGGAAGTCGGTGACGAGCCATGGGCGGACATGAAGAAAACCCGCCAGAGCATTACCGCTGAAATGCGCAAACGGGTCGGCATGAAAAAGTGATCAGGTATCGCGCAGCAAGTCGTGGGCGTTGAGCAGTTCGAAAGCGATTTCCGGGTGGTTTTCCAGGCCCCGGCGAATCGCTGCGGGAATCGCCTGACGCGTCTTGCGGCACAGCCCCGGCAACTCTTCGATCTGAATGGCAATGCCGCGCATCGTGCGCACTTCATTGAAACCGGGAGCGATATCGACGCGAATGCCCAGTTGTTCAAACATCCGTTGTTGCAGGTGCTTGAGGTCGGCCAGATCCTTGAGCATCTCCAGGCGTGCGAGCAGGCGTTTTTCTTCCTCGCGCGTCAGACGCAGGATGCGCAGATCCGCGCCGGGATTCTCCAGCAGCGGATCGCGCCCGCAATTGCAGGCGCCGGGCGGGCAGGGTGAGCGCAATGGCGCAGAAGTCGTCATGGCCTCCATCATAGAGGCCGTCGGACATTTTTGCCTATGTGCCGTCAGCAGCCGTCCATCGGCCGCTGCGCCTCTGACAGCTACTGATTCAGACCTTCGTAATGCACCAGAATTGCGTTGGCGAGGTCTTCATCGCTGGCGTTGATGCCAGGGTTTTCCTGGCGAACCTGTTGCAGCACCGACTCAAGATAAACCCCACGAATGGCCCCGCCACTGGCGACGAATGCAGACAAGTCGTCACGGGCCGGAATCACCATTTTGTGATCCTTGAAGGTCGAGTACAGCGACGCGGAGACACCCGCCGAGGTGGCGACATCACCCGCATCGACGCGGGCCAGCGCCGAACCGACGGGCAGGCATAAGAGTAAAGAAGAAACGAGCACTAACTTGCGCATGACGGTATTCCTCCACAAGCGCGAAGCAAAAGGGAAGTACTACATAATGTGAGAGGTGCGCGCGGGGCGGGAGTTCCGTGGGAGTTTTAAGAGAGACGCGGGCAGCACCGTTGCGGGCTGCCCGGTTAGCTGCGGGACGGTCAGATCACGCCGCAGGCCATGCGCTCGCCGCCACCGCCGAGGGGTTTGGGCATGTCGGCATGGTTATCGCCGCCGGCATGGATCATCAGTGCATGCCCCTTGATCTCGGAAATTTTCTTCAGGCGCGGCGCCAGCACCGGATAGTTGGCGACGCCGTCAGCCGTCACGTAAACCGCCGGCAAATCGCCCAGATGGCCATCAGCGTAGGGACCGAGGTGCTTGCCGGTTTTCTGCGGATCGAAATGGCCACCGGCCGCGAGTGCCGCGCCTTTGACGCCGTCCTTCATACCGGGCTCGCAACTGCCGTTTTCATGGACATGAAAACCATGCACGCCGGCCGGCAGGGATTTCAGCTCGGGGGTAAACAGCAGGCCATACGGTGTCTCAGTGATGGTCACCGCACCAATCGCCTGCGGTGCACCCTCGGCGCTGACCAGATTGATGGCGACTTTTTCGCTTGCCGCCTGAGCGGTGCCGATAGCGAAGGTGCCGAGTAGTCCCAACCAGAGTGCGCGTTTCATAAGCGTTTCCTTGTGCTGCAGGAGTTTTCAGAAGGACCGACTCAATAACCTTTGCCCATTAACAGGCGATGAAGGCGCGATCCGCGGTGTTGCAAAGTGAGACTCGTCGCACAATCCGAAAGTTTTGCCGGCGCTGTCTCCCTGCGTGGACATTCGCTGACACGCTCTGGCGCGGCAGATCGGCGCAAATAGGCTTAACTCAAGGTCTGACAGGTTTAACTGCGAGCCCGGGGAGGATTTTCAAGGTGTCGATCAAACTGCGTTTAGTGTTGCTGATTGTTACCGGCCTGCTGACAGCGCTGATCATGGCGGTGGTCAGTTACATCGGCAATGCGCACATGGCCTCAGCGGTCAACGACAACGCGGTCAGCATGAGCGCGCTGCGCAACCACATGGAAGCCGACATGATGCACGATGCCCTGCGCGCCGATGTCTACTCGGCGATGCTGGTGGGGTTGGGCAAAAGTACCGGGACGGCGGCCGAAGTGCGCGATTCGATCAACGAGCACGCCGGGCATTTCCGCGAGGTCCTCGACGACAACCTCAAGCTGCCCATCAACCCGACCCTGCGCACGGCGCTGGAGCAGATCAAGCCGAGCCTCGACACGTACATCAATGCCGGTGAGCGGATTGTCGGGCTGGCACTCGACAACCCGGAGGCGGCGCAGCAGGAACTCGCTACGTTCAACACCGCGTTCAGTCAGCTCGAAACGCAGATGGCGGCGCTAAGCGAGCTGATCGAAACCAATACCCGGCAGACCAGCGAAGGCACCGAAACGGCAATCCACAATGCCAATCTCGCCCTCGCTGTGGTGTTGATCGCCAGTCTGCTGTTGCTACTGGCGCAGGGGCGCTGGGTGATGCTGAGCATCCTCGGCCCGTTGAAAACGGCCAGTCGAATCGCCGAAAGCATCGCCCACGGCAACCTCAGCGAGCCTATCGCCGAGCCGTCCGGCAAGGACGAGGCCAGCAGCCTGATTCGGACCCTGGCGACCATGCAGCGGGACTTGCGCGACATGATCGACGTAGTGCGCCGTAACGCCCACGGCGTCAGCGGCATGAGCGAACAGTTGAGCCACGGCTGCCATCAGGTCGCCGACAGCAGCCAGCAGCAAAGCGTCGCCGCCGGGACCATGGCCGCAGCCGCGAGCCAGATGACTGCGAGCATCGAGGAAATCACCCGCCACGCCGAGCGCGCCTTGGGCATGGCCAATCAGGCCGAGTCATTGGCGAAGAATGGCGGGCAGGTGATCCATCAAGTGGTCAGCGATATGGACGATATCGCGCGCTCGGCACAACAGTCGGCGCAGGTGATCCGCACGCTGGACCAGGAATCCGAAGCGATCTTCAACATCATTCAGGTGATCAAAAGCATTGCCGACCAGACCAACCTGTTGGCGCTCAACGCCGCCATCGAGGCCGCTCGAGCCGGTGAGCAGGGTCGGGGCTTTGCGGTGGTGGCGGACGAAGTGCGCAGCCTGGCTGCGCGAACCAGTGCGTCCACTCAGGAAATCGCCGCGATGGTCGCGCGCATTCAGTACAGCACTCGCGAGGCGGTAAGCAGCATGGAGGCGGGCGTGGCGCAGGTCGACAAGGGCATGGCGGTAACGGCTGACGTCGAACGGGCGATTCGCGAGATCCTCGACGCGACGTTGAGCACTACACAACTGGTCAATGACATTACCCGCACCATCGGCGAGCAGAGCCATGCCAGCAACGAGATCGCCCATCAGGTGGAAATGATTGCCGGGATGTCCGAGGGCAATAGCCGGGTAATCGGCCAGACGGCGAATACGACAGATGAGTTGTCGAGTCTGGCGGGGCAGTTGGCGCAATCGGTGGATCGGTTTCGGTTGTGAGTGTTGCTGCGAACACCACAGCCCAGTGTGTGTGGCTTGCCAGCGATGAGGTCGGTACATTCAATATTGATGTTGACTGACACACCGCTATCGCTGAAAAGCCAGCTCCCACATGGGCTGTGGTGTAAACACAATACGTTCACAACATATAAAAGATGAGTTTTACCCCGTCAGAACTTGAACGCCTGCCGCCCCACCAGTAACCACTTCCCGTCCTGTTTCTGCCAGATCTGAAAGTTCTCGATCTCCGTCGGCACCACTTCGGTCCCTTTCAACGCCTGTGCTGAGAAGTGATGGCGCACCAGTGCAGTATCGCCGGACAAGGTGATGCTCTGGTTCTGCATTTCCAGCGTCTTGAACGCGCTCTTGCCCGTTTCGATATCGGCGATGAACTCTTTCTTGTTCTGAATCTTGCCGCTGGAGTGGCCGTAGGTGAGGTTGTCGGCGGTCAGGGCATTCAGTTCGGGAATGTCCTTGTGCAACATCGCCTGAGTCAGATGATCGACTGCCTGGGCAACATCGTTTTGTGTAGGAGCGGGGGCGGCCATGGCGTAGCCGCTGAAGGCGCAGAGAAAACCGATCAGAAGTCGGGTCTGGGTCATGGGTATTTCCTTTGTTGTTATTGGATGGATGACTGACCAATCCAAAAGCATGAAATCATCAGTCATCGTACAACCTAGCAGATTCATCCTGGATTACACAACGGCGCCACTTCGTTCGGTAACGGCACAGAGGTCTCGGCAAGAATCTGCCTCAGGATCATGTTCGGCGCTTGGCGGCCGATAAGTCCCTGAGCGGAAAAAGACTCTCAAGTCGGGAACAGACGCGCGGGTTTGCCCTGACGTGATATTCTTCGCGCCAACTTGGTTTGACCTTATTCAGTTTGCTTGCCTTTTCGGCGGGCCGACGGAATCCCTGTCGCTCAAGTAGCTGAAGCCAATAATGATAAGAAGTCAGTTCAGAAGGGACATTAACTGAGGTCGATGCGGTACGTCGGCCTTGTGTGCCCACCCGTCAAAATTGAAGTGTGCCGGAACCCGCGACGCTAGCCTGAGCGTCGCAACAGAGGGGCCACACACGCACAACAGCGGCGGGCGGAAGGCGTTTTATCATAGGTGCAACAGATGTTTAAAAAAGTGAACACAGCCTTGCTGGGTCTGGCTTTGGCGATGGGGATGTCGTCCGCCAATGCTGACGAAGCAAAGAAAGTCGACGTCCTGCTGATCGGCGGCGGCATCATGAGCACCACCCTGGGTGTGTGGATCAATGAGCTGGAGCCAAGCTGGTCGATGGAAATGGTCGAGCGCCTCGACGGCGTCGCCCTCGAAAGCTCCAACGGCTGGAACAACGCCGGTACCGGTCACTCGGCACTGGCCGAGCTGAACTACACCCCGGAAGACGACAAAGGCAACGTCACGATCCCGAAAGCTGTCGAGATCAACGAAGCGTTCCAGGTCTCCCGTCAATTCTGGGCCTGGCAGGTTCAGCAAGGTGTTCTGAAGAACCCTCGCTCGTTCATCAACACCACTCCGCACATGAGCTTCGTGTGGGGCGATGACAACATCAAGTTCCTGAAAAAGCGCTACGAAGCCCTGCAAGCGAGCCCGCTGTTCGCCGGCATGCAGTACTCCGAAGACCCGGCTGTGATCAAGAAGTGGGTCCCGCTGATGATGGAAGGGCGTGACCCGAACCAGAAAATCGCGGCCACCTGGAGCCCGCTGGGTACCGACATGAACTTCGGCGAAATCACCCGCCAGTTCGCCGGTTACCTGCAGACCAAGCCTAATTTCGACTTGAAACTGTCCAGCGAAGTGCAGGACATCACCAAGAACGAAGACGGCACCTGGCGCGTCAGCTACAAAAACCTGAAAGACGGCACCAAAACCGAAACCGACGCCAAGTTCGTGTTCATCGGCGCGGGTGGCGGTGCACTGCATCTGCTGCAAAAGTCGGGCATTCCTGAAGCCAAGGAATACGCTGGCTTCCCGGTAGGCGGCTCGTTCCTGGTGACCGATAACCCGGCCATCGCCGAGCAGCACCTGGCCAAGGCCTACGGTAAAGCGTCGGTTGGCGCACCGCCGATGTCGGTTCCGCACCTGGACACCCGTGTTCTGGACGGCAAGCGCGTTATCCTGTTTGGCCCATTCGCGACCTTCAGCACCAAGTTCCTCAAAGAAGGCTCGTACCTGGACCTGCTGACCAGCACCACCACCCACAACATCTGGCCTATGACCAAGGTCGGCATTAAGGAATACCCGCTGGTCGAGTACCTGGCTGGCCAACTGATGCTGTCGGATGACGACCGCATGAACGCGCTGAAGGAATACTTCCCGAACGCCAAAGCCGAAGACTGGCGCCTGTGGCAAGCCGGCCAACGCGTGCAAATCATCAAGCGTGATGAAGCCGCTGGCGGCGTGCTGAAACTGGGCACCGAAATCGTTGCTGCACAAGACGGCTCCATCGCCGGCCTGCTGGGCGCATCGCCAGGCGCGTCGACCGCTGCTCCGATCATGCTGAGCGTGCTGCAGAAAGTCTTCAAAGACAAAGTCGCTACCCCGGAATGGCAAGCCAAGCTGCACCAGATCGTTCCAAGCTACGGCACTCAGCTGAACAGCGATCCAGCCAAAGTGGCTGCAGAGTGGGCTTACACCGCCAAGATCCTCGAACTGCCGACACCTCCAGTGATCGGTCAGGCGGCTGCTCCGACTGCACCTGCTGCTGAAAAAGCAGAAGCTCCGAAGGAAAACGCTGCACGTGACATGGCGCTGTAACTAGACGCCTGACGCACAAAGCCCACTGAACCGGCGACGGTCAGTGGGCTTTTTTGTGGCCCCACCCCTGTAGGAGCTGCCGCAGGCTGCGATCTTTTGATCTTGTTTTTATAAGATCAAAAGATCGCAGCCTGCGGCAGCTCCTACACGAGATTGGGGGAGGGTCAGGCTTTTGTTTTCGCCAGATAGGCACCGAGGCGCCGGCCCATCTCTTCGCCCAGGGCTTGCAGTCCGCTGAGGGGACGCACCATCACTTCGAATTCGACAATCTTGCCGCTCTCGTCGAAACGAATCATGTCGATGCCTTTGAGCTCCTTCGAACCCACCTTGGCACTGAACTCCAGAATCACATTCAAGCCATCGGCAGTCGCCAGTTCACGGTGATATTTGAAATCTTCAAACACCCCGAACACCGTGTTGAGAATCATCGAAACCACCGGGGCGCCAGGGTACGGCGTGTGTGCCATTGGCGAACGGAACACGGCGTTGGCATCCAGCAGCGCGGGCAGGGCGTTCAAGTCGCCGGTACGGATCATTTCGTGCCAGCGTTTCAGGGATTCGGCGACGTTGGGCTGCAGGTTCAGATCAGTCATTTGCACCTCTGGATTTTTGTTGTTCTTCGACTCTAGATCAAAGCGCTGTCAGGGCAACCTTAATGTCGCTCCCTGATATCACCTTATTGCCCCTCCCTGTAGGAGCTGCGGCACGCTGCGATCTTTTGACTTTGCTTCTGAGAACCAGGATCAAAAGATCGCAGCGTGCCGCAGCTCCTACAGATCAGATTTCATCTGATACGCTTTTTTCGTTTCAATCTGCCTCTGTCATCGGTTCAGATGCAGGATCAAAATGCCCCCGGCAGTTCGGTCACTCACGACAATCCTTCATTCCGAAGTGTCCAGTGCACCGCAAGCTAAGCATGAGGAGAGCAACATGAACAAAATGGCGATTTTCCTGGGTGGCTTTCTGGCACTGACCATTCTGATTGGCTTGCTCGCGACAATTTCTCCGGTCTGAGATATGGCCACAAGATGATGTCCGGGGTGTGCGGTGCGAATCGTGTTTAAATGCCGCGCTTTCACACCTCGAAACGGACTTCACCCATGGCCGAACAACGGATCCGCGCCCTCGCACTTTGCGTTTTTCATCATCACAGCAAAATTCTGGTCAACGAATTTCGTGACCCGGTCAGCCAGCAAACCTGCTTTCGTCCACTCGGTGGCGGTATCGAATTCGGCGAGACCAGCGCCGAAGCAATCGTGCGCGAAGTGCAAGAGGAGTTGGGCCTGTCCATGACGGATTTGCGCCTGCTCGGCACACTCGAAAGCCTGTTCATCTATAACGGCAAACCCGGGCACGAGATCGTCCAGGTCTACGACGCGACGTTTGCCGACTCCAGCGTGTACACGCATGCGCAAATGATTGGACATGAAAGCGACGGTGCTGCCTTTACTGCGCGCTGGCATGACAGTTCAAGTTTCAGCGAGCAGGCGCCATTGGTGCCGAAGGGTTTGCACGATTTGCTCAAGAGCGTCGGGTTGCTGGCCTGAGAGTCAGCGCAGCGCTCGCCTTTGTAGGTTTTCCGCCTCCCCATCAAATGTGTTGCGACGTCGACCGTCATTCCAGGTATTAGACTCAGCTGACGATTCAGTCGTCGGGGAATAATGGTCCATGGATTCGCTGATCAATGCCGCTGGCAGAGCGCTGTCCGCCGGCGATCCGCTGGGCGCGTTGAACTACGTCGCCCTGCGTGAAGACCCGCCGGCGTTGGCGTTGCGCGCAATTGCCATGGCTCAGCTCGGTGATCTGCGTCGCGCCAAAGCGCTGTTGCAACGGGCGGTGAAGGCGTTCGGCAGCAATGAGCCGTTGTCGCGAGCACGTTGTGTGGTCGCCGAGGCCGAAGTGGCACTGGCGGCGCGGGATCTGGGCTGGCCGGTGAAGGCACTGGAGGCGGCGCGGCGGGTGTTGCAGGCGCACGGTGACGGCGTGAATGCGGCGCACGCGCGCTATTTGCAGATTCGCCGGTTGCTGTTGATCGGCGAACTGGATGCGGCCGAAACATTGCTGGGTGAGACTGACCCGGCGCCGTTGCCGCCCGCGCTGCGTACCGCACATGAATTGATCGCTGCCGGGATCGCCGTGCGTCGGGTTCAGGCGCATAAGGCCGGTGCGGCGCTGGCTCGGGCGCAGGCTGCGGCGCAACAGGCCGGGATCGCTGCACTGAGCGCCGAGGTCGATCACGCCAGACACATGCTTGCCGCGCCGGCAGCGCGGTTGATCGTTGCCGGTGAGGCGCAAGCGGTGAATCTGGCGCAGGTTGAAGCCTTGTTCACGTCGTCGACACTGATCGTCGATGCCTGCCGCTATAGCGTGCGCGGTGCCGGCATAACGGTGGCGCTGACCACACGGCCGGTGCTTTTCAATCTCGCACGTTTACTCGCGCTGGCCTGGCCGGGCGATGTGGCGCGCGAAACGCTGTTCGCCCAAGCCTTTCGTTTGCCCCTCACGGATGAATCACACCGTGCCCGCTTGCGCGTCGAAATTGGCCGGTTGCGTGCGACGCTCGCACCGCTGGCGAACATCAACGCGACGCCAAGGGGCTTTGCGCTGGTGGCCGAGGATGTCGCGTTGCTGACACTGCCGGTCGAGGACAAATACGCGGCGTTGCTGGCCTTGCTTGCGGATGGCGAGGCCTGGTCGAGTTCGGCGTTGGCGCTGGCCTTGGGCAACAGTCAGCGTCAGGTACAGCGGGCGTTGGAGGCTCTGGCGCGGGCGGACAAGGTGCAGGCGTTCGGTGTCGGTCGGGCGCGGCGCTGGCTGACTCCACCAATGCCGGGTTTCGCGACGATCTTGTTACTCCCGGTGTCGCTGGGCAATGGCTAGGCTGGACTCACACATCCACGAGGAAGCCCACATGAAACATGCAAACGCAGAAATCCTTCGCGAGTACGGCCCGTTTGATGACATCAAAGGCATTCACGGCGTGACGTTCGATGGCCGGCAGGTCTGGTTCGCCAGCGACGGCCAGCTCAATGCACTGGACCCGGCCAGTGGCGAAACCGTGCGCACGATCAAGGTCAACGCCGACGGCGGCACCGCTTTCGACGGCCAGCACCTGTACCAGATTGCCGACCGCCGCATCCACAAAATCGACCCAGCCACGGGGCGCGTCCTCCACACCATCCCGGCGCCGGGCGATGGCGGCGACTCAGGCATGGCTTGGGCGGATGGCTCGTTATGGGTCGGTCAGTATCGCGAGCGCAAGATTCATCAGATCGATCCGGACACCGGCAAGATCCTGCGCACGCTGGAGTCAAACCGCTTCGTCACCGGCGTGACCTGGGTGGATGGCGCGTTGTGGCATGGCACCTGGGAGGCGGATGAAAGTGAATTGCGGCGGATCGATCCGCAGGACGGCGAAGTCCTCGAAGCGCTGACAATGCCAGTGGGACAAGGTGTTTCCGGGCTGGAGGCGGACGGTGCGGATCGCTTCTATTGCGGTGGCGGCGACAGTGGGCGTGTGAGGGCGGTGCGTCGGCCCAAGTCGTGAGGGTGACGGCACTGGCCTCTTCACGAGCAGGCTCGCTGCCACAGTGATTGCGGGTGAACACGAGCTTTGTGAGTTACCCAAAACCCTGTGGGAGCGAGCCTGCTCGCGAAAGCGCAGTGTCAGCCACCGCTGTTGCGACGACGTTCAACGCCATCCGGGTTGCCGAGGTCCAGCAACCTTCTTTCCACCAGGACATTTTCAAGCGCCTGACGCTCGATCGGCGCCATTTGGTGTTCACGTTTTTTCAGTTCCAGCAGGATCGGGCTGGACCAGGTGCGGTAGGTCTGTTCGATGTTGCGGCGGGACGTCATCAGTCTCTCCTTGATCAAGAGCCCGGTGTTGCGGGCAGGGGCTCAATCCGATGAGCTGTAAACCTTAGACGACAAACTGTCGGTATGCGAATGCACCGCAATCCCCTGTAGGAGTGAGCCTGCTCGCGATAGCGGTGTATCAG
This sequence comes from Pseudomonas sp. TH06, assembly GCF_016651305.1. Taxonomy (GTDB): domain Bacteria; phylum Pseudomonadota; class Gammaproteobacteria; order Pseudomonadales; family Pseudomonadaceae; genus Aquipseudomonas. The sequence goes on along the minus strand of NZ_JAEKEC010000003.1, from coordinate 179,880 downwards.
GCAGAGCTGATGTGAATGAAAGACCACTATCGCGAGCAGGCTCACTCCTACAGGGGTTTTTTGGTGGGTTTGGGTCAGTCGTCGATGTCCATCAACTCCTGCACGCCTTCCCACGCTTCGGCGCGCATGCGTTCGATGTCCAGGCCCGGAATCATGCCGTTATCGACGACGACTCGACCGCCGACCAAACTGTATTTCACCGTGATCGGTTCGCCCGCCACCACCGGGGCGACGGCGCTGTCGTGGAAACCGTAGAACCTTGGATGGTCGAGGCTGTAGATCACCAGATCGGCCGCCTGGCCAACCTCCAGCGTGCCGACGGCGCCGAGTCCCAACACCTGCGCGCCGCCCGCTGTGCCCCAGTGGATGACGTCTTCCGCGGTAGTCGCCGAGGCGCCTTGTTCGGCGCGGTGGATCAGCCACGCGGTGTTGGCTTCGCCGACCATGCTCCCGGACTCGTTGGAGGCCACGCCGTCGACGCCCAGGGAGATCGGCACGCCGGCCTCGTACATTTGCGGCACGGGCGCGACGCCGCTGCCCAGTCGTGCGTTGCTCACCGGGCAGTGGGCGATGCCGGTGCCAGTCTGGGCAAGCATGCGGATTTCACTCGGTTGCAGGTGCACGGCGTGAGCAAACCAGACGTCGGGGCCGAGCCATTCGTGTTCGGCGACAAACTCCACCGGCAGGCAGTTGTACTTTTCCCGGCAGAAGTTCACGTAGTTCTGCGTCTCGGACAAGTGCGTGTGCAAACGCAAGCCGAGGCCGCGCGCGGTGTGCGCCAGTTCGCGCAGCAGGGTGGGCGGCAGCGAGAAGGTTGGCGTGGTTGGGGCGACCACCACGCGGCGCAGCGCATCCGGGGTGTCCTGGTGATACCGCGATTTCAGCCGTTCGATGTCGCCGACCATCTGCTCGAGACTTTCCGGTTGCAGCGCGGTTTTCGAGAAGCCCGGATGTGCGCTCGCTGACTCCAGCGCACCACCCCGACAGAGCACGAAACGCAGGCCGAATTCATCAGCCAGATCGAACAGCAAATCGCCGGTCTCGGTGCTGCCGTGGGCGTGGTAGAGGTAGTGGTGATCGGCGCAAGTAGTCACGCCGGACAGCAGCAGTTCGACCATGCCCAACCGCGCGGCGATCCGCGCCAGTTGTGGCGTGAAGCGATTAAGACGTGGGTAGGGCACGCTCGCCAGCCAACCCTGCAGGTCCTGATTGAGACCTTCGGGCACGGCTTTGAGCAGGTTCTGGAACAGGTGATGGTGGGTGTTGATCCAGCCCGGGTAAACCACGCAATGGCGCGCATCGATCACCCGCTCGCCGGGTTGCGCCGCAAGGTCGGCGGCCATTTCGGCGATACGCCCGTTGACCACGCGGATGTCCACGGCACCGGCCCGGGCGCGCGGACCGCGCAGGCCGGTCATCACTGCGACTGGATTCTTGATCAGGATGTTCTGAAGTTGAGTCATGGGCAGCTCCAAACTAAAGGATGTGCGAGGCAGATTTGCTGGCGGTGGTTTCGGGCACGCTGACGCCATTCAGCGCGGCGTTGAGCAGCACCGACACCAGGCAGGCGATGACCACGCTGCTGTGCAGGAACGGCTGCGACCACTCGGGTAATTGTTTGAACAGGGTCGGCGCGAGCACCGGCACCAGCGCGGCGGCGATGGTGAAACCGACGATCAGCACGTTGTAGCGATTGCGCTCGTAATCGACCTTGGCAAGGGTCTGAATCCCTGCCGCCGCGACCACGCCGAACATGGCGATCCCGGCGCCGCCCAGCGCGGCAGTCGGCATCGAGGCGATGATCGCCCCGGCCTTCGGCACCAGCGCAATCGAGCACATCAGCAAGCCGCTGACCGCGACCACCCAGCGACTGCGCACGCCGGTGAGGATCACCAGGCCGACGTTTTCCATGAAGGCAATAAACGGGAACGCAGCGAACATTCCGGCGATGGTGCTGGCCAGTCCGTTGGCGCGCAGGCCGTTGATCACCTGTTTGTCTTCCACCGGTTTTTCGACGATGTCGCCGATGGCCACGAACAACCCCATCGACTCGACCATCTGCACGATCATCACCACCACCATGGTCGCGATGGGGATCAGGCTGAAGGTCGGCACGCCAAAATAGAACGGGTAGGGCACGGTCAGCCATGGCGCTTCTTCGACGCTGTGAAAGTTGCCCATGCCCAGGCTGTAGGCGAGACCGGCGCCGATCAGCATGCCGATCAGCACCGCCATGTTGCGCAGCAAAGGGCTGCCATAGCGGTTGACCAGCAGAATGGTCAGCAACACCACCACCGCCACGCCGAGGAACGCCGGCGCACCGAAGTTGCTGGCGTTGCGACCGCCACCGACCCACTCATAGGCAATCGGGAACAGTTGCAGACCGATCACGGTGACGATGCAACCGGTCACCACGGGCGGGAAGAATCGCCGCAATCGGCCCACGAACGGCGCCATCAACATGGTAAAGATGCCCGCGCCGATCACCGCCCCGCAGACCCCGGCGAAACCGACATCGGGGTTGCTGCCGATGGCGATCACCGGGCCGACACTGCTGAACGCCACGCCTTGCAGAATCGGCAGGCGTACACCGAACTTCCAGAAGCCGACGGTTTGCAGGAGGGTGGCAATGCCGGAGCAGAACAACGTGGTACTGATCAGCACCACGGTGTCGGCGTGGGACATTTTCAAGGCACTGGCGACAATCAACGGCACGGCGATGGCGCCGATGTATGAGACGGCCATGTGTTGCAGGCCGAGGGTGAGCATCTGTCGCACCGGCAGAATCCGGTCGACGGGGTGAACGGCGGAGGAGGGAGTGGCTGACGACATGGGGAAACACCTCTGGCTGTTTTTATGCGGTTGAGAGGGGTATTCGTCTGATGCCTCGGACTTGGGAACACCAAAGATCCCTGTGGGAGCTGGCTTTGTGGTGAGGGGATTTATCCCCGATGGGGCGCGAAGCACCCCCAAAACCTGAGACCGCGGTATCTCGACCACACCGTATTCACAGGGTTTGCGACTGCTTCGCAGCCGATCGGGGATAAATCCCCTCGCCACAGAGTTCACACCACAGTTGCTGGATCGTTGTGGCATCAGTCATTCGTGCCCGGAACCGCCATCCACCGGCTCCGATGCCTTGTTCAGCCTGCCAGGCAGGCGGCGAAGCCCTGGTTCAGGGCCGCGCGGTCCAGGTCGCGGCCGATGAACACGATCTTGCTTGAGCGCGGCTCGCTGCCCCACGCGGTCGAGGCGCGGAACTCCACCAGGCTGTGCACGCCTTGCAGCACATAGCGTTGGTCTTCGTTGGCCACCGCCAGCACGCCTTTCATGCGATAGAGGTTGTCGGCCTGGGATGAGCGCAGCTCGCTGATCCAGCGGTGGAACGCCATCAGGTTGACCGCTTCGTCCACGGCGATGCCCACCGAGGACACGCTGGGATCGTGTTCGTGATCAGGCTCGTCAACGTGATGGTCATGGCCGTCGTGATCGTGCTGTTCCGCGCCGATTTCCATGAGCTTTTGCGTGCACTCGAACGCGCCGATGCCGAGGATCTTGCTCAGGTCGATTTGCGCATGGGTCGAGGTCACCAGCTCCGCCGTGGCATTCAAACCACGGATCTTGCCGCGCAGGGTTTCCACTTCTTCAGGGCTGACCAGATCGACCTTGTTGATAACGATGCGGTCGGCGCAGACAATCTGATCCACCGCCTGATTGTCGACGCCGTCGAGTTGCAGATCTTCCAGATGCTGGGCGATGTGCTTGGCGTCGACCATGGTCACGATGGCGTCGAGTTCGACTTCCTCGGCAATCGGGTCATTGATGAAAAAGCTCTGCGCCACCGGGTACGGATCGGCCAGGCCGCTGGTTTCGATGAGGATGTGATCGAGGCGCACCGGGCGTGCCACCAGTTCGCGGACGATGCGCACCAGGTCTTCGCGAACCTCGGCGGTGCAGCACACGCAGCCATTGACCATCTCGTAGATTTCTTCGGTTTCGGAACTGAGCACCAGGTCCCCGTCGATGCCGACCTCGCCGAATTCGTTTTCGATCACGGCGATTTTGCGGCCGTGGTTTTCTTTGAGTATGTAGTTGAGCAGGGTGGTTTTGCCGGCACCGAAGAAGCCGGTGAGGATGGTTACCGGGATTTTGGTGTTCGGGGTGGGGGCGTTGAATGGCGTGTTCATGGTGAGGCTCCTTGATGATTTACCGGTGCACGATGAATGAGCTGATTCAGTGGATTCGGTGTGGCGAGGGGATTTATCCCCGATGGGGCGCGAAGCGGCCCCAAAACCTGCGATTGCGGTGTTTCAGGTCGAATGGGTTTGCTGCATTTGCGACTGCTGCGCACTCGATCGGGGATGAATCCCCTCGCCACAGGCATTTATTCCCTCAGTGGGTTCTGGGTGTTCTCGCCAGCGCATGGCGACGCCGGCATCTAGGCCGAACAGGTCGAGCACGCGTCCGAGGCTGTGGTCGACCATTTGCGCAAGATTTTCCGGGCGAGCGTAGAAGGCCGGCACCGGCGGGGCGATGATGCCGCCCATTTCGGTGACGGCGGTCATGTTGCGCAGGTGGGCGAGGGTCAGTGGCGTCTCGCGAGCCATCAGCACCAGCGTGCGGCGTTCTTTGAGAGTGACGTCAGCGGCGCGTCCGATCAGCCCTGACGAAGTGCCCGTGGCAATCTCCGCCAGGGTGCGCATCGAACACGGCGCAACCACCATCCCGAGGCAGCGAAACGAACCGCTGGCAATCCCGGCGGCGACGTCATCGGCGCGGTGGTAATGGCTGGCCAGCGCGGTGACGTCGGTCAGTCTGTAGTCGGTTTCGTGGGCCATGGTCAGCAGCGCGGCGCGACTGATGATCAGGTGGCTTTCGATGTTCAGCTCATTGAGCAATTGCAGCAGGCGCACGCCGTAAATGAAGCCGGACGCGCCGCTGATGCCGACGACCATCCGCTGCCGGTTCACGATTCCAGACCTTTGAGCAAAACCCGCGCTCGCTCCAGTACTTCCTGATTGAGCTGCGCCTTGATCCCGTCAAAACCCGAACCGCGTGTGGCGTCGAGGCCCATGCGTGAGGTGGTGCCATTGACCGAGGACGAAGGATCAAGCGGACTGCCCGGCAATCCATCAATGGTGAAAATATCCATATGCGGCTGGAAATGCGTAGCCAGTGCCCACAGCACCTGGCTGTCATCGCTGATGTCGATATCGCTGTCCACCGCGATCACGGTTTTCAGATACGGATCCCAGCCGAGCAGCGCCAGCATGATCTGTCGCGCCTCGCCGTCGCGGCTCTGATCCAGCGCCACGTAGCAATGAAAATGCGTACCGGAGTTCGGGTAATGCACGGCGGTGACGGCGGGGAAACGCGCCTTGAGCTTCTCGCTCATTTCCGCCTCACGGGGCAGGCGGGCGAGTGTCAGGTGTTCGGCGTAGCGGCCGCCCATCACGTCGACCAGCCAGGCATCTTTGCGTTTTAACAGGGTGTCGACGCGCAGCACGTTGTTGGTCGAACGATCCGAGGAGTAGCCGCTGAATTCACCAAACGGACCTTCCTCGGCGTAGGCCGCCGGATCGATGGCGCCTTCCAGAACAAACTCGGCGTAGGCCGGGACACCGATGCCGTAGCGTGGGGTTTTCACCAGTTCCAGCGGCGCGCCGAACAGTCCGCCAGCCACGGCACGTTCATCGGCGCCATAAGGCAAACGCGCAGCCGCCGCGAGCATAAACAATGGGTGCGCACCCACCACCATCGCCACGCGCAGTTCTTCGCCGCGTTCGCGGGCGGTCTGCAGCATCCGCCACAGGTGGCCGCGTGAGTGCAGGCTGGTGGCGAGGGCCTGACGGGCATGGCGCATCGAGCGGTGATAGCTCATGTTGGCGATGCCGGTGAGCGGGTCCTCGGCAATGATGATCGCGTTAGTGATGTACGGGCCGCGATCACTGTCGAAATGCTTGAGCATCGGCAGCAGCGCGAGGTCCAGCGCTTCGCCTTCGAAGACTTCGTCGAGGATCGGGCCGGTGTCCACATAACGCGGCGGGATCGGCTGATTGGCGCGGGTCTGGAAGGTTTCGTGCAGTTGCGCCGGGGTGACGCCGAACAGTCGGGCGATGCGAGTGCGGGAGGCAAACAGGTTGGTCGCCACCGGCACGCCGAGGTTGCCGACGTTTTCGCAGATCAACAACGGATCGCGGCCCTGAGCGGCGAGGGCATCGACCAGGGCGGTGACGTCCTGATCGGCGGAAAGTGTCTGGGTGATGGTCAGCACATCGTCCGGAAACTCACGGCGATAGGCGTCGATGAAGTCGTGAAAGTCCTGGGAATCGCCGAGCGTCGAACGGGTCATGATGTCACCTCGTAAAAAGCAGGCACGCAGGGGTGAGAGCAGCGTTCGATCAAGCAGCCGTTGGCCTGCCGGTCGAGCGAAACGCCGGGTCATCTTCGTGCCTGTAAAGTCGCTGTGTTGCTCACTTGAAACGCTGAAGATCCCTTGTGGCGAGGGGATTTATCCCCGATGGGCTGCGAAGCAGTCCTAAAACCGATAAACGCGGTCTGCCTGATACAACGCGGTCGCAGGTTTTGGGGCCGCTTCGCAGCCCATCGGGGATAAATCCCCTCACCACAGGAAACTCCATTCCCACATTGGGTTGTGTGTAGCTACAAGTACGTGGTGGTCAGGCGAATATCCGCCTCCGCCAGATCCTTCGGCGGTGGTGTCGGTTCGATCCCGCACAACCGGGCGATGTTATTGCCCAGGTAGTCTTCGAGGTGATCCTCATCAATGCCCAACCCCTGCGGTGCCGGTGAGCACAACACCTCCAGTTCGCGCAGCCACATCCCCGGCTCATTCGGTGGCGAATCGGTGCCGAACACGATCTTGTTGCGCGGCAGTTCCTTGGCGAACTCGACGATCCGCGACTGGAAGCACCAGCCCGATTCGCAGTACACGTTCGGCGTGTCCATGGCCATCCAGAACGCCTCGAACGAGTAGTTGCCGCCGGTCTGGATGCCGAAGTGGCCGATGATGAAATTGACCATCGGGAACTCGCGGATGATCGGGTAGAACATCGTCGGAATCGTGTAGGGGCCGTCACCGGTGTGGATCAGCACGACGATGTTGTATTTGGCGCAGACTTTCATCGCCGGCCGCAGCCAGTCGAGTGCCCGATCCGGACGATAGCCGTGCATGTTGGCGTGCAGCTTGAGCATCTTGAAGCCGTATTCCTTGATGTGGAATTCCAGCTCCGCCGCACCGTTTTCCGGTCCCCAGCGCGGGTTGAAGTTGAAGTTGCCGATGAAGCGGTCCGGGTATTTCACGCAGAGTTCGGCGATGTACGACATGTAGTCACGTACGCCTTCGCGGCCCCGGCGGTTGCCGTCGCGGTAACCGGTGTTGCCCGGTGGCGGCTGAATGAAGCCCATGTCGATGCGGCGCGGTTTGCCGTTGATCATGTATGGGCCGTCCATCAACTTGAGCATGCGCTCGCCGGTGAACGGTTCGCCGGTGTGGCGCCAGGCCTCGTCGACCAGATTGGTGGGGTGCAGATGGGTGTCGATAATCATCGGTTCAGCTCCTGGCCAGTTGAGTGGTGACGGGGCGCTTGAGTTGCGCCTCTGCTTCGGAAACGGAACGCGGCGGCGGTGTCGGTTCGAGGCCGATCATCCGTGCGGTGTTGTTGCCCAAATAATCTTCGAGGGTGTCCTCGTCGAGGTTCAGGCCCTGTGGCGGTTCGTGGCAGAGCACTTCGAGCAGGCGCAGCCACATGCCCGGTTCGTTCGGCGGGGTGTCGGTGCCGAAGAGGATCTTGTGCGTCGGCAAGACTTTGGCGAATTCGACGATCCGCGATTGCAGGCACCAGCCGGATTCGCAATAGACGTTGGGCAACTCCATCGCCCATTGCATCGGTTCGAACACGTAGACACCGCCGGTCTGCACGCCGAAGTGGGCCATGATGAAATTGACGTTGGGGAATTCCTTGATCATCGGCACCCATTCCGACGGGATGCTGTACGGCCCGTCGCCAGTGTGCAGCTTGACCGGGATGCCCAGCTCGGCGCATTTCTCGAAGCACGGCCGCACCCAGTCGAGTGCGCGATCGGGACGGTAGGCGTGCATGTTGGCCTGCATCTGCACCATGCCGAAGCCATGCTCCTTGACGTAGCGTTCGATCGCTTCGACGCCGTTCTGCACACCGCAGCGCGGGTTGTAGACGAAGCAGCCGATGAACCGGTCCGGGTAGGTCTGGACCATTTTCAGGGTGTAGGCCATGTACGCGTCGATGGATTCGCGGCCCGAGAGTTCGCCGTCGGTCCAGGTGTAAATCGTGTTGCCCTGCGGCGGCTGGATGAAGGCTTTGTCGATGCGGCGAGGCTTGCCGTTGACCATGTACGGGCCATCCATCATCTCCAGCAGACGCTCGCCGGTGAACGGGTCACCGTCATGCCTCCAGGCGAGGTCCACCAGGTCGGTGGGATAGCAACTGATATCGATGATCATTGAAGTCGATCTCCTGATAGCGGGGAAGGGAGCCTTGCGGCTCTCGGCATCCACGTCCCGGGCAATCGGCCATTTCTATGCGCTGGACACGCGCATTCCCTCGCCTGGTTGCATCCGGCCCGGGTGGGTGGCTGCTGGGGGCGAGTATTGGGAGAGGGGGTTGGGTTCGTACAATATTAATTGGGCGCGGTGGTGATACTTGGGCGATATGGTTTTGGATTTAGCTTCATTGGTGACTGTGCCGGCGCTATCGCGAGCAGGCTCACTCCTACAGTTGGAATGCATTCCCCTGTAGGAGTGAGCCTGCTCGCGATAGCGTCAAGATTGTGTATGCAAAGCCAACTGCCTGATCACCTCAACCACCGGCGCCACCCGCTCAGCCTGCCCATGCGGCCACACCGCATACAGGTTGTAATGCGCCGCAATCTGCGCCGCGTTCAGCGCCACCAGCCGCCCGCTGCGCAACGCATCGGCGGCCAGTAATCCACGCACCAGCCCAGCACCAACACCGGCCTCGGCCGCTGCAATCAGATTCGCCGCATTATCAAAAACCACCCGCGCCGGCGGCTCCACGGGCGGCATGCCCGCCGCATCCAGCCATGGAATCCACGAGCGCCGCGTATACCCCAACAACGGCAACTCAAGCACTTGCGCCGGGCTCAACGGCAACTGCAACCCGTACCGTTCCAGCAACTGCGGCGACGCCACCGCCAGCACCCGATCGCCACAGATCTGCGTCATCTCGCAGTCGTCCCAATCGCCATAGCCATAACGCAACGCCAGATCGACCCGCTCGAACGTGCTGCGATCACTGCGCGGCATCGACAGCAGCGTCACTTCGTAATCCGGCAACCCATCGAGCAGTTGTGGCAGGCGCGGATTGAGCCAGCTCTGCGCCAGTTCGCTGTCCACGTCCAGCGTCAGGCGTTGCGCCACGCTGCGGTTTTTCACCGAGGACAACGCCCGATCAATCTGCGCCAGACCATCCGACAACACGCTGGCAAACAGCTGCCCGGCGTCAGTCAGATTGCTGCCGCCGCCTTCACGCACGAACAGCGGCTGGCCGATGAAATCTTCCAGTGCGCGGATCTGCTGGCTGATCGCGCTGTGGGTCAGATCGAGCTTGCGGGCGGCACTGGAAAAACTGCCGCTGCGCGCCGCGTGGATAAACGCACTCATGGACTGCACCGACGGGTATCGCTTGTACATGTTGTTAGTCCTGCTTACACCGGTTGGCAGAAATCGTCGCTGGCCGCGTGTTGCCAAGGCTCCCACTATTCGGGGACCAGGCCCGCACAAAGACGGGCCGCTCTTTTGGAGCCTGACAATGATTGCATTCACGGTTAACGGCGAACGACGCGAGCTGGATGAGGCGTCCCCCTCCATGCCCTTGTTATGGGTGTTGCGCGATCAGTTGAAACTCACCGGCACCAAATTCGGCTGCGGCATGGGCCTGTGCGGTGCCTGCACCGTGCACCTGAACGGTGTCGCGGTGCGTTCCTGCCAGTTGCCGCTGGCCGCCGTCGCGGGCCACAGCATCACCACCATCGAAGGCTTGTCGCCAAGCGAAAACCATCCGCTGCAACTGGCCTGGGTCGCCGAAGATGTGCCGCAATGCGGTTACTGTCAATCCGGTCAGATCATGTCCGCGGCTGCATTGCTCAGCACCGGGGCGGCGGTGACTGACGATTCGATCCGCAATGCGATGTCCGGCAATATCTGCCGCTGCGGCACTTACGGACGGATCAACAAGGCGATCAAACGCGCGGCGAACACGCCGAAGGAGGCGTAATGCGCCTGCTCGACGACACCTTGATCGAACCGTCACGCCGAATGTTTCTCAAACAAGCGGCGACGGTGGCTTCGGGGCTGGCGATAGCCCTGTATTTACCGTCCGGCATCGCCGCGACTGACCCGAAAGCCCCGGCGCCGGCCACTGAATTCGAGCCCAACGCCTGGGTGCGGATCTTCCCCGACGGCACCGTCAAACTGGTGGTGCACAAGCACGATTCCGGCACGGGCACGCAAACGGCGCTGGCCGCTTGCGTGGCTGAAGAGCTGGACGTCAACCCGATGACCGTGCAGGTGATCACCCCGGAAGATCCGTTCTTCGAAACCTACATTCACCCGATCTGGAAAGTCTTCTCCACCGGCGGCAGCACCAGTGTTTCGCTGGAGTACGACCGCTTGCGGATGGCCGGGGCGACAGCGCGGGCGCTGTTGATCACGGCGGCGGCCAAACAGTGGAAGGTCAGCCCTGACAGTTGCACCACCGAAGACGGCCGAGTTGTTCATCCATCGAGTAAACGCAGCCTCGGCTACGGCGAACTGGTCGGCGTGGCGGCGCATTTGCCAGCGCCGGAGCAGGTCACGCTGAAGGATCCGGCGCACTTCAAGTACATCGGCAAGCTGCGTCACAAACGTGATGCGGCAGCCAAGGTCTGCGGGCGTTTCAAGTACAGCATCGACGTGCAATTGCCAGGGATGCTGGTGGCGGTGATTCAGCGTGCACCCGTGGTCGGCGCAAAGGTGATCAGCGTGAATTCGGCGGCGGCATTGCAGGTGTCAGGCGTGCGCAAGGTGATCGCGATCCCGGGGCGGCCGGACGTGCTTGGCGGCAATCTGGAAGGCGTCGCGGTGCTGGCGGAAACGTTCTGGGCCGCGCAACAGGGGCGCAACGTGCTGGAGATTCAGTGGAGCGATTCAGCGCTGGCCGGGTTCGACAGCGAACAGTTGGCCAGCGCTCAGGCCAAAGCCATCGGCGATCCGACAGTACAGACCGTAAAAGCCATGACCCATGGCGACGTCGCTGGGCAATGGCCAGGCGCGGCGAAGCTGATCGAAGCCGATTACCGCATGCCCTACAAGGTGCAAAATCCGCTGGAGCCGATCTGCATTACCGCACAGGTCAAGGATCAGGCAATCACCTACTGGGGCGGCGTGCAGGTGCCATCGTCAGCGCTGGAAGCGGCGCAAACCGTGTGCGGCATCGACAAGGCCAGGGTCACCATTAACGAGTTGGTGTCCGGTGGCAGTTTCGGCGCGCGGGAGTCTAAATACTGGTTGTTCGAAGTCGCGTATCTGGCGCAGCAAAGCAGCGTGCCGGTGAAACTGCTCAACAGCCGCGAAGACGAAATGCACGCGTTGTTCAATCACCCGGCAACCTTGCACCGGGTCAAGGGTGCGCTCGACGCACAGGGCAAACTCACCGCGCTGCAACTGCACGCGGTGTCACCAGCCTCGCCGGAGCAGTGGGAACCGGGGTATTTCGAACGTCCGGATCATATGGATTACAGCACCACCGAAGCGATCACCGCATGGGACTTTGCCTATCGTCCGCCACACCTGGACCTGAACTGGGTCAAGCACGAAAGCCACGTGCCCAGTGGCTGGTATCGGTCGGTGAGTTTCATCCCGAATGTGTTTGCCGTGGAAAGCTTCATGGATGAACTGGCGCATACGGCCGGCGCCGATCCGTTGGCGTTTCGCCTGGCCAACATGCAGGAGCGACCTCGGCATGTGGCGGTGCTCAAGCAGGCCGCCGAGCGGGCCGGATGGGGCCAGCCGTTGCCGCCGGGCACGGCGCTGGGGATCGCCACGAATCAGGGTTACACCAGTTTTATCGCGGTGGTGGCGCGGGTTGCGACCGTCGATGGCAAGGCTAAAGTGGAAAAACTCACCTGCGTGGTTGATTGCGGCCTGGCGGTGTCACCGGGCGGGGTCGAAGAGCAGATCTACGGCGGCCTGATGTGGGGCTTGGGTCATGCGTTGTTTGACCGGCTCGACATCAAGCAGGGGCGGGTGGTGCAGAGCAACTTCCACGACTATCGCGTTACGCGCATGTCGGATATGCCCGCCACCGACATCGTCGTTCTGGACGGTGAGCCGAGTAAACCCGGCGGTGTCGGCGAACTGGGCAGTCCATCGGTAGCGCCGGCCATCGCCAACGCGTTGTTCGCGCTGACCGGAGTGCGGCAGCGCTCGACCCCGTTGAGCCTGGGGTAAGCTGCCATGGACCTGCGCCTGTTGCGTTACTTCATGGCGCTGGCCGATGAGTTGCACTTCGGTCGCGCCGCCGAACGCCTGCACATTTGCCAGCCGCCGTTGAGTCAACAAATCCGCTTGCTCGAAGAAGAGCTCGGCACACCGCTGTTCGAACGCAGTCATCATCGGGTCGAGCTGACAGCGGCGGGACAGATGCTCAAAGAGCAGACGCCGCTGGTTTTCGAGCAGCTCGACCGGGCGCTGGACCTGACCCGTCAGACCGGACGCGGGCAGCTCGGTGAGCTGGAAATCGGCATGATCAGTTCGGTGATGGTCGGCGTGCTGCCGAAGGCTCTGCACCTGTTTCGCCAGCGTTATCCGCAGGTCAGCTGGCGCCTGCACGAGATGACCCCGGCGGCGCAGGTCAAGGCGTTGAAGGAGAAACGTATCGATGCCTGCGTGTTTCGCGTGGGTTATGACGATCCGCTGTTGCGCAATGAATTGCTGATCTACGAGCCGATTCATGTGGTGATGCCGGCGGACCATCCGTTGGCCTTTCGCGAGGCGCTGGCCCCGGCGGATCTGGCGCAGGAGCCGTTTGTGGCGCTGGAATTGAAGCAGTCGCGCTTTGCCAATTTTCTCTATCAGTGTTGTATCCAGGCCGGGTTCACCCCGCAGATCCGTCAGCAGGTGATCGAGGTGCAGACCTTGCTCAGTCTGGTGCGCGCCGGGTTTGGCGTTGCGCTGTTGCCGGCCTCCATCGAGCAATTGGCGCCGGCGGGGCTGGTGTTCAAGGCGCTGACTCCGGCGCTGCCGGAAGTGCCGCTGTACGCCACCTATCGCGCGGATGATGCGTCGCCGGTGCTCAAGCTGTTTCTCGATACCCTGCGTGAATTGGTGGAATCCTCAAATCACCACTAACCCCTCTAGGAGTGAGCCTGCTCGCGATAGCGGTATGTCAGTCAGCGTATTGGCTAAATGACCCACCGCTATCGCGAGCAGGCTCACTCCTACAGGGAAATGTGGTGATGCGGGAAGTGATGCTCGGCACGATCACGGCGCCGCGCGGTCGTAACCTTCACATGGGCGTATCACTTGTGGAGATCCAATGAGCCAGGAAGTCCTGACCCGCGAAACCAATCGTCGCCAGTTGCAGCAGATCATTGCCGGGCTGTCCGACGGGGTGATCCTGCTTGAGCTGGATCAGAGCATCCTCTGGGCCAACGAATCCGCGCTGGCCATGCACGGCGTCAGCCGGATCGGTGAGCTGGGCGCGAACGCCGACGAGTATGCCAAGCGTTTCAGCCTGCGCTATCGCAACAACCACGTAGTGCCCGCCGAGAATTATCCGATCAGCCGCGTGGCGCGCTGTGAGGCTTTCAGTGACGTACTGATCGAGGTGTCCGCCGTCGATGACCCGGAGCGCGTCTGGGTGCACAGCGTGCGCAGCATGGTCCTGACCGACCGCGAAGGTCAGCCGGAGTCGCTGGTGCTGATCATGAGCGACGTCACCGACTGGGCCAACGCCGAGCAGCGTTTCGAGAAAACCTTCAACGCCAACCCGGCGCCGGCGGTGATCTGCCGTCTCAGCGATTTGCGTTACATCAAGGTCAATCCGGGGTTTCTCGAGATGACCGGCTATACCCGCGACCAGGTCATCGGCACCTCGGCTTATGAAATCGACATCCTCGAACAGGCCGAGCACAAGGACCTGGCCATTCAGCGCCTGAAAGATGTCGCGACCATTCCGCAGATGCAGGCCGAGTTGCGCTTGTCCGATGGCAGCACCAAACAAGTGATCGTCGCCGGGCAACCGCTGCAGCTCAACGATGAGCAGTGCATGTTGTTTTCCTTCGTCGACATGGAGTTGCGGCACAAGGCGGAAGTGGCGCTGCGCCAGAGCGAAGAGCGCTTCGCCAAGGCCTTCCGTCTGACGCCGGTGCCGATTCTGATTTGCAGCGCCGACGAACAGCAGGTGATCGATGTCAATCAGGCGTTCCTCGATACCCTGGCCTATGCCAGCGATGACGTGGTTGGCAAAACCGTGACGCAGCTGGACTTCATCGACGATGAGGGCGCCCGGGCCCGGCTGCTGACGGCGCTGGCGAAGAACGGCCGGATTGACCGGGTCGATGTGCGGGTGCGCAAGAAAGATGCGGATCTGCTGGAGTGCGCGGTGTCTGCCGACACGGTCAACATTCAGGATATGTCCTGCTATCTGCTGGTGCTGATGGACATCACCGAGCGCAAGCGCACCGAGCTTGAGCTGGTGGCGGCGATCGAAGAGGTGATGAAGGACGCTTCTTGGTTCAGTCGCACGCTGATCGAAAAACTGGCCAATGTGAAGAAGGTCAATTCGCCGCAACTGCCGAGTGTCTCGTTCACTGACCTGACGGCGCGTGAGCGCGATGTGCTGGGGCTGATCTGCGAAGGGCTGGCGGACAAGGAGATTGCGGCGCGCTTGAAACTGGCGCCGAACACCGTGCGTAATCACGTGGCGACGGTGTATTCCAAACTGGATGTGCACAGCCGCAGCGAGGCGATTGTCTGGGCGCGGGAGCGTGGGTTGTTTTCGGGTGAGTGGCGGACCAAGGGGCAGCGTTAGGGTGCAAATGCACTAGTTCAACCGGTGCAAATTCGGGTGTTGGCGGGCGGGGGCTGTTCTTAGTCTGGTGGGGTGCGATACGAGCCTGTTTTGGCTTGGGATCGTGTCCCATCGAGCAGTTAAAGGAACGGCCTCAATGATGAATCTTGCGCAGTTGCGTGCCCGGCTTGAACAGAGCTTTTCGCCGCTGGCGTGTGAGTGTTCGGTTGATGGGGATCATTCGCTGACGGTGAAGCTTTATCACCCGGTGTCGGGGCAGGTGGATCTGGTGATCAGTGGGTTGAAGCTGGATGCGTTGCGAACGCCGGAGTCGGTGGAAGCGTTGATTGATGAGTTGCGGTATGAGCTTGAGAGCAATTCTTTGCGCTCGTCTATTGATCCGGTTTTGTAGGTGTAGCGGAGTGTTGCTTTTGGTCTTTGGGTGTTTATCCGTTTTTTTGGTGATGGCTGCTGGCGGTTTCGCCCTGACGGTCGACTCCCTTTGGCAAACGCCCCAAAGGAAGCAAAGGTCTTCACCCTGACGTACGGCCCCTCGCTGTGGCTCGGGGTCCCTTCGCTACGGTGTTCATCCGGGGGCATCGCCTCCGGTTTGCTGCGCTGCACCTCCTCTCGATGTGTTCGACTTCGTCGAACGGCGCTTCGCGCCTCCCCCCGGATAAACCCCTCCACTCAGCCTCCCGACGGGCTCTGAGATCAGGAGCTGCACTCGAGCTAACGCTCATTGTGTTGAGTGGTGGAGGTCAAAAGCGGCACTTGAGCTAACGCTCATTGTGTTGAGTGGTGGAGGTCAAAAGCGGCACTTGAGCTAACGCTCATTGTGTTAAGTGGTGTAAGTCAAAAGCGGTTGGCTTTGGCTTTTGCTCTATGTGGGAGCCAGCCTGCTGGCGAAGGCGTTCTTTCGGCTGGCCCATTGCCGTGGGATGTACATCAATCGTGTGGGAGCTGGCTTGCCAGCGATGTCGCCCTGACAGCCAACCATTCTCTTACTGCTGCACCCCGATCAAACTGTAGGAGTGAGCCTGCTCGCGATGGCGACCTGCAAGCCAACCAACCTCTAACTGAATGCACTCAATCCATTGTGGGAGCTGGCCCGCCAGCCAACCATTCTCTTCCTGCTGCACCCGATCCAACTGTAGGAGTGAGCCTGCTCGCGATGGCGACCTGCAAGCCAACCAACCTCTAACTGAATGCACTCAATCCATTGTGGGAGCTGGCCCGCCAGCCAACCATTCTCTTCCTGCTGCACCCCGATCAAACTGTAGGAGTGAGCCTGCTCGCGATGGCGACCTGCAATCCAACCAACCGCTAACTGAATGCACTCAATCCATTGTGGGAGCTGGCCCGCCAGCCGACCATTCTCTTACTGCTGCACCCGATCAAACTGTAGGAGTGAGCCTGCTCGCGATGGCGGCCTGCCAACCAACCAACCGCTAACTGAATGCACTCAATCCATTGTGGGAGCTGGCTTGCCAGCGATGACGATCAGTCTGGCGAAGCGGATCATGAGTCTTTTTCCCTTCAAATCCGGCGCAAAATCGACAGCTCTGGCGCTTCGGCGTGGCCGGTTTACTGGCGCTTGCGGGGCTGTCGGCTATAAAGAATGAGTGGTCAGGTCTTCCGTGGTCGGTTGGGTTGCGGGAGTAAGTCTTCATTTATCGCGGGTCGTCCTATGAACAATCTTGGGAAACGCGTGTGTTCACCGTTGTCATTGGCTTTTGCTGTGGCGCTGTTGGCCGGTTGTGCCAGTCCGCCGCCACCGCCACCGGTCACTCCACCGCCACCGCCGGAACGTACTTGCCAGGTCCTCGAAAACACTGAGGTCGCCGGCGACATGTACGTTGACGGGCAAGTGACTCGACACATCACCACTACTCGTTGCGTCACTCAATAACGCCGGCGGGGCGCAAGTCTCGGGTTGAGCGGATTGTGCTGGTGGCCGATCTGCTCGGCACGGCGGTGTTTGCCGTGGAAGGGGCCATTGCGGCGATGCGCAGTCAGCTCGACTTGCTCGGGGTGATGGTGATCGCGTTTATCGTCGCGCTCGGCGGCGGGGTGACCCGTGATCTGCTGATCGGCGCTACGCCACCGAACGCGGTGGCCGATTGGCGCTATCCGGCGCTGGCGTTTTTCATGGGCGGGCTGGCGTTTGTTTTCCATGAACAGGTGCTGGGCTGGTCCGGTTCGACCCTGATTGTGCTGGATGCCGCCGGTTTGGCGCTGTTTGCCGTGGCCGGGGCACAAAAGGCTTTGAATTTCGGCATCACGCCATTTGTAGCCATGCTGATGGGCACGATTACTGGCGTCGGCGGCGGGGTGCTTCGCGACATTGTGCTGGCGCGGATACCGGTCGTGTTGCAGGCGGATTTGTATGCCAGTTCGGCTTTTACCGGTGCGGCGGTGTTGATCATCGCACGGCGTTGCGGTGTGCCACCGGTCGCAGCGGCGCTGCTGGCAGGCGCAGCGTGTTTGCTGCTGCGCCTGCTGTCAGTGCATTTCGGCTGGCAGTTGCCGAAGGTCATTGATGCCTGAGTTTCAGACTTCTTCGAGGCGGACCCAACGCTGCTCGCGCGCGGCGAGGCGAATTGCCGTGGCCAGACGCTCGACGGCCCAGGCCTGTTCGAAGTCGGTGCCACCCTGATGGTTACCGGCCAACGCCATCAGCACGTCATGCACCTCTAACGTCTTCAGTTCGTTGTAACCCAATTGATGACCCGGAGCAGGGCTGAACGCGGCGTAGCCCGGCAGGTTGGGGCCGGCGAGCAGGCGCTGGAAACCGTCCTGTCCGGCGCGGAACAGACGCAGTTCGTTCAAGCGCTCCTGATCGAAGATGAGGGTGCCGCGCGTGCCGCTGATTTCAAAGCTCAGGTGGTTCTTGTAGCCGTGTTTGAGCCAACTGCTGCTGAACGTGCCTCGGGCGCCGTTGGCGAAACGCAGCAGGGCGTGGACTTGATCGTCGACGTTGATCGGTTTTTTCGAGGTGCCGGCCGGGCGTTGGCTGTGGACGGTCTGGGTGTCGGCGCAAACCGCTGTGACTTCGCCGACCAGGTAGCGCGCCATCGATAGCAAGTGACTGCCGAGGTCCGCCAACGCACCGCCGGCATGTGCCGGGTCGCAGCGCCATGACCACGGCGAGTCGGGATCGGCCATGAAGTCTTCACTGAACTCACCCTGAAAGCTGATGATCTCGCCGAGTTTGCCGTCGCGAATCAAGTCATGAGCCAGCGTGATCATCGGGTTGTGCTGGTAGTTGTAGCCGACCCGCGTGACCACTCCGGCGTCTCTGGCGGCCTGACGCATGGCGCTGGCTTGTTCGAGGTTCACCGCCAGGGGTTTTTCGCAGTACACCGCTTTGCCGGCAGCCAGGGCGGCCATGGCCATCGGGTAGTGCAGGTGATTGGGGGTGGTGATGGCGACCAGATTGACCTTGGGGTCATCGATCAATTGTTGCCAGTCGCTGTGATGCGCGGCAAAACCCCAGGCTTCGGCACAGTGGCGGGCACGCTGTGGATCGGCGTCGGCGAGGGCGGCGAGGGAGAGTTTGAACGGCAGTTCGAACACTGCACTGACATTGCGAAACGCCAAGGCATGGGCACGGCCCATGAAACCTGTGCCGATGAGACCGATACCGAGTTCGCGCATAGCCGTATTCCTTGGGTTTTTATTTTCAGGAAGGCTATTTATGGAATAAAAATTCTCTATATGCAAATTTCAGAATAAATATTCATTCTCTGTAGGAGCTGCCGCAGGCTGCGATCTTTTGATCTTGCTTTCAACGACAAGGATCAAAAGATCGCAGCCTGCGGCAGCTCCTACCTGTGGTGTTTGCGATCAGTAAGTGTGATCAGGACAGGAAACCACCGTCCACGTTGAGCGAAACACCAGTGGTATAGCTCGACGCATCACTCGCCAGATACAGCACCGCCCCGGCCATTTCACTCGGATCCGCCACGCGCTTGAGCGGGATCTGCGTCAGTGCCTGCTTGAGAATTGCATCGTTTTTCACCAGCGCCGAAGCGAATTTGGTGTCGGTCAGGCCTGGCAATAGGGCGTTGCAGCGGATGCCGAACTGCGCGCATTCCTTGGCGAAGACTTTGGTCATGTTGATCACCGCCGCCTTGGTCACCGAGTAGATGCCCTGGAAAATCCCCGGCGAAATACCGTTGATCGATGCGACGTTGATGATGCTGCCGCCACCGTTTTCGCGCATCAGCTTGCCGGCTTCCACGGACATGAAGAAGTAGCCGCGAATGTTCACGTCGACGGTCTTCTGGAAGGCGCTCAGGTCGGTGTCGAGGACGTTGCAGAACTGCGGGTTGGTCGCGGCGTTATTGACCAGAATGTCGAGGCGGCCGAACTGTTCCTTGATCCCGGCGAACACCTGGCTGATCTGTTCCATTTCACCGATGTGGCAGGCCACGGCGGTGGCTTTGCCGCCGGCGGCGATGATTGCGTCGGCGACGTGCTGGCAGCCGTCGAGTTTGCGGCTCGAAACGATCACATGGGCGCCTTGCTGGGCCAGCAGTTTGGCGATGGCTTCACCGATGCCACGGCTGGCGCCGGATACGAAAGCGATCTTGCCGTCGAGGTCGAACAACTGAGTCTTGGACATAAGGGTTCCTTGGTGTGGGCCGTCAGAGGCTCGATTTCGCAATGACCTGCAAGCTCATCTGCTCCAGCAGTTTGTTCATGTGAATGAACTGCGCGAAGCGTTTGTCCTGGGTCTGGCCGTGGTAGAAGCGGTAGTAGATCTGCTGCACGATGCCGGCCAGGCGGAACAGGCCGTAGGTGTAGTAGAAGTCGAAATTGTCGATCTGGATGCCGGAGCGCTCGGCGTAATAATCGACGAATTCGCGGCGGGTCAGCATGCCCGGCGCGTGGCTCGGCTGGCGGCGCATCAGTTGCACCGGCGCCGGGTCGCCGGCCTCGATCCAGTAGGCGAGGGTGTTGCCCAGGTCCATCAGCGGATCGCCGAGGGTGGTCAGTTCCCAGTCGAGCACGCCGATGATCTGCATCGGG
Source organism: Pseudomonas sp. TH06 (assembly GCF_016651305.1). GTDB lineage: Bacteria > Pseudomonadota > Gammaproteobacteria > Pseudomonadales > Pseudomonadaceae > Aquipseudomonas. The sequence continues at coordinate 159,772 of NZ_JAEKEC010000003.1, read as the reverse complement.
TTGTGCGGGTCGAGGATGACGTTGTCGAAGCGGTAGTCGTTATGGACGATGCTTGAGGTCGGGTGGTCGGCCGGCATCTTGTCGTTGAGCCACGCCTTGACCGCTTCCCAGTGCGGTGCGTCCGGGGTCAGGGCTTTTTCGTAGCGCTCGCTCCAGCCTTTGATCTGGCGGGCGACATAACCTTCCGGTTTGCCCAGATCGCCGAGGCCGCAAGCGTTGTAGTCAACGCGGTGCAGTTCGACGAAACGGTCGATGAAGCTCTTGCACAGGGCTTCGGTTTTCGCTGAGTCCAGGCCCAGTTCCGGCGGCAGTTCCGAGCGCAGGATGATGCCGTTGACCCGTTCCATCACGTAGAACTCGGCGCCGATCACCGATTCGTCGGTGCAGTGCACGTAGGCTTTCGGGCAATACGGGAAGCCGTCGCGCAATTGATTGAGAATGCGGAATTCGCGGCCCATGTCGTGGGCGGATTTGGCTTTGTGGCCGAACGGCGGACGGCGCAGGACGAATTCCTGCTCCGGGTATTCCAGCAGGTAAGTCAGGTTTGACGCACCGCCGGGAAACTGGCTGATCGCAGGTAAGCCGCTAAGGCCCGGAATGTGCGCCTTGAGGTACGGATCGATCAGGCTGGCATCGAGTTCTTCGCCAGAGCGGATACGGGTGGACTGGTCAGTAAGCGCCATGCTTATCCCTTCTGCTTATTTTGGAGGCCAGACATCATTGGCTAATCTAATGGCGCGCTCGGGCAGCCACAAGCGCGGGTCGGTCTTATAGGTTAGCGTGTTGCACGATAATCACCTTTGGGAATGTGCGCGGCGGGCCGTGGGCGTCTAAGGTTTAGCGGGTATGCCGTGTCCACGAAGGAGTCGTGAAATGGGCTGTCCGCAAGTCTGTGCCACCGCCACATTGCAATGCAGCTTCGGCGCCGCGCCGGCGATGCTCAATGTGCTGCCGGTCAACCGCACGCTGACCGGCGGGATGCCGGCGGCGAACATCATGGATCACATTCCGCTGGTCAACATCCTGCCGTTTGGCGTGTGCATGAGCATGGCCAACCCGATGGTCGCCGCTGCCACTGCGGCGGCGCTGGGCGTGTTGACGCCGATGCCGTGCATTCCGGCGACCGCGACGCCGTGGATTCCCGGCGGCGCGCCGACGCTGCTGCTCGGCGGGATGCCGGCGATCGACGCCAACAGCACGTTGATGTGCAACTGGGCGGGGGTGATCAAGATCGCGATGCCGGGGCAGATGCAGATGCTCATTCCCTGAGGCTTGTGTTGCCGAGTCTGGCCTCTTCGCGAGCAGGCTCGCTCCCACATTCGAGCGCATTCCAGCTGAAGAAACACAATCAACTGTGGGAGCGAGCCTGCTCGCGAAGAGGCCAGTGCTGCCAATAAAAAACTTCAGGCCTGTTGCGGATCCGCCCACCTGCGATACCACCAGCGCACCCGCGAAATCGGCTTGCCATCCGCGCCCAGCGGCCGCCCATCCTCGGCAAATCCTTGCTCGGGCTCCAGCAACTGCCCATTCACATACCGGGCGTCGACCGCCGTTTTCCCGTTCGGATGAAAGCGCTGATAGCGCCCCTCACGCACGCCATCGCGATAAAACTCCGCCTCAGCCACTTGCCCATCCGGGAAGTAATTGAACGCCTCGCCATGCAACAACCCGCGCCGGTAAGTGGCCTTGCGCTGCAACCAACCCTCGGCTGAATAAAAACTCGCCACGCCTTGCACCTTGTCGCGCACAAACGGCATCTGCGCGGAGACTTTGCCGTTGGGGTGATAGAGCAGCGACATGCCCTGCAATTCACCGTGGCTGTAATTCAGATCCGCCTGTTTGCGCCCGTCATCCTTGATCTGCAGGGCGCCGTCGAGCTGACCGTCCTGCAAACGACCCTTCAACTGTTTGTCATCCTGCTGTAGATCCAGCGGTGTGATCGCCATGCCTGCTCCTTGTCAGTTGACCTGCACCAGGCCGCCCTTGATGGTCAGCATGCCGCCGCCATCGACGGTCTGTGAAGCTGCGCCCTTGTTGGTCAGGCTGATGCCAGCGTCGTTGGTCAGCGTGGTGCCGGCCTTGTTATCCAGTGAAGTGCCGGCCTGATTGGTCAAGGCAGTGCCAGCCTTGTGCGTGATCGAAGTGCTCGCCGAGGTCGCCAGATCGGCGCCGCTCTTGATCGTGAAACTGCCGCCGCTTTGCAGGGTGAGGGTGCCGCTGACTTTAATTGTCAGGTTGCCGTCCACCGTCAGGCTGTAATCGCCGGTGACCTTGTCGGTGTAGTTGCCGCCGGTGCTGTGGTTCTGATCGGCGCCAACCTTGACCGTGCGGCTGTCCTTCACATCGAGGCTGTCGCTGCCGGTCTGGATCGTCACGCTGCGTTTGCCTTTTTCCAGAGTCACGGTCTCGTCGCCGTCCTTGACCGTGCGGGTGCGGGCGTTTTGTACGGTGAGAGTTTCGTCATGGCCGACAGTGGCGGTGGTGTCGTTGAGCACGTTGATTTTCAGATCTTTCTGCGCCTGCAAGAACACCTCTTCAGCGTCTTTCTTGTCCTCGAAGCGCAACTCGTTGAAGCCACCGCCGCCCTTGGACGATTGAGTCTTGATCCCCGATTGCGTCTGGTTGGCCGGCAGCGCATAGGGCAGGGCGTTATCACCGTTATAGACGCAACCGGTCACCAGCGGCCGATCCGGATCACCGTCGATAAAGGTCACGATGACTTCCTGACCGATGCGCGGAATGAACTGCATGCCGAATCCCTTACCGCTCCACGGCAACACCACGCGCACCCAGCAGGAACTGCTTTCATCATTCTTGCCGTCGCGATCCCAGGGGAACTGCAACTTGATCCGGCCGTATTCGTCAGTCCAGATTTCCTCGCCGGACTTGCCCACCACAATCGCGGTTTGCGGGTGCATGCGCGGTTTCGGTGTGCTGCGTTGCGGGCGAAACGGTGTGGCTTTCGGGATTGCCTCGAAGCGGTTGCGATAGCTTTCATGGCTGGCGTCATGGGTCACTCGCGTGACGATCCAATCGATATTCAGGCTCGCATCGTCGTGGCCGGCGAGGGTGAACCAGTGTCCGGGGATCAGCCAGCGGCAGTCGCTCTCGCCGACAAAGCGTTTTTCCTCACTGCGCAAACCGTCGACGCGTTGCTTGGTCAGCGTATCGCCGCGTGCCTTGGCGTTGTAACCGCCGGGATGCTCATAGATCGAACGTGGCCCGGCTACCGCTTCGGCCTGACCATACAGTGACGTGGTTGGCGTGGTGAATTCGTAATCCGTCGCCCGATACACCCCGGCGACCGCCTGCAAACAGACTTGGCCCGAGCGGATGCCGTGCAGTTCACGTTCGCCTAATCCTTGCCCCAGATAACTGACTTTCGGCCCGTTGGGGATCGGCACGAAAGCATCGTTGCTGTCGCCAAGCACTAGCGTGTGCATGCCATCGTCGTGGGTGAAAAACCAGAAGATGCCTTCTTCCTCGAGCAGTCGCGAGACGAAGGCGAAATCGCTCTCGCCATACTGCACGCAGTATTCACGCGGGGTGTAGCTGGCGGTCAGCGAGAGTTTGAAATCGGTGAAACCGTGGGCCTTGAAGATCGTCGTGACGATGTCCGAGGTGGCGAGGTTCTGGAACACACGGTTGTTGCTGGCCAGTGTCAGCCACCACAGCCAGGGTCTTAACACCAACTGATAGCGCTCGGCGGTGGCGTCGGCGGGGAGTTGGCGGATCTCGGCGACCAAGGCATCGAACGGGCGCATTTGCGCGTCGTTGTGCAGGGTGGTGGTGACGTGGGTGGCGACTGCGCTGGTGAGGGTGAGTGAGGTGCCGTCGTTGAGGCCGTTGAGAGTCTGTACAGCCAGCGAATTGAGTGCTTCTTCACCGGACAGTGACTCAGGGAAGAGCGCGGCCAGCGAAGTGGCAGTGAGGGAGAGACTGGTGTTGCTGTCGGTGGAGCGGGGCATTGAATATCCTCAATGGCAACGCAAATTCAAGTTCATCCGGTGACGTCAAACAGTATTGGCCGGTGATCAGGACCTGACATGTCGAATACATGCGCCAACCCGGTAATGTCGACGACTTTGACAGTCACGTCTGCCGAGGCCAGGACCCAATCGAGAATCCCGCCTTTGCTTTGTGTTTGCTGACCGCCCCAACAGTCGTAGGCAAGGCCTGCGGTATCGAGTTGTCCGACGTTGGCGTAATCGAGGTTCAAGTCGCCCGTCGCCACCCACCTGCCGCCCAATGCCGTGCAGGACTTGAGCTGGCTTCGAGTAAGCCCGGTCTGCCCGGATTTGAAGTGCGCAAGAAACACGTAGCCGGTATAGCCCTTCACGCCGTTGGCCTCCACGGCAATCAGATCCCTGTTCAAACCGAACAGACTGCCCTGGCTGCAGACTTGAAGAGTTTCAAAGCTTTTTACAAGGACGATGTAGGCGTTTGAATAACCTCCATCGAAGGCATATACCGAGTAAGTCTTGTAGATGGCCGCGAGGTTGGATCGGTAGTTGTCGACCTGAGCCGAATGGATTTCACACAAAAAAACGATATCCGCATCCCACGCATCACTGGTGCAGCAATTGTGGATAAAGAAATCCACCTGAGTCTGCTTGTCGAGCGTTGAGGACTTACCGTTCTTTTCGACATTGAAACTTCCGATTCTCATGCTTGGTTACCCAACGATTCATGCGTTCAGAGAGATCAACTGCCAAACCTGAGTGTTACTGGTTTACCGTGAAATTTTCCTTCGAAGGCTTTCGGTTTTTCTCTTTGTGCTGATCGAGTTCTTTCACCGCATTGCGCATTCGTCTAGTCGTCATTCGTCCCGAACAGGCCCGATATATCCATATCAGGCTGTAGCGCCGGCGTGTTCGGCGGTACGTAACGGACGACACGCGGGTGATAGGCGTCTGTGGCGATGTAAGACAGCGCGGGTTCATTACCCGTGAAAATATCGGTATGCACGGAAAAAACCTGGCCACGCCGAAAACAGTGTGGCAACGGATCATCGAGATCGAAGCCGCTATATGACAGTAACCGGTTCGGTGTCACTGTCATGCGAATCAGGCCTTTATCGGTCACGTTCGAGCCTTTTGCAATGGACACTATCTTGATATCCGGATGACTTCCCTCCACCGTATTGTGGTAGAGATGTCCACTCTCGATAATCGATCTCTCCCAGTAGCGCAGTACTCGGATGTTGCCCACCGCCACACCTGCCAATCCGATGCCGTAGAGATCAGCCTTTGTCGCCGAGGTGAAAAGCCGATGCTGATTTTCTTCGTGCCAGGTATCGAGTGGACGGATGATTTCCTCGGCTAGCCAAGCATGGTCTTCGACGTGCTGATACTCATGGGCAAGAATGTGAGACATGAACTGTGCCGCCCCCGGTTGCGGATACATCTCGATCGTCCACTGACTGTTGTGCTGGTTCAGCAGGTTTTTGTTCTCCATTTTTGAAAACCAGGATTTGGCAGTAGGGGAAAACATTTCTCCTCGTTGAACAAAGCAATCGGTGAGTACTTTGAGAATTTGCGGGCCGTTTTGAGTCGTGTACTGCCAACAACTTGTCAGGGGACGTTCCGGCAGACTGATTTCCCATGAAATATTGTGCTGTGCACAACGAGTGATTTGTGCAGTAAACACCGGGCCGTTGGTATAGGTAATTGTTGGTGCATCGAAATCCGTCGGCTGCATCAAGCCTCGGCGTTTTATCGGTATGGCACTGACCCCATTGTAAAAGGGCTCGGTGAAGCCGAAGTCGGGTGCACCGTCCTCGATGAAAGCCCTTGCCGGATTTTTCAACGTGTAAGACTCGGGATAACTCATACTCAGGTCTAGCATGATCTCTCCAATACAAAAAATTTCGATGCACCCATGGGCCGCGTTGCAAACGGTTTACTCCAACACCCACTCCGCCAACTTCCCCGTCACCTGCGTCATCAACACATTCTCGACATCTCGCGCACCGGCCGCGCTGCACTTGGCGAGCACTGCTTTAACGATTCCTGAATCAAACTCGAACTGTTTGCCGGTCGCGGCCTTGTAGCGGCCACGCAACTTCTCCAGCTTCGCCAGCACAATCCCTTCCAGCGTCGCTTCATCCAGCGGTCGATACGCGACCACGGTCATGCGCGCCAGAAACGCTGGGCGGAAGGCTTGCAGGAGGACTTTGTGCAGGGCCTCGTTGAAGGCTTCCGAGCCGAGTTGCGCCACGGGCGTATCCAGTAAAAGCTCCGCGCCGACGTTGCTGGTGGCCAACATCACGGTGTTCTTGAAATCCACCACCAGACCGGTGCCGTCCTCCATCAAGCCTTTGTCGAAGACGTTGTAAAACGCCTCCAGCACATCCGGATGCGCCTTCTCGATTTCATCCAGCAACACCACCGAATAGGGCTTGCGTCGTACCGCTTCGGTGAGCACGCCACCGCTGCCGTAGCCGACATAACCGGGCGGCGCGCCTTTGAGTTGGCTGACGGTATGGGCTTCCTGATATTCCGAGAGGTTGATGCTGATCAGGTTGCGTTCGCCGCCATACAAGGCGTCGGCCAGCGCATACGCGGTTTCGGTTTTGCCGACGCCGGTGGGGCCGACTAAAAGGAAAACACCCACCGGTTTCTGTGGATCAGTGAGCCCGGCGCGGTAAGCCTGCAAGCGTTGGGCGATGGTATTGAGCGCGGTGGTTTGACCCATGACGCGTAAACCCATGCGCTGGCCGAGAGTACGCACAGCGTGGGCTTCATCGGCGAGCATCTTGCCGACGGGGATGCCGGTCCAGCCTGCAATGACAGCGGCGACGGTTTTGCTGTCGACCTGTTCCGGCACCAGCGGATCGTCCTGGCGAATCGCATCCAGCCCGGCCTCAAGGCGCAGTAGTTCGGCGGCGAGATGGTCGATGCGGCTGTCGGTGGCTTCATCGGGTTTGTCGCTGTCGGCGCGCTCGCTCAAGTCGAGCAATTCGCGGCGAGTATCGAGCAGTTCACGCACCGCCACGCGCTCCTCGCCCCAGCGGGTTTCCAGTTCGCGGATGGCCTGCACATTGGTTTTCGATTCATCTTCCAGCAGGGTAATTCGCTCACGGTGATCAAGCCCTGTGGCCTGCTCACGGCGCAGGCGTTCGACTTCATCCTTGAGGCTGTTTTGCCGGTGGCGCAGGCTTTCCAGCGGAGGCGGTACGTCGTGCTGGCCGAGGGCGACGCGGGCGCAGGCGGTGTCGAGAACGCTGATGGCTTTGTCCGGCAACTGGCGGCCGGAGATGTAGCGGTGCGAGAGTTTCACCGCTTCATGGATTGCTGCGTCGAGCACTTGCACGCCGTGGTGTTGCTCCAGCTTTGCGGCGACGCCGCGGAGCATTTCCACCGCGGTGATTTCGTCCGGTTCCTCAACCTGCACCAGTTGAAAGCGGCGGGCGAGGGCCGGGTCTTTCTCGAAGTATTTTTTATATTCCATCCAGGTTGTGGCGGCGAGGGTGCGCAGTTCGCCCCGGGCCAGCGCCGGTTTCAAAAGATTCGCCGCATCGCTGCCGCCCTCGGCACCGCCGGCCCCGATCAGCGTGTGGGCCTCGTCGATGAACAAGATGATTGGCTTGTCGGCGCTGCGCACCGCGTCGATCACGCCTTTCAAACGCTGTTCGAATTCACCTTTGACTCCGGCGCCGGCCTGCAGCAGGCCGAGGTCAAGCACGCGCAGGCTGACTTCCTGCAACGACGGCGGCACGTCTCCTGCGGCGATGCGCAGGGCCAGACCTTCGACCACGGCGGTTTTGCCGACGCCGGGTGCACCGACCAGAATCGGATTGTTCTGGCGACGGCGAAGAAGAATATCGATGCACTGACGAATCTCGCCATCGCGGCCAACGATCGGATCGATGCGCCCGGCGTGAGCGTCGGCGGTCAGGTCCTGGGTGTATTGGTCGAGTACCGAATCCTGTCTCGGCGCCGAACCTTTAGACGGCGCGGTTCGCGGACCAACGTGTTCGCGAGAGTTTTCCGTCCACTCCAGCAGATTCGCGCGCAGGGCTTCCTTGGGAATTCGCAGCAACGACGACGCGCTGTTGAGCAGCAGACTGCGGCGCTCATCGCGATCAATCAGCGCCAACAAAAGCAGCCCCGAACGAATGCTGTCGAGCCCCAGCACACTGGCCTGCACCACCGCATCTTCGAGCAAACCCAAAGTGTGTGAAGACAATGCCGGTGTGCGCGTGCTGCCGCCCTTGAACAGGTCCAGCGCCTTGTTGATCTCCGCTGTCAGCGCATCGCGTTCCAGACCAAATCGCGGCAGCAGAAAAGCAAAATCCCCGCCCTCGATGTCGAGCAATTCCAGCAGCAAATGTTCGATCTCGACAAAGTGATGTCCGCGTTGCAAACAGCGCTGCGCGGCGCGTTCGAGGGCGCGGCGGTTGTCCGGGTTGAGGCGTCCGATCAGGCTGGCCAGTTCCATTTCAGGTGATCTCCAGCTGACAAAGACGGGTTTCGATCTGTTGCACGGCGAGGCTGGCCTGACGCTGCAATCCACCGTTCCAGCTCAGCAGCGCAGGAGTTTGGCGACTGAGTTTCATTGGCCCGGCACCGCGCACCAGCAGCACCAGTTTCACGTCCAGATCCGGGCCGAAATACAGCGCCGCAAGACTCGCCAGTGCCGGGTGCGCTTCGCCGTCAGGCAAAAAGCGCCCGGCCTGCGACGAGGGCAATGGGCCAAGTGTCAGGCGAATGCCGGCGTGTTCATCCCAGACTCGTTTGCCGGCAACGGCCGTGCGCCCGAGTTGCAGATTGCGCCCGCCGGCCTTCATCAGGCTGCGGCTGGCCAACGGAATCTCGCGCCAGGCACCTTCGTAAGCGCTGAGCTCGACCGGCACTTCGAACTGTTCACGGACAATCGCGGCGAACCCTGCCAGTGAGCGGCGGCCATCGGCAAACAGCGCCGTGCAGGCCAGCACGGCGCAATCGGCAACGGCCTGACGTTCCTGCAAAGACTTGGGCAACAAGCCGGTCAACGCGCGCAATTGCGCTTGCACCGGCGAAGCGCCTGGCGTGACAAACCCCAAGGCGATGCGGTGTTTGCGCATCACCTTGTAAAGCAGACTGAGCAGTCGATGCTGGAACAGATCGAGGAATTCGGCCGGCGCATGATCCTTGGCGCGCGCCCGTTGTTGCAGCCACTCCTGATAGGCGTAGGGCAACGGCCCGTCAGGCCCGCCGAGGCCGAAAACCGGTGTGTCGATCGTCAGCGCTTCGCCCGGCTCTTCAGTCAGGCTTTCGATCTGGCTGGCGGCGAACATCGGTGTCAGCGGCCCGCGCAACTTCAGCGCTTCGGCTTGTGGCGAGGTGCCGCTGCCGAGGGATTCGGCTTGTGGTTGTTCGCGCTCCAGCAACAGCAACGCCTGCAACAACTCGAACGCCTGCGGATCGCGGCGCAGGCGCTGGCTCAGGGTCAGAGCGACAGGGGCATGCCGGCTTGGGGTTGCCATGCCTTGACCTCCTTGTCGCCCTGCATCAATACCGTGCGCACAAAGCGATTGGCCGTGGCGTACAGCGAAAAGAATTGCGCCAGCACCGCCGAAAACAGCACCGCGCTGCTGCCGACAAAGTGCTGCGGATCAAGCTGCAATTGCACCTCCAGGCCATTGCGCCAACCGCGCCAGGCATCGACGCCGACATGACCGATTACCCGTTCGCAATTGATCCCCAGCAGGCCTTCAATCTGGCGCAGGGCACTGGCCTCGTCGCGCAGATTGTGCAGCAGCAGAATCTCTTTCAACGCGTCCAGCGCCTGCGGGCCTTCGACCAGCGACAAGTGGTTGAGGGTCAATTGCGACACCAGCCGCCAGCGAGAATCACCGTCGAGGCGCGGCAGGCTTTGCGGGGTCGGTGGGTTGCGTAAACGCGCCCACGCCACCGGGCCGGGGCGCTCGAAACCCAGCGGCGTACCGGCCGGCAAGCTCTGCGCCAAATGGCGATTGGTGCAGAGCAATTCGGCCGTGAGGCTGTAATCGGGCAGGTCGGTCTGCGGTTCGAAACGGGTATCGACCACGCTCACCAACAGGTCACTGCCGAGGCGGTTCGGGGTCATGCCGTGAACCCTGCGCGCATGCCAGTAACGCTGTTGATCGCCGCCGCTGTGTTGGCTGCCGTAATAGGCCGGCAGCCGTTGCACGCCAGTGCTGGAACTGGCACGCATGCCACGAATGCTGTGAATTTCCACGCTGTTTTCGCGGTGGCTGTCGGCGATCAAACGATATTCGCTGCGCGTGCCATCGGGGCGTAGCGGCTCGGAGGTACGTGGGAACAGGTTGATCACCGGCGCACAGCCGAGGGCGATGTCACTGGCTTGCAGATGCAGGCGACTACCCGGGGCGCGGTCGAAGACGATGTACAGATAAAGCGTCTGACTGTCGCTGGCCGCGCCGGCCAATGGCAGGTCAAAAAAATGAAATTTGTCGGGGAACGCAAAATATTCGGCGAGCAGGCGCATGCCCGGGTGCACCCCGTCTTCATCGGGCAACAGTGCTTCGTCCTCAGCGAAACCGACGATTCGCGGCAAGCCTTTGAGCGCTGTCGGAACGCTGCCCGGCGACCCGGCCAGCACCTGCACGGCGTGGGCACCGAGTAGGTCGTAGAGGCAGGCGTTGATCACCGGCGACGCCGCCAGATGAATGCGCAAATGTTCGATGCCCAACTCTGACCATTGGCTCTCGCCGAGGCAGCGCAGGCTCAGGCGCAGCGCCGAACGCGACTGCGCCACGCCGGTCAGCGCCTGCGCCTCGTCGCTGCCGAGCAACAAAGCTTCGCTCACTTCAATCGGCCACAGGCGCACGGCGGCGCTGGTACGAAAGTGGATGCTTTCGCCCCTGCTGGTGGTGACGAACAGCGGTGTATCGCGGGGCAGGGGATAACCGCCGTCGAGCTTGCCTTTGCTCGGGTCCGGCTCGAACTGGACGATGGCGCACGACGGCAACGGGCGCATGGCCAATGGATAAAGTTGCTCAAGCAGGGCGTCGCTGAACTCGGCGTAGTCGTCATCCAGCCGCCGCTGTAATCGGGCCGCCAGCAGGGCGAAACCCTCCAGCAGGCGCTCGACGTGCGGGTCGGGGCATTCGCCGGGGGACAATTCCAGACGCCGGGCGACTTTCGGATAGCGCTCGGCAAACTGGCTGCCGGCGTGGCGCAACCAGGTCAGTTCGCGCTGGTAGTAGTCGAGCAGTTGCGGGTCAATCGAGTCGCTCATGGCGCACCTCCAGCCCCTGGCCACCGGGCTCGATGACGAACGCTACCGGCCAGTGCTGGTGGCCGCTGCGCAACTCGCCGACCAAGCGAATGCTCATTTGCTGCGGGTGCTCGGCCAGGGGATTGACCTGAACCTCGCCCAGCTTCAGGCGCGGTTCGAAATGGCTAATGGCTTCGCGGATATCCCGCGCCAGGCGACGGCGGTCATCGCTGCGCTGCTGTTGCAGGGCGCTCCAGTCGGCGATGCCGTAGTCGATCACGCTGGGTGGGTTGGTCAACGTGCGCGGGCCGCGACGAGTGTTGAACAGGCGCCCGAGCTCGGCGTGCACCGAGTCGAGCAAATCCTGCCGATCAAACTCCCGCACGCCGTCGCCCTCGCTCGAAGCGAGGCGTTCGAACAGCGGCGGGAGTATGCCGGTGCCTGCCATGGCCGGGGCGCCGGGTCAGCTGACCAACTTGTTGGCGGCCATGTCCCAGGTCGACGCGGCGGTGCCTTCCTTAGTGCCGTCGTCTTTTTGCGCGGTGAGTTCCCATTTGATCTTGGTGAAGTTCAGCGACAGCGTTTCTACCGGTTTGCCGCCGGTACCGCCGCTGACACTGACATTGGAAATCACCACGTTGGTCAGCGTGTAAATGATGAACGGCAACAGTTGCCCACTGCCTTCGGCGGCGTTACGGCCGATGGTGATTTTGGCTTCCGGAATCGGTTTGCCGGCGCAGCAGTATTCGTTGAGGGAGGGCGTCGAGGTGTCGACGAATTTGGTCAGGGTGAACTCGCCGACGTGAGGCTTGCCGGAGGTCCGCTCCGAGTTGCTGACGTCGTTGGTCACCTGCATCGCGACGTTGTGGCTGTAGGACATGACTTCGATCTTGTCCGCATAACCCTCGAGCAGGCTGTCGCCTTTGATGTCGCCGCCGAGGTCGAGAATGATTGCATCCATCGCTTGAAACTCCTGAAGAAAATCACATTAGGATTTTGGCCTGCACCAACCTGCTGAATTGAACACTGAACCTGTGGCGAGGGAGCTTGCTCCCGCTGGGCTGCGCAGCAGACCCCAGCTTTTGGGTGAAACGGGGCCGCTTCGCGACCCAGCGGGAGCAAGCTCCCTCGCCACAGGGTGCTTCAGTGGCTAAAAAATTGTTTTCGTCAGGCAGCAACCGGTGGCGGCAACGTTGCCACCAGGCGAATCGATGCCGTCAGTTCCTCAAGCTGAAAGTGCGGCCGCAGGAACACCGTCGCCCGATACGCGCCAGGCTTGCCGGCCACCTCAGTGACATCCACCCGCGCCTCGCGAAGCGGGTACTGCGCTTTGATTTCCTGCGGGGCGTTGTCGTTGATCAGCACGTAATCGGCGATCCAGTTGTTGAGATAGGTCTGCACGTTGTCGCGGGTCATGAAGCTGCCGACCTTGTCGCGCATGATCACCTTCAGGTAATGGGCGAAACGCGAGGCTGCGAGCACGTACGGCAACATCGCCGAGATCCGCGCGTTGGCATTGGCCTCGTTGGTGTTGTAGACCTTGGATTTGTTGGTGGTCTGGCCGCCGAAGAACACCGCGACGTCGCTGTTTTTCTTGTGGCACAGGGCGATAAAACCGAGGTCATTGAGTTCCTTCTCGCGGCGGTCAGTGATCGCCACTTCGGTCGGGCATTTCAGCGACAGGTCACCGGAACTGGTGCGGAAGGTATGCGCTGGCAAACCTTCGACCGCGCCGCCACCTTCAGCGCCACGAATCGCCGCGCACCAGCCGTACTTGGCGAATGCTTCGGTGATGCGTTGCGACAAGGCCCACGCGGCGTTGCCCCACAGGTATTTGCTGTGGTCGGTGCCGTTGACGTCTTCGACGTAGTTGATGCCTTCCACCGGAGCAGTGTCAGGGCCGTAAGGCAGTCGCAGAAGGAAGTGCGGCAGCACCAGCGAGACGTAGCGCGAATCTTCGCTCTCGCGGAACGAGCGCCACTTGATCAGCTCCTGGCTCTCGAAAACTTTCGACAGATCCCGCGGCACCGCCAGTTCAGTGAAGCTGTTCATGTCGAACAGGCGTGGGCTGGCGGCGGCAATGAACGGCGCGTGCGCAGCGGCGGCAACGTTCGAGAGTTTCTCCAGCAGGCCGATGTCCTGTGGGTGGCGGCCGAAGGTGTAGTCACCGACCAGCAAGCTGAACGGGTGGCCACCGAATGTGCCGTATTCCTCTTCGTAGATCTTCTTGAACAGCGCGCTCTGGTCGAATTCGACGGCTTTTTCCAGGTCGTTCTGCAGCTCTTTCTGCGTGACGTTGAGCAGGCGCAGTTTCAGCCGGGTGCTGGTTTCGGTGTTCTGCACCAGCATGTGCAGACCGCGCCACGAGGCTTCGAGTTTTTGCAGATCGGGGTGATGCAACACCTCGTTGAGCTGGGCGCTGATCAGTTCGTCAATCTGGCTGATACGGTCGTTGATCATCGCCACGGTGTCTTTGTCGATGGCCATGCCTTCGTCAAGGACCTGGGTGGCGAACTCCGCGAGCATGTCGCGGGCGTAATCCTGCTGACTGTCATCGTGGGCCATGCGGCCCTCGGCGATGATCCGGTCGAGCAGGGACAAGGTTTCGGCGGCAGCATTGTCGCTGGCTTGTTGCTGGGCGGCGGCGGGCATGGTGAATTCTCCCCTTGATTAAGTGGACGATCAGGCTTGCGGTTCGGCCGGCGCCTCGGCATCAGCTGCCGGGGTAGCGGTGTCCGGGCGGGCCGATTTGATCTCTTGCAGGCCTTCGGTGTTGGCGATGACATCGCGCAACAGCTTGTCCAGATCATCGTTGCCGTCGAGTTTGGTCAGCAGATCGCGCAGGCGCTGGCGGGCTTCGAACAAACGCCGCAGCGGGGTGACTTGCTCGACCACCTTGACCGGGTCGAAGTCGTCGATGTGTTTGAAGTTGAGTTCGATATTGAGCTTGCTGTCGTCGCCGCTGAGGGTGTTGTTGACTTGCAGCGTGGCGCGCGGGCCGATCGAGGCGAGTACCTCGTTGAAGTTGTCGCGGTCGATTTCGGTAAAACGCCGCTCAGTCAGTTTTGCCAATGGCTCGAGCGGTTTGCCCGAGAGGTCGGCGAGGATCCCGACCACCAGCGGTAATTCCTTTTTCTCGATGGCGTTGCCGATTTCGACGTCGTAGGTGATTTGCACTCGGGGCGGGCGCACCCGGTCGAGCTTGTGTTGAGTACTTTCTGCCATGACAGCGGACTCCGATGCGATGAGCGGGCGCAATGCATCGGGATGGCCCGTTCATCGCTTTCCCTTGCTGGACCGTAGGTTAGAAAGGGAGGCAGATGACCTGTCGTTCCTTTGACAAACCTTCCTCATTCGGCTGTAGGAACCGAACTACCCAAGACGCTAGAACAGGTCTATAAAAATGCAAGGAAAAACATTTTTGGACAGGTTCAGGAAAAGGAAAATTCATTTTGTGTAGACGACTTTTTCTAACGTGGGTGTTTGCACTGCTGGCGGGCTGTTCTTTCTTCGGGCCGAAAGTCGACCTCGACAGCCTGACCCTCGACGTCGCGCCCAAGGCCAACGACGACACACCGATTGCCGTGGATTTCATTGCGGTCAATGACCCCGATCTGCTCAAGCAACTGTCCGGCATTAGCGCCAGCCAGTGGTTTGCCGAGCGCGAGCAATACCAGCGCGACTATCGTCAGTTGATGAGCGTGTGGGGACTGGAGCTGGTGCCGGGGCAATTCATCGACCGCCAACCCTTCCCGCTGGGGGGCAAGAAGGCCGCTGGACTTTTGGTCTTCGCCAGCTATAACACACCCGGAGCACACCGCTTGCGGCTCGACGATCAGAGCGATGCCTGGCTCAAGTTCGACAGCCGCGAGATGACGCTGGTCAGCAAGGAAAACTGAAATACACCGTCCGCCGCCGGCTTGCGGCAGGGTCGAAAGGAGTCGTATGAGTCTGCTACCTGACGCGGTTTGCTGGCACGAAGGCATGCAATTGCTGCCGCAGCATTTTCAGTTGCAGGGGCTGCGGGCGGAAGCGCTCGGCGCCCATCTGGCGCAAGCGTGTAATCCATGGTTCTGGGGCGTCAGCCACATGGAGTTCGACCCTTCAGCTTTGAGTGCCGGCGTTGTGCGGGTGTTGTCGCTGCAAGGAACGATGCCCGACGGTTTGCCGGTGGATTTGCAGGCCGGAGTCGGGCCGACGCTGGAACTGGATGTCAGCGCCGCGATCAACGCCACCGACGATGCCACTGTCACCGTGTTTCTGGCGATCAGCCCGATGTGGCGCGCCGGGCAATTACTGCCGCTCAAGGGCCGTTTGCAGTCGGTGGTCGGCGAGGCGTTGCCGGATCTCACCAGTGGTGAATTCCCCGAATCGATCACCGTGTGGCGCCCCAATCCACGGCTGTGCACGCAATTGAACAAGGCTGACTCAATCTGCCTGCCGCTGCTGAAAATCCGCAAGGAGGGCGGCGGTTTTCTGCCGCTGGCGTACACGCCGCCAACGCCGATGCTGTTGCCGGAATCCGCGCTCGGACGGCGCATCGCCGGGCTCTGCGCACGGGCGCGGGAAAAGTGCCTGTTTCTCGGCGGCCGTTTGCGTCAGGCGCAACAGGCCGGCAATCAGGACGATGCCCTGGAAATCCGCCGTCAGTTGACCGCGTTGTGGGCGCGCCTGCCTGAAGTCGAAGGCTTGCTCAACAGTCGCATCGCGCACCCGCAAACCTTGTATGTGCAGTTGCTCGGCCTGGCCGGCGCCTGGTCGGCGCTCGATCCGCTGGCCGGTGTCCCGGCGTTCGCGCCACTGGATTTTCTTGAACTGCAACGCGGATACGATGCGGTGCTGCAATGGCTGGAAACCACCCTCGAACTGATCCGCGCCGGCTATCGCAGCCTGCCGTTCGAACGCGGTGAGCAGAGCTTTTCGATTCAGTTGCCGGACGAGCAACCGCGCCAGCGTCTGGTCATCGGCCTGCGCATGCCCAACGGTGCCAGCGAGCAGGCGGCGATTGACTGGTTGCGCGGCGCGATCATCGCCTCGGCACCGCATATTGCGCTGCTCAGTCGCCAGCGCATGAGTGGGCTGAGCCATCAGGCCATGAGCCGCAGCGAGCAAGTGGCGTACAGCGTCGGCGAAGACACGCGACTGTTTGTGATCACTGCCGAGGGCGCCTGGTTTGACGCGCAACTGCCGCTGATGATCGCCGCCCCCGCGGCAAAGCTGACCAGCAGTCCGTGGCAAGTGGTGTTGTTTGTCGCGCAGAACAGTGAAAGTGCCTGATCACACAAGGAACACCATATGTCGCAAGGAAGTGTCGCCGGCCTGGGGTTGCAGGACGCACCGTTGAGCAGCGCGTTCCGCCAGACGTGGCAGCAATGGCAACAGGACTGGACGCAGTTGCCCAAGGACAGCGAGGACGAAGCGGCCCTGGTCGAGACTGTGGTCGAGCTGTCGACTCAGGCTTCGCAACGTTTGTGGCGAACCGCGTATTCGCGGGTCGGCGACTCGGCGACCGATCAGGTCAAGGCTCTGGTGTATGCCTTTGTCGCCCTCGTCGACGAAACCCTCCTGTTTACGCCATGGCCGGGGCAGGCTGCATGGCAGGACAAACCGCTGGAGTCGCGTTTGTATTCCAGTCGACAGGCCGGCGAGCAAGTGCCGGCGGCGATTCAAACCCTGCTTGATGAACAGCAACCGACCACCCGCGATCTCGCCAACGTGTATTTGCAGTGCCTGATTCTCGGTTTTCACGGGCGTCTGCGCGGTGAGCACAGTCAGGCGCAATTGGAGAAGTGGCGGTTGGCGCTGTTCAATTTCGCTTGGCAGGACGAGGCCTCTTATGAAGGCGTCAGCCAGCGACTGGTGCAGCCCTCGTTGGGCACGCCGTTGCAGTTGCCGGTACGCACGGCACTGCCGGACGGTTTTCGTCTGGCGTTGGGGATTCTGGCGATGGTGCTGGTGTTGACCGGGCTCGGCCAGTTTCTCTGGCGTGACATTCGCTCCGAGCTGGAACCGGTGCTGCAAATGACCGATTCGGTGACGCCAGCGGAGCAAGACTCATGAGCACCCTGACGATTGTCGCGTGGGTCTTCGCGTTGCTGTTGTTGCTGGTGATCATCGCCGTGGCGGTGTGGTGGCTGCGCACCCAGAGCGGTGCGGCGATCCGCAGTTTTTACGCGTCGGTACGGCACATGGAGCAGGAGCAGGGCAGTCGCGATCGCTATCAGATGCCGTGGCTGCTGATGCTCGGCGACGAAGCTCAGGGTACGCAACTGGTCACTGAATGGCGCTTGCAGCCGACCGACAAACCGGCGTGGTTCGGCCGCTGGTGGTCGGACCCTGAAGGCGCGGTGCTGATGGTGCCGCAGGCGTTGTTCCTGCCGGACGACGGCATGCATTTGCAGCGCGGCGGCTGGTGGCGCCTGCTCGGTTTGATCTTGCGTTTGCGCAGTAAACGTCCGCTGGACGGGGTGATCTGGACAGTCCCAGTGAGTCGCCTGAGCAATCTCGAACAAGCCGCGAGCCTCGGTCTGGCGGCGCGCAGGCGTTTTATCGATCTGCTGCAACGCTTCGGTTTGAGCGTGCCGGTGTACGTGATTGTTACCGGTCTGGAAGAGTTGCCGGGGTTTCAGGAACTGATCAGTGCCTTGCCCGACGAGGCCCGCGAACGCACCTTGGGCTGGTCGTCGCCCTACGCGCGCGATGCCGTTTGGCAAGGGCAGTGGAGTGATCAGGCGCTGGATCGGATTCACCGCGCAGTGGCCGAATCGGTGATTGAGGTCGGTACTCTTTCCGGGCATTTGAGCGCGGATCTGTATGCCTTGCCGGAACGTCTGGAAACCCTGCGCCGTGGTTTGCAGAGCGTGCTGGAACCAGTGTTTCAGGGCAATGCGCAGGGCGAAGCACCGTGCTTTCGCGGTGTGTATTTCAGTGCCAGCCAGGCGTCGGAAGATGCCAGGGATGGTTTTTCCGCCGACGACAGCGGTTTGCAGCAAAGCGTGTTCGTGCGCCAGTTGTGGCGCCAGCGTCTGGTCGGCGAGCGCGGTCTGGCCCAAGGCGTGCCGCGCCTGCTGCGCTTGCGTCAGCGCTGGCAGCGGATCACCGCTGGCGTAGCGCTGGTGGTTGGCGTGGTCTGGGCGGTGGCAATGTTGTGGGTGTGGAATCAGTCGGTCAAGGATGCCCATGAACTGGCGCGGCTGATGCAGAGTGCGCAGAAGAGCTACGTGGCCGTCACCGACGAGGCGCATCGCGTCGAGCCGACCCGGCGCAATGTGCAGAGTTTCTGGCGGGTGCTGGAGCGCGCACCGCGTTGGGATTATGTCTCGCTGGTGTTTCCGACTTCGTGGTTCTCGTCACTGGATAGCCGTTTGCAGCAGGAGCTGTTCCAGTCCACCCAGCGACATATGCTGGTGCCGCTGCATGAATTGCTGACCGGTGAGCTGAACAAGATCAAAGCGATCCGCGCGACGGATCGGCGCAGCAGCGTCGAGAGCGAAGACCCGGCGCAGTGGCAGAATTATCAGAAGGCAACCGATCTGGTGGATCGCGCATTGCGCCTGGAGCAGCAAAACCAGTTGTTCAACCAGGTGCAGAACAACCCACGCGTGCCGCTGGATGATCTGGTGCAACTGAGCAACAACGCGCTGTCGCTCAATCTCAACGCCGGCACCTTGCCTCACGCGGGGTTCTACAACCGTTTGCTGGCGGCAGGCGACGGCAGCGACTTGCAGGCACTGGACCTGAGCGTTGATCGGCCACTGATCGAGAGCAATTTCTCCGGGCTGATGGAGCGCTGGCTCGACCAGTACTTCCTCGCCGACAACTTCGTCAGCAAGGCCGGTTATCTCAAACTGCATCTTGAGCAACTGGAGGTCGGCAGCGGCAACAGCCTGCGAGAGCTCGAAGACTTGCGGGCGCTGATCGACGATCTGCAAGCAGCGATTGCGTTGACCAATTCCACATGGAGTCGCGGCAAGGGCCAGGAGCTGGTGCCGGGTTATCGCGAGTTTCTCGACAAGGTGCGCAAAAGTACCTTGCTCGGCCCGGCGGTCGAACAACAACTGGATCAACAGGCGAGCAAGTTGCAGCAAAGCTTTCGTGATCAATGGATCGCTCAAGTCGGTTCACGCGGCAACCTGCTGGTGCAGCAGGGCAGTGGGCAACTGGCGCTGCAGGAACAAGTGGTCAAGCTCAACAATGCCGTGCAGGCGCTGTTCAAGCGTGACTTCGTCTCGGTCGCCCTGCGCGCCGATCAAGACAACGTCAACCTCCAGGGCCAGACCGTGGATGGCGATGATCTCAACACCTCACTGAATTACTTCACCAGCTATAAAAGCTATGTCGCCGAAGAGTTGCCGCGCATCCCGCCGGCGTATCGCGAGGCGCTGCTGCAAACGGCTGAAGCCGCCGCCGCTCAGGCAATGTGGCTGAGCCTCAAGGATCACAACGATCAGACTCATCCTTACGCGGTGTTCAATGTTCAGGCCGAACAAGCCATGGCCTTGCAAAAGGCCTTCGTCGAGGTGCATCGCAATGATCTGGCCGCGCGCCTGCAAGCTGCGTTGAACCGCCGGGCGATGGCGCAGATTGTCGCTGGCCTCGATGAAATCACCGCGCAGCCGTTGTTCGGCGGGCGAGCCGAAATCAGCCAGTGGGACGGCTCGAAAAACCTCGGCCTGCAACTGTACGGTGCCAGTGATGTGCAGGACTTGAAGCTGAGCCTCAAGCAGCAGTTCAACACCATGCTCGGCATCACCGAGCGGCGTCAGTCGGCGTTGCAGTGGCTGATGACGCAGCAGGGCAATCTGTCGGCGCTGGATTACGAGCGTGTGACGCAGTTCGGTGCGCTCAATGACGAATTGCTCAAGTACAAGGATTCCAACCCGGCCAGTTCGCCGGCGCAGATCGAACAACTGGTCAGTCGTGATTTCGTCGACATGGACACCGCGTCGTGCGTGCAGGTGTTGCAAACCGCCAATGTTGCGGGCGGGCGCGGAACCCTGGCGATGCGCGCGGTCGAGCTGCAACAGTCGGCCATGCAGCGTTGCCAGTTCTTGCAGCAACAACAGGCCGCAGCGGCATGGAATGAACTGGCCAACTATTTCAATCAATACCTGGCCGATCGTTTTCCTTTCGCCAACGGCGTGCAGGCGCAAGATGCCGATCCGGCGCGGGTCCAGCATTTTCTCGAAATCATCGATAAACGCCTGCCGGTGGCGCAAGCCGGACTGGTCCTCAGCCAGACCCCGGAACGCCTCGCGGCAGAAGACTTTCTCAATCGCTTGAAACAGGCCAGTACCTGGTTGACGCCACTGTTCGTGCGCGACAAGAGCGGCATCCTCGGCGTCGAACTGGATGTGCGCTGGCGCACTGATCGCGACGATGAGAAGGGCGCCGATCAGGTGATTGCCTGGGGCCTGCTCGCCGGCAGTCAGCAAATCAACTATCCGGTCCCCGCCGAGCAGCCGAACCTGCGCTGGATGATCGGCCAGCCTATCCGCCTGACCCTGCGCTGGGCGCGCAACGGCAAGGAGCGGCCGGTCAACGATCCACTGCAACCGAACCTGGTGGTGCGGGATCTGGAGGCTGGTTGGGAGTACGGCGGCCCTTGGTCGTTGCTGCGCCTGATGCGCGCGCATTTTTCGGTGCAGCGTCAGCCGAGCATGGATTACACCGAGTTCCCACTGACCTTGCGTCTGCCGGTGACGGCGTCGAGCGACAGCGTCACCAGTGACTTCACTCGGATGTTTGTGCGCCTGTCGCTGATGAGCCAAGGCTCGAAACTGCCGTTGTCGATTGCACCGTTGCCGACCCGCGCGCCACGTTCGCCGTTTCAGGTGACCAACACCACCGCCGCCATAGAATCGCAGAAGGAGGGGCTGTGAGCCTGCCATCGACCACCTTGCCGGACCTGATTGATCAGTTGCTCGCGCCGATCAGTGCGGACGCGCCGTGCGGCGTCGACTTGCGCTATGAACGTGAGTTCGACCAGTTGCGCGACCTGCGCCGTGAGGATGACGCCAGTCTGCCGACCGGGGTCTGGCAATCGACACTCAAGCGGGCGAACTGGCCGGACGTCGAGAAACTCACCACCATGTTATTGCTGGAACGCAGCAAGGACCTGATGCTCAGCGCCTGGCTCGGTGAAGCGTGGCTGCATCTGCAAGCGCTGGACGGCTTGCCCGGCAGCCTGGCGTTGATCGCCGGTTTATGCGAGCGCTTTCCCGAGCAGCTGCACCCGCAGGCCGAGGACGGCGACCAGTCGTGGCGGGTGATTCCGCTGGAATGGCTGGTGCGTCGCTACAGTGAAGTGCTGCTCACCCGAGTGCCATTGTTCGGCAGCCGCAACAGCGATTTCGAGGCTTATACCCTGGAAGTCTGGCGGCGTTTGCAGGTTCAGCAGGTGCAGGCCAACGACAGCAAGAATGCCAAGACTTCAGCGGAAACCGCGCGCAACGAACAGAAGAAACTCAACGAGCAGATCCGCGCCACGCCGCTGGCGTTCTGGCTGCGTACGCAGGGCAATCTGCTGCTGAGCCTGCAACACCTGCAACGGCTGGATAACTGGAGCAATGCCTATCTGGGCGATCAGGCCCCGGGGCTGCGCCCCTTGCAGGACACCATCCAAGCGCTGCTGACCCTGGTTCAGGAGTTTATCGCCATGCACCCACAACAACCGGCGCCGCCACCGCCGCTGGTCGAAGCGGCCGTGGCCGTCGCGCAATCAGAAGAACCCGCGCCAGTCGGACAGGTGTTTCGTGAGCCGGCCAGTCGCGAAGAAGCGTACCGGCAGTTGCTGCTGATCGCCGAATACCTCGCACGCACCGAGCCCCACAGCCCGGTGCCCTATCTGATCCGTCGCGGGGTCGAGTGGGGCAACAAACCGCTGAGCGAACTGCTCGGCGAGTTGATCAGCGCCGACGCTGAATCGCGGCGCCTGTGGACGTTGCTTGGCGTGCTTTAGTGCACGCGCTGGTTATTGACCCTCGGCGGCAACTGGATCGGCGTGAGCACCGGTTGCCCGGAGAAGAACGCCACGAGGTTTTTCCCTACCAGTTCCACGGTGCCTTGGGTGGCTTCCGGTGACAGACCGGCGACATGCGGCGTGAGCAGCACATTGCTCAGGGTTTTCAACGCTTCCGGCACTTGCGGCTCATGGTCGAACACATCCAGCGCGGCACCGGCAATGCGTCGTTGCTCAAGTGCGGTGATCAAATCGGCCGTGGCGATCACGCTGGCCCGGGCGATATTGACGATGAAACCATTCGGCCCAAGCGCATCGAGCACCGCCCGCGTCACCAGATGCTGCGTGCCAATTCCGCCCGGCGTGGCGACGATGAGAAAGTCCGACGCCCGCGCCAGTTCGGTCGGGGTCGAGCAGAACGCGTAAGGCACGTCATTGCGGACCTGGCGGCTGTGGTAACTGATGTCCATGTCGAAACCAAGGTTTGCACGCTTGGCAATCGCCAGGCCCACCGCACCGAGGCCGAGAATGCCCAAGCGCTTGCCGGCCAGTGATGGACGCATGATTTTCGGCCATTCGCCACGGCGCACGGCGGCGTCGCAACGCGGAATATCCCGCACCAACGCCAGCAGCATGGCCATCGCATGGTCAGCCACCGACGAGGCGTTGACCCCGGCGCCGTTGGTCACGGTGATCCCGCGATCACTCGCGGCTTGCAGATCGACCTGTTCGTAACCGGCACCGATCACGGTGATGATTTTCAGCGCGGGCAGGGCGGCGATTTCGTCGGCGGTCAGGCCCAAGGGACCTCGGGTCAACACCGCGTCGATGCGCGCGCCGTGGCTGGCGATCGCTTGCGCACGTTCGGCGGGCGTCGGGGCGAGGATCAGGTGAAAGCCCTGATGTTCGAGAATCGGCAAGTAATCATTGATGGTTTCAACCAGTACCAGAACGGTTGCGGGCATTGCGCGGCTCCTGTGATCGTCGGTGGGGTTGGTTGCGAAAAGTCGGTTCAGAGTGCTGATTGCGGAGCGGCTTGGCAATCATTGTGATTTGCGCTGTGGTGTTTAGATTCTGGACGGCTTCGCGCAAGAAGCAAGGGCGGCAGCACACCGGTTATCCAGTGTGCTGAGGAGATCACTGAGCCGTTTGCGCTTTGACTTGTTCGGCCAGGGCAATCGACTTGAAATCGTAGGTCGGATAGAACTCGGTTCGGTAACTGCCCCATGCGGTGTTTTCCAGTGCGAGGTTGACTTCCGCCAGGCGCGACGCCGGGAAGCGCACGGTGACCACTTGGCCGATGCCCATCATGATGTTCCAGCTCACCACCTCTACCCCGGCCGGGGGAAAGGTTTTATAGAACCCCTGCTGAGCGAGTTGGGCCTTGAGTTCACTCAACGGTCGTGACTGATCGTGTTTCAGGAACACGGTCAGCATCATCGCGTTGTCTGCGGTGGCGACCGCATTTTTAGCGGGCGGGGTGGCAGCTTGCGCACTGACGCCTGCGCACCAGGCCGAGGAAATCAATAGCGTCGACATCAGCAGAGCTTTCAATGTTTTTTGCATGGTGGGTTCCCGGATTTATTGTTGGGTGACGGACTTTGTTTGTGCTGATCGATAAAGCGCATAGAAGATTCAAGCCAGGAAAAATATAGGCTTGAAGTTGTAAGTTGTTCAATGGCGGGGTAGTTGCTTGTAACAAATCCTGGTCATTTGTTCTTGTGTCATATTTTGTTGTTGTGTTTTCTGGCTGTTTAAGTTGTAGGAATTATCTGAAATATCGAAATGACTTTTATTAAAACAAGGGTGTTATTTGTGTTGAATACAGTGAAGTCGAGATAACGGGTAGAGGGTTGATATCGGTTATAGGAGGGTGTGTTAAACGTTTTTGTAGGAACACCGATGCAGTTACAAATACTGCATTGACGCCGCCGCATCACAGTGAGGCGACGTCATTTGGCAGGCCGCTTCGTCAGAACGTCACGTCGGCGCTGTTGATCAGCCGGGCGAAGGCTGCGCCGAGGGTCGCGTTGTGGTGTTCGATGATGGCCTGTGCAGGCAGCGCGGGAGTGTCCATGCAAGTGTGGGCGTCGGCCACCAGTACAGGTTTGAATCCCAGATCGGCGGCGGCGCGGCAGGTGCTGTCGATACAGAACTGAGTTTTCATGCCGACGAGGTAGAGTTCATCGATTTTTTTGGCGTTGAGCTGCTGCGCAAGATCAGTGTGGTGAAAGGCGTTGGGTCTGGATTTGTCGAACAGCAGGTCGATGTCCGCGTTCAGCTCAAGGGCCGGCAACAGTTGCCAGAATGGACTGCCCGCAGCAATCGGCGAGCCTTGGGGGCCGGTGTGGCGTACGGCGAAGACGGGCACGTGTTGTTGGCGCGCCTTGGCGATCAACTGTTGGATATTGGCGAGAACGCGTTCGCCGTCGTGGGGTTTTTCCGGGCCGTGGAACAGACCGACCTGCATATCGATGATCAACAGTGCTGCGGACATGTGTTTCTCCTTGAGTGACAAAAGCAGCCGCACGGACGGGAGAAACAACAAGGCCCCGTCCATTGCTGGCGGGGCCTTGGGTTTGCTGCGCTGAGTTTACCTCAGGCACAAACACCACGACCCGCCGGTGGCGGTCGTGGTGGTGCGGGTGAGATGCAGCGCGCGAAGGTTCATGGGGTCGATCATGCTGGCGGCATCCCCAGGCTGTCAACCGGCGTATTGGGCGATGCCGTTGCCGAATGACCAGTTCTCTTTTTTCACTTCCACCAGATTGATGAACACGTCTTCGAGGCGAACGCCCAGTTGCGAGTTCAAGCTCTGCGCTATGGTCAGGTACAGGGCTTTTTTTGCCTCTAGCGTTCGGCCTTCGTTGAGGGTGATCTGGATGATGATCAGTTGGTCGCTGCGCTGGATGCCCAGGTATTGCGTATCGAAGATGAAATGCTCGCCGTCGTGTTCGTTGAGAATCTGGAAGTTATCGTGCTCCGGCACATTGATTGTGCTGCGCATGGCGGCGTAGATCTGCTCGCCGACGCGTTTGGCGAAGGTGGGATCAGTGCGTTTTTTCAGTTCGACGCGAACGAGGGGCATGGGCAGAGACTCCATGGGGGCAGGGACTTATACACGCTAGACCATTTGGGCCAGATTTGGAGAATCGGGTGTTTGAACGGACGCTTTCGCTGGCAAGCCAGCTCCCACAGGTCCTGCGGTGCTCAAACAATCGTGACCATATCCCAAATCCTTGTGGGAGCTGGCTTGCCCGCGAAGGGGCAGGGGGGGTACGAGGCAGCCTACCTGATTCCCGGATTCTGCCTACAAAACCGCCGGATTCATCCGCTATCTGGCTCGGGATGAATAGGAAATCATGAGGATACAAAGTAGTCCGGGCAGTGACTGCCAACAGCCAAGGAAGGCACATGCTTCAGAATGATCGCGAAAATCTGGAACTTGAGAGGCTACAAAATGAAATACGCAAACTTGTTGTCGAGAGACTTAAGCTCATGGCGGAGGAAAGCAAGTTCAAGCGAGAAAAGTTCTGGTATCCCGTCGCGGTAGGTACTGGGGTCTTAACCGCGCTTGCTGCCGTATTAAGCCTTTTGGTGAAGTTCTAAATTAACCCGCTGAGGAGAATTATCATGACCCTGGAAGAACGCGTAGCCAGAATTGAGCGACTGTATCGAGAAGACGCCGAACTTGCCGACGAAATACAAGGCCTCTCCCCAGCGGAAATTCGGTCGGAACTGTTCAGGTTCAGTCTCGGTTTTTTGTTTGGCCTGGCGTTCCTCACAATCGGATTGATAGTCATGCGTTCAATCTAATTACGTTTTGCTCGTCGTCGGCGTTGGCTCTTATCAAAAAACGACACTGTACATACCTTGTGCCGACAGCAATTTTCCCAAAAACGACACCTCGCTCATCTGCTCCGCACAACCATTCCTCAGCTAAGTCTTTGCTTCTGCTCATTTATCGCGGAGAATCGCGCCCCTGTTTCGGCCGGAGCATGTCTGTCGGTTTTTTCCGACGCGTCCTGACCGAGTGGCAAGTGACCGGAATGCGGAGATCCGACCGGATGAATGATCAGGCCAAAAGCGTCGACCAACGCTTTGATGCAGCAGCACCCGCTGAACTTTCGAGCTGGAATCGCCAGGACACCACCTGGATGTTGGGACTGTTCGGGACGGCCATCGGCGCCGGCACCCTGTTTTTGCCGATCAACGCAGGGCTGGGTGGCTTCTGGCCGCTGGTGATCCTCGCGCTGCTGGCATTCCCGATGACGTTCTTCGCACACCGAGGCCTGACCCGTTTTGTGCTGTCCGGTCGCGAAGGCGCCGACATCACTGACGTGGTCGAGGAGCATTTCGGCATCAAGGCCGGTGCGCTGATCACCTTGCTGTATTTCTTCGCGATCTTCCCGATCCTGCTGATCTATAGCGTCGGCCTGACCAACACAGTCGCCAGTTTCCTCGAACATCAACTGCACATCACACCGCCACCGCGGGTGATTCTGTCGTTCGTGCTGATCCTCGGTCTGCTGGCGGTGGTACGTTGCGGCGAGCAGGCGATCGTCAAGGCGATGAGCCTGATGGTGTATCCGTTCATCGTTGCGCTGCTGTTCCTTGCCGTGTACCTGATTCCGCACTGGAACGGCGGCATCCTCGCCACCGCCTCGCAAGTGCCGGCGCCATCGGCGTTGCTGCACACCTTGTGGCTGGCCATTCCGGTGATGGTGTTTTCGTTCAACCACTCGCCGATCATCTCGGCGTTTGCGGTGGATCAGAAGCGTCGTTACGGCGCCAACGCTGACCAGCGCAGCTCGCAGATCCTCTGCCGTGCCCATATGTTGATGGTGGTGATGGTGCTGTTCTTCGTCTTCAGTTGCGTGCTGACCCTGTCGCCGGAACAACTGGCTGAAGCCAAGGCGC
Organism: Pseudomonas sp. TH06; assembly: GCF_016651305.1. Lineage (GTDB taxonomy): Bacteria > Pseudomonadota > Gammaproteobacteria > Pseudomonadales > Pseudomonadaceae > Aquipseudomonas. The sequence continues at coordinate 132,687 of NZ_JAEKEC010000003.1, read as the reverse complement.
AGAACCTGTCGATCCTGTCCTACCTGGCCAACCACTTCAGCAACCCGACCATTGCTTTCGCAGCGCCGTTGATTGCGTTCGTGGCGATCTCGAAGTCGTTCCTCGGTCACTACATCGGTGCCAGCGAAGGTCTGAAGGGCTTGATCATCAAAAGCGGCAAGCGTCCGGGCGCCAAGGCACTGGATCGCATTGTGGCGGCGTTCATGCTGGTGATCTGCTGGATCGTTGCAACCTGGAACCCGAGCATTCTCGGCATGATCGAGACCATCGGTGGCCCGGTGATCGCGGCGATCCTGTTCCTGATGCCGATGTACGCCATTCGTAAGGTGCCAGCGATGGCGCGCTATCGTGGCCAGGCGTCGAACGTGTTTGTCACCGCCGTGGGTCTGGTGGCGATTTCGGCGTTGATTTATTCGCTGACGGCTTAAGCCAAAGCCTCGGATACTCAGCTACAGTGGCCGCTGTGCGTGATGCGCACAGCGGTTTTTTTTCGTCTGGAGACAGTGGATTGTCGAGCGCCCCACAACCTGTTGAATCACCCAATCGCTGGCGGGATGTACTCGCCGGTCTGTCGATTGCCGGGCTGTTGCTGCCCGAAGCCGTAGCCTATTCGACCATCGCCGCGCTGGCGCCGCAGGCCGGGGTGATCGCCCTGTTTGCCGGGTTGCTCTGTTATGGGCTGTTCGGCACCAGTCGTTTTGCCATTGTTTCGGCGACGTCATCTTCGGCGGCGGTGCTGGCGGCGGCCACGGCAACGCTGGCCAATGGTGATCCGCAATTGCGCGCGACGCTGGCGGTCGGTCTGGTATTGGTCACGGGCGCGCTGTTTATGCTGGCCGGGATCTTTCGTCTGGGCAGCGTCACGGCGTTCATTGCCAAACCGGTGTTGCGCGGGTTTGCCTTCGGCCTGGCGCTGACGATCATTCTCAAGCAGGTCGCCAGTGTGGTCGGCGTGCACCTGACCGACGCCAATCTGGTGCGCTTCGCCCCGCAATTACTTGAACAGTTGCCGCAGTGGAACTGGCCGGCGGCGGCTGTTGCGTCAGTGGCATTGATTTTGTTGGCGGCGTTTTCGCGGTTGCCACGATTGCCCGGTGGTTTGTTGGTGGTGGTGATCGGCATCGCCGCCGGTCAATGGCTGAACCTGCCGGCGTACGGTGTGAAGATGATCGGCATGATCGATCTCAGCCTGGAAGTCCCCAATCTGCCGGTGCTGCCGTTCGCCGACTGGTTGCGGTTGGGGGAGGTGGGGTTTGCGCTGGTGATGATTCTGTACGCGGAATCTTACGGCTCGATCAGTTCGTACGCGCTCAAACATGGTGACCGTGTGACGTCCAACCGCGATTTGTTGGCGCTGGGCGCGTCAAACCTGTTGTCCGGGTTGTTCCATGGCATGCCGGCGGGTGCGGGGTATTCGGCGACATCGGCGAATGAGGCGGCGGGTGCCACATCACGTTGGGCTGGCGGGGTGGCTGCGTTGGTGGTGCTGATCATCGTGCTGACCGTGTTGCCGTGGATCGCTTTGACCCCTGAGCCGGTATTGGCGGCGATTGTCATGCACGCGTTGGGGCGCGGTTTGAGTCTGCAGCCATTGGGGCGTTATTTCATCTGGCGTCGCGACCGCGTGCTGGTGCTGTGCGCGGTGGCGGCGGTGCTGGTGCTCGGTGTGCTCGACGGTTTGCTGGTGGCGGTGGCGATCAGTGTCTTGCTGATGCTCAAGCAGATGTCGTCGGCGGACATTCAGGTGCTGGGGCGAATTGACGGCGGGCATGACTTTGTCGATCAACAGCGCCATCCGACGGCAATCGGCGAGCCGGGGGTGTTGATCGTCCGGCCGGGCGAGGCGCTGTTCTTTGCCAATGTCGAGCGGATCCTCGGCGCGGCGTTACGCTTGATTCGGCATTCGGATGCACCTGTGCACACAGTGATTTTGAGTCTGGAGGAAACTCCGGATCTGGATGGCACCAGCATAGAGGCAATGCAGGAGTTCTTTTTGCGGGTGCATCAGGAAGGCAAGCGGCTGATTCTGGCGCGGCTCAAACATGGGGCGTTGGTGGTGCTGGAGGCATTACCCGAAGTGTCGGCCAACGGCGTGATCCTCAGTGGCTTGAGCGTTGATGGTGCGGTGCAGAAAGCCCTCAAGCTCAACACATAACCCCTGTAGGAGTGAGCCTGCTCGCGATAGCGGTCTGCCAGTTGATACAAGTTTGACTGACACACCGCTATCGCGAGCAGGCTCACTCCTACAGGGGAGCGGTATTCCAAGGCATAAAAAAACGCCGCTCATCTCACGATGGGCGGCGTTTTTCATTGCGTTGCAGCGTTAGGCTTGAACGACCGGGATGTTGGCGTTCGCAGCAGCTTCACGGAACTCGGCAATCTGGTCGAAGGACAGGTAGCGGTAGATATCGGCCGCCATGCTGTCGATCTTGCCAGCGTATTCCATGTACTCCTCGACGGTCGGCAGGCGACCCAGGATCGAAGCAACGGACGCCAGCTCGGCCGAAGCCAGGTAGACGTTCGCGCCGTCGCCCAGACGGTTCGGGAAGTTACGGGTCGAAGTCGACACCACTGTGCTGTTCGGCTCAACGCGTGCCTGGTTACCCATGCACAGCGAGCAGCCCGGCATTTCCATGCGAGCGCCAGCCTTGCCGTAGATGCCGTAGTAGCCTTCTTCGGTCAGTTGGTGAGCGTCCATTTTGGTCGGCGGCGACAGCCACAGACGGGTTGGCAGCTGACCTTTGACCTGATCCAGCAACTTGCCGGCAGCGCGGAAGTGACCGATGTTGGTCATGCACGAACCGATGAACACTTCGTCGATCTTCTCGCCAGCAACGCTGGACAGCAGACGGGCGTCGTCCGGATCGTTCGGCGCGCACAGTACAGGCTCGCTGATGTCGGCCAGATCGATTTCGATGACTTCGGCGTATTCGGCGTCGGCATCGGCTTCCATCAGTTCCGGGTTGGCAACCCAGGCTTCCATCGCTTGTGCACGACGCTCCAGGGTACGGGCATCGCCGTAGCCTTCGCCGATCATCCAGCGCAGCAGGGTGATGTTGGAGTTCAGGTACTCGGTGATCGATTCTTTCGACAGCTTGATGGTGCAACCGGCAGCCGAACGTTCGGCCGAGGCGTCGGACAGTTCGAACGCCTGCTCCAGGGTCAGACCTTCCAGACCTTCGATTTCCAGGATGCGGCCGGAGAAGGCGTTTTTCTTGCCTTTCTTCTCGACGGTCAGCAGACCGTTCTGGATAGCGAAGTACGGAATCGCATGAACCAGGTCACGCAGGGTGATGCCAGGTTTCATTTTGCCTTTGAAGCGCACCAGGATCGATTCCGGCATGTCCAGCGGCATGACGCCGGTGGCAGCGGCGAACGCGACCAGACCGGAACCGGCCGGGAACGAGATGCCCATCGGGAAACGGGTGTGCGAGTCACCACCGGTACCAACGGTGTCCGGCAGCAGCATGCGGTTCAGCCACGAGTGGATGATGCCGTCGCCCGGACGCAGGGAAACGCCGCCGCGGGTCATGATGAAGTCAGGCAGGGTGTGGTGGGTGGTCACGTCGATCGGCTTTGGATAAGCCGCGGTGTGGCAGAACGACTGCATCACCAGATCAGCGGAGAAGCCCAGGCACGCCAGGTCTTTCAGTTCGTCACGGGTCATTGGACCGGTGGTGTCCTGAGAACCTACGGTGGTCATCTTCGGTTCGCAGTAGGTGCCAGGACGTACGCCCTGGCCTTCTGCCAGACCGCAGGCCTTGCCGACCATTTTCTGCGCCAGGGTGAAACCCTTGGTGCTTTCAGCTGGAGCTTCAGGCTTCTTGAACAGGTCGAACGCAGGCAGGCCCAGTTCGGCGCGAGCCTTCTCGGTCAGGCCACGGCCGATGATCAGCGGGATACGGCCACCGGCACGGACTTCGTCCAACAGCACCGGGGTCTTCATTTCGAAGGTGGTCAGGACTTCGTCAGTGCCGTGTTTGCAGACTTTGCCAGCATGCGGGTACAGGTCGATCACGTCGCCCATGTTCATGTTGGTAACGTCGAACTCGATTGGCAGTGCGCCGGCATCTTCCATGGTGTTGTAGAAGATCGGAGCGATTTTGCTGCCGAAGCAGAAACCGCCAGCGCGCTTGTTCGGCACGTAAGGGATGTCGTCGCCGAAGAACCACAGGACCGAGTTGGTCGCGGATTTACGCGAGGAACCGGTACCGACCACGTCACCGACGTAGGCGATAGGGAAGCCTTGACCGCGCATTTCTTCGATCTGCTTCATCGGGCCGGTCTTGCCTTGCTCGTCCGGAACGATGCCGTCACGGGCCATTTTCAGCATGGCCAAGGCGTGCAGCGGGATGTCGGGACGCGACCAGGCATCTGGAGCAGGGGACAGGTCGTCGGTGTTGGTTTCGCCGGTTACCTTGAACACGCGCAGGCTGATTTTGTCTTCCAGCACCGGGCGCTTCTTGAACCACTCGCCGTCAGCCCAGGATTGCAGTACGGCTTTGGCGTGAGCGTTGCCGTTCTTGGCTTTTTCAGCGACATCGTGGAACGCATCGAACATCAGCAGGGTGTGCTTGAGTTCTTCGGCAGCAACTGGCGCCAGTTCGGCGTCGTCCAGCAGCTCGACCAGGGTCACGATGTTGTAGCCGCCCTGCATGGTGCCGAGCAGTTCTACTGCGCGTTTCTTGTCCAGCAGAGGGGAGGAAACTTCGCCTTTGGCCAGAGCCGACAGGAAACCGGCTTTGACGTAAGCGGCTTCGTCCACTCCAGGTGGTACGCGATTGGTGATCAGGTCAACGAGGAAAGCTTCTTCGCCAGCCGGAGGATTCTTCAGCAGCTCGACCAGGCCTGCAGTTTGTTCGGCGTTAAGCGGCTGGGGAACGATACCCAGTGCTGCGCGCTCTTCGATATGTTTGCGGTAGGCTTCAAGCACAGTTATTACCCTCATCAGTGGTCCCAAATGGCTGTCCGGGACGCTCGTCGCGAAATGCTCGTACTCATGCGCTGCACGGCGTTGTGCGCCGTTTAGCCAGAATTACCGAACATTCCTTACAGAAGCTGCTTTCAAAGTTTTACGCCTGCAGAACGGGGAGCTGATGAGGGTTGGCGTTGGGCTTTTCCCCGCTGGAAAAACCCCTCGCCAACACCGCTCTGAAGGAACGACTGTGCTCGTGACGCTTTGAAAACAGCTTCTAACGGACATTGGCGCCTTAAAAGGCTGGCTGATTCTACGGCAAAAAAAATTTAAAGGTAAGTCGCGCTCTATTGGACTTTGGTGGCGTTGTGTTGGGCTTGCCCAAAGTCTGTTCGAGCGCTTGCCCCTGACGTTTGAGGGGTGATCAATGCCCGACAAAGGGCTAACATGCCGACCTGTTCCGCGTTTCAGTGTCATTGCCTACTTTATGCCCAATCAGACCATCAAGACCCCCTGCGTCGGCCTCTGCTCCACTGTTTACGGAGATCTGGTGTGCCGTGGCTGCAAGCGTTTCCATCACGAAGTGATCAATTGGAATGGTTACAACGAGGAGGAAAAGCGTGCGGTATGGTTGCGTCTGGAGCAATTGCTGTCACAAGTGATGGCGGGCAAGGTCGAGATCTTCGATTCGGCGCGCCTGCGCCAGCAGCTGGAGCAGCGCAAGATCCGCTTTGTACCGCATCAGTCGGAATATTGCTGGGCCTATCAGTTGATCGCCCGGGGGGCGCGGGTGATCATTAATCTGGACGCCTACGGCATGGTCTTGCTGCCGGAATTTCGCGACTGGAACCTGCCGGAATTGCGCGATGCCATTGATCGGGAATTCTTCCTGCTGTCGGAAGCGCACTATCAGCGCTACATCGCCCCGGGCTTCCTCAAGGACGCCTTCGGCGCCTAGAAGCTTCGCGAGCAGGCTCGCTCCCGCATTTTGCAATGCATTCCAATGGTAGGAGTGAGCCTGCTCGCGATAGCGGTCTATCAGTCGACATTGTTGTTGTCTGGCACGCCGCCATCGCGAGCAGGCTCACTCCTACAGGGATCGCATTTCAATATGAGCTGTTCAGTGTTTCACCGCCAACTCGACCAGATGATCCTCAACCTCCTGCGGCTTGAGCACCAGCACATCACTCTCCAGCGCATCCAGCACCACTTCAGCGGTGTTGCCGATCAACGCCCCTGACAATCCCGAACGCGCCACCGTGCCAATCACGGTCACCGCCGCCTGCAGCTTGTGCGCCATGAACGGAATCAACACATCCGCCGGGCCTTCCTCGATGTGCAGATGCGCGTCATCAACGTCGAATTCGGCCTGAAACGCCCGACATTGCTCGCGATAACGCGCTTCGATGGTTTCACTCAGTTGCAGCGTCGGGTCAGCGGCGGAGAGCATCGGCGACGGATGGGCGCTGATTACATGCAAATGCCCCTTGGCCAGACTGGCAATGTCATAACCGTGATCAATGATCGTCGTGTGCAAATGCCGGTGCTCGCCGTCGACATTGCCCACGTCGACTGCCGCCAGAATCACCTTGTCCTTCCACGAACCTGCGGTTTTCACCAGCAACACCGGGGTAGGGCAGTGGCGCAGCAGCTTCCAGTCCGCCGGGGTCAGGAGTGCTTTTTTCAGCGAGCTGTCGGGGAAATGCTGCTTGATCACCAGCCCGCAACCTTCGGCCTGCTGCACGTCGATGATGGTTTCGTGCAGGCTCTCGTTCCATGCCTGTTCGGTCGTCACGCTGTAGCCGTCGGCCAGCAGCGCGGCCTTGAGCACGCCGAGCATGGCAGCGTGATCGTGCTTCTTGTCGCACACCAGCAGGTGCAGATGGGCCTGGGTCACGCCAGCGATCAGCTTGGCGCGCTTGAGCGCCAGGCTTTCCGAATGTTCGGGTTCGATGACCACCAGAATGCTGCGAATGGCTTGCATGAGCGGAGTCTCCAGCAAAGAAAAGGCACGGCGTTGCACAACTATAGTTGCTGCCTGAACACCCGCGACTTGATGCATATCAACGCCAGCCGCTGGTGGTCTGCGGGCAGGCCGGTATAATCGGCGCCCTTCGCTCGAACACCTTTACCGTGAGCCCCATGATCCTTCCCGAAATCCACGAATTCCTTGGCTGCCGCACCCCCGACGCCTGGGTCCAGGCGGCACTGGCCGATCAGGAAACCCTGCTGATCGACCACAAGAACTGCGAGTTCAAGGCTGCCAGCACCGCGCTGAGCCTGATAGCCAAGTACCACTCCCACGTCGACCTGATCAATATGATGTCGCGTCTGGCCCGGGAAGAACTGGTGCACCACGAGCAAGTCATGCGCATCATGAAACGCCGCAAGATCGAGTTGCGCCAGCTGCATGCCGGGCGCTATGCGTCAGGCCTGCGCAAAGTGGTGCGCAGCCATGAGCCGGTGAAGCTGGTGGATACGCTGGTGGTGGGGGCGTTTATCGAGGCGCGCAGTTGCGAGCGCTTCGAAGCGCTGGTGCCGCATCTGGACGAAGAACTCGGCAAGTTCTATTTTGGCTTGCTGAAAAGCGAGGCGCGGCATTTTCAGGGGTATCTGAAACTGGCCTATCAGTATGGCGACGCCAAGGATATCGCTCAGGTGATCGAAAAAGTCCGCGCCGCCGAGCAAGAGCTGATCGAATCGCCGGATGAAGAGTTCCGCTTCCACAGCGGCGTACCTGCCTGAGATTGTTAAAAACTCTTAAGAGTATGAAACATCACTGAAAACCGGCCCCCGGGGCCGGTTTTTGCTGCCTGAGGCAAACGCCTCGCCAGCGATTGCCGCCATAATGTCGCCCACTTCACAGATGGTTGGCAGACGGTCGTTATGGATAACCTGGGTTTTGGCAAAGTCCTGCTGGTGGAAGACGATGAACGCCTTGCCGCGTTGATCGCGCACTTCCTCGAACAACACGGCTACGAGGTGCGCACGGTGCATCGCGGGGATCTGGCTGTGGCCGCTTTTCTGGAATTCAAACCCAAAGTCGTGGTGCTCGACCTGATGCTGCCGGGGCAAAGCGGCCTGCACGTGTGTCGCGAAATCCGCAGCGTGTCGGACACGCCGATCGTGATTCTGACGGCCAAGGAAGACGACCTCGACCATATTCTCGGCCTGGAGTCCGGTGCCGATGACTACGTGATCAAACCGATCAAGCCGCCGGTGCTGCTGGCCCGGTTGCGTGCGTTGCAGCGGCGCCAGGTGCCGGACAGTGGCGTGGTCAGTGCTCTGGAGTTCGGCCGGTTGAGCATCGACCGCAGTTGCCGTGAAGTGCGGCTGGCGGGCGAGATCATCGAAATGACCACCATGGAATTCGAGCTGCTGTGGCTGCTGGCCAGTGCCGCCGGCAATACGCTGTCGCGCGATGACATTCTCAATCGCATGCGCGGCATCGCCTTCGATGGCTTGAACCGCAGCGTCGACGTGTACATCAGCAAGTTGCGCAACAAGCTCAAGGACAATCCCCGTGAACCGGTGTGCATCAAGACCGTCTGGGGCAAGGGTTATCTGTTCAATCCGTTTGCGTGGGAGTTGTAGATGCTGCGGTTATTTCTCGGGCTGTTTCTGGTGATGACGGTGGGGCTGGTATTGGCCCTGCAAACCGTCGAACACACCTTCAACGCGTTGCTCGACAATCAGATGCAGGCCTACAACCGCGAAGCGGTGCGCGGTCAGGCGTGGTCGCTGGTGGATCATTTACGCGGGCGTCAGGGTGCGGAACGCGAGCAACAACTGGACGCCTTGCGCCCGCATTACGGGCTGACATTGAACCTGGTCGAGGCCGATCAACTGGCACTCAATCCCGAGGAAAAAGCCCAGCTGGCGCAGAACCTGCTGGTGATCCGCGACAACTACACGCAGTTCATCAGCAACATCGATGGCGGTTCGCAGGTGTTGAGCATCAAGCTACCGCCGGAGCCGAGCCTGATGCCGTTCTACATCTCGGCGGCTTACGGGATGCTGGCGGTGTTGATTGGCATTGTTTTGTTTTTCTGGGTACGTCCGCACTGGCGTGATCTGGAGAAACTGCGCCTGGCCGCCGAACGCTTTGGCGATAACGATCTGTCGGCGCGTATCCAGTTGTCGAAACGCTCGAACATTCGCGATCTGGCTGAACACTTCAACCTGATGGCGGCGCGTATCGAGAGTCTGATCGCCAATCAGCGCGAACTGACCAATGCCGTGTCGCACGAATTGCGCACACCGATTGCGCGGCTGTCGTTCGAGCTTGATCAGCTCAAGCAACAACCGGATGCCAGTCAGAGTCGCGAGCTGATTGCTGACATGTACGCTGACCTGGGCGAACTGGAAGAAATGGTCTCGGAGCTGCTGACCTACGCCAGCCTTGAGCGCGGTGCGACGGTGATCAAGCGCGAAAATATTCAGGCGACCAATTGGCTCGACAGCGTGGTCGGCAGTGTCGCGCTGGAGGCCGAGGCGGCGGGGGTGCAATTGCTGATCGGCGATTGCCGGCTCGAAACAGTACGCATCGAGCCAAGGTTCATGGCGCGCGCGGTGATCAATCTACTGCGCAATGCGATTCGCTATGCCGAGCAAAGGGTGGAAGTCACGCTGGTGCGCAATGGCGATTACTACGTGGTGCAGGTCAATGACGATGGGCCCGGTGTGCCAATGCACGGACGGGAGAAGATCTTCGAACCGTTCTCGCGCCTCGATGCCAGCCGGGACCGGCGCACCGGTGGCTTCGGCTTGGGGCTGGCCTTGGTGCGACGGGTGTCGCAATCCCATGGCGGGCAGGTGGAAGTCGGCGATTCACCTTGGGGCGGAGCGTCGTTCCGGATGACCTGGGCGCATCTGGACTGACGTGTGTTGGCCTTGCCGACGCCACCACATAAATCAGAAGGTATACGCCACCTGTCCAGCCAATGAAGTCTGCAAGCGGCGGTCGACAATCGGGCTGTCTGCCGCTTCATGGCTCAGGTACTGTACCGCCAGCACTGACGACACACTCCAGCGCTCATCGATCGGCAATGTCCAGGTCAAGTCCGCGCCGCGACTGATCAACCCGGCTTTCGCGTCATATGCCCGGAACTGGCTACGCGCAGCCTGCGCCGTGCTCACGCCATACCAGGTGTGCAGGTAATCGCTGTCGCCGAACTGGCTGTTCAGTCCGCCGAACACCTTGCCGAAACGGCCCTCATACAACGGCAGGTTGATGCTCAGTTTCAGGCGATTCCACGACGAACCGGTGTCGTGGTCATCGTCGTCCTTTTCCAGCGCATGTTCGAAACTCGCCCCGAGAATGATCGGCCCCATATGATAGCGGCCGTCCACGCCCAGCACCGGGCGCGACTTGATCGAACCCATGCCGTTCAGTTCGTCAGAACCCTTGAATCCGGTCTGGCGATCCTTGCGCACATCGCTGGCGCCGATGTAGACGCTGAGGCCGAAATCCTCTTCGTCGAATCCCCAGCCCAAACCCCGGTCGCTGTCGAGAAAAAATCCCTGCGGGCTGACCAATTCGACACCCACCAGCGGCGCCGTCACTCGCTCTTCACTGCCGCTGAAGCGCGGTGCATTGACCGCCCCGGCGCGCAGGGTCGCGTGCCAGTCCTCAGCGCGCAGCGAACCGCCGGGCACCAGCAGGCAAAGGGAGGTCAGAGACAGCGAGAACGTTCGAAACGAAATCAGCATGGGGCACCCGAGGGGAATGTGGATGCGCCCATGCTAGGCGGGAGGCGAGCGGCAATCTTTGGCAGCTTTGTCGGGAAACTGTCAAAGACTGTTAAGCCGCGATCAGAAGTCCCATTTGGTGGTGAGCATCAGATTGCGCGGTTCGCCGTAGAACGTCGTGTCGAAGTTGCCCAGCCCGGTCAGGTAGCGTTTGTCGAAGACGTTGTTGGCGTTGACCGTAAAGCTCAGGTGCTCGTTGTACTGATAGCGGCTCATCAGGTCGACGAGGGTGTAGCCGCCCTGTTTGATCCGCGTGTAATCGCCGGCCGGGGCGCTGTAGATTTTGCCGTAGAACGCGCTCTGCCAGCTCACGCCGCCGCCGACGGTGACTTTGTCGAGCATGCCGGGCAAGCGATAGGTGGTGAACGTGCGCACCACGTGTTCAGGCTTGGTGGTCGACAGCGGATAACCGTAGATGCGCTGTTCATCGGCGTCACGGGTGCGCGCATAGGTATAACCGGCGGAGACGTTCCAGCCCTCGCTCAGTTCGCCCGCCAGTTCCAGCTCGACACCTTTGGTGGTGGCGCCGTCGATGGCTTTGTAGATGCCTTCGTTGGTCACTGCGTTGGTGCCGATCGATTCGGCAACGCCATCCTGTTCAATGCGGAAAAACGCCAGGCTGGCGTTCAGGCGACCGTCGAAATACGCCGCTTTCAGACCCGCTTCATAGCTGTCGCCCTCGACCGGCGCGAGGGTCGAACCGTTGCTGTCCTTGTAGGTCTGCGGCTGATAGATACTGGTGTAACTGGCGTACAGCGAGTAGGTGTCGTCGAGGTCGTAGATCACCCCGGCGTAAGGTGTGACCACGCCGTGTTCCTTGTAGCTGGCGTGGGTGTCGTCGAGGCCGGCGCCCGGGTTGTAGCGGTAGTCTTCGTTGTACTTGAAGGTGCTCAAGCGGCTGCCGAGGATCACCGACAGATCGTCGGTCGGGCGCAGACGGGTGGCCAGATAGACGCCGTTCTGGCTTTGGGTGCGCTCGTATTTGCCGTTCTTCGGGAAGTCCTGTTTAGGCAGATCACCGTTCCAGTCGTAAATGCTCCCCGGCACCTGCGAGAAGGCGCTGGTGTCGTAGGTCGAACCCGTCTGGCGAGAGTGCGAGGTCATCACGCCGGCAATCAGCTCATGTTCGCGACCGCCCAGGGTAAACGGGCCGGAGACGTTGACGTCGGCAGTGTTCTGCACGCGATGACCTTCCCAACGACCCCAGTACAGGAACATGCCTTCGCCGGTGGCGCGATCCGGGTTGCCGCCGCTGGCCGAGGCCAGGCGCGTGTCGTGATCGGTGGTTTTCTGGTCGAGGCTGACCTTGAATTTCCAGTCATTGGCCAGCGCCTGTTCTAGCGAGGCGAAGTAGGTGATGTTGTCGAAATCGCGACGGCTCCAGTCCGCCGCGGAATTGAAGTGACGCGGGAAGTCAGTGCGGCCGCCATCGGCGAAGTACACCGGGTTGCCGGTCCACGAACTGCCACGCGGGGTGGTGCTGGACTTGTCGATGCCGAAGGTCAGCAAGGTGTCATCGCTCAGGTCGGCTTCGAGAATGCCGTAGAACAGGTCTTTGCGCTGGCTGTAGTGATCAAGGTAGGAATTCTGGTCCGAATACGCGCCGACGAAACGCCCGCGCACGTTGCCCGAATCGGTCAGCGAACCGGAAATGTCACCGACGGTGCGGTAGGCATCCCACGAGCCGACAGTGCCGCTGATCGAGGCTTTGAATTCTTTGGTGGGTTTCTTGCGGATCAGGTTGACCGTGGCCGATGGATCGCCCGATCCGGTCATCAGGCCGGTCGCGCCCTTGATGATTTCAATGTGGTCGATGCTCGCCGCGTCGTCGCCGTTGTTGGGGTTTTCACCGTAGACGCCATCGTAGGGAATGTTGATGCCGTCGTACTGGAAGTTGGTAATGGCCAGGCCCCGCGCGGAAAACTCGGTACGGTCGCTGTCGTACTTCTGCGTCGAAATGCCGGGCGTGTTGCGCAGCGCATCGCCGACACTCTGCACGCCGCGATCGTCCATTTGCTGACGGGTGATCACCGTCACCGATTGCGGGGTTTCGCGGATCGACAGCGGCAGGCCGGTGGCCGAAGACATCGTACCGGTGGTGTAGGAGCGGGTGTCTTCGGTGGTGGCGCCGAGGCCTTGGGCGGAGATGTTGGTGGCGCCCAATTGCAGGGTCTGGTCGGTTTTTTCAGCGGCGTTGGCAGAAATGCTCAGCAGGGCCAGTGCCAGCGGGCACAAGGCAAAACGAAAACGGACGTGCGACATGGAGATCCCTTTGCATCGAATCGATCGGTAGTTGAAGTGCTTCTGAGGGGTTAACCGAACGAGTGCGGGAAAAGGGAACTGTCTGGAACAAAATGTGAAGCAGTGGAGTTCCCCTGTAGGAGTGAGCCTGCTCGCGATAGCGGTCTATCAATCAACATTGTTGTTGTCTGGCACACCGCTATCGCGAGCAGGCTCACTCCTACAGGGGATTGGGTTGGCTGGAGTTGCGAGGTCAGCGGGTCAGTCCGAGGCGTTCGTGCCATTGGGCGATGGATTCTTCGGGGTATACCTCGAACTGTTGGTCCTTGGGCTTGGTCTCGACTTCGACCCACGGGGCTTTTGAGCCGAGCATCAAATGGGTGTGCTCCGGCGGCACCGGCAACGGTGTGTCGATGGCCGAGGCGAACGGGTGGATCAGCTCCGGCCACTCCGGGCTGAACAACCACAAGCCACTGCCGCACAGCGAGCAGAAATGCCGCTCGGCCGTGCTGCGGTGGGCGCGTTTTTCGCCTTCGTCCTTCATGCGCGCATGGTAGATGCTGATGTGTTTGCGGCCGCGTACCTTGAGGCTCGTCGCGTCGCCGCCGAGGTTGATCGCATAGCCACCACCGCCCTGAGTCTTGCGGCAGATCGAGCAATAGCAGCGTTGATAAGGGTAAGGGTGGGCGCTGGTCAGGCTGAACGAAACCGCGCCGCAATGGCAAGAGCCTTCGAGGTGCATGGGTGCTCTCCATTAGCAGGGTTGTGCGGTTGAGCCTAGAGCATTTTGCGCGAGCCTTGCCGGTGTGATGCGACAGGCGCTTGCAGCGTCTAGCCCCAGTGTCCCCGCAATCCCATGGGGCGAGACTTCGGAACCCGGCATGCAAGCGCTGTTGAACGAGATCCTTGACGCTGTCCGGCCCCTGATCGGGCAGGGCAAAGTGGCTGACTACATTCCTGCCCTCGGCACAGTGCCGGCCAATCAGCTGGGCATTGCCGTGTATGGCAACGACGGCGAAATGTATTGCGCGGGCGACGCCGAAACGCCGTTCTCGGTGCAGAGTATTTCCAAGGTGTTCAGCCTGGTGCAGGCCATCGATCATTCCGGCGAGGCGATCTGGGAACGCCTCGGTCATGAGCCGTCCGGTCAGCCGTTCAACTCGCTGGTGCAACTGGAGTTCGAGCGCGGGCGCCCGCGTAATCCCTTTATCAATGCCGGCGCGCTGGTGATCTGCGACATCAACCAGTCGCGCTTTGCCGCGCCAACCCTGTCGATGCGTGACTTTGTCCGGCGCCTGTCGGGCAATCCGCAGATCATGATCGACGGCAAAGTCGCCGACTCCGAATACCAGCACCGCGCGCGCAATGCGGCGATGGCTTACCTGATGCAGTCCTTCGGCAACTTCCACAACGATGTCGAGTCGGTGCTGCGCAGTTATTTCAGCCACTGCGCGCTGCGCATGAACTGCATTGATCTGGCCCGGGCGTTCTGCTTCCTGGCCAATGACGGCTACTGCAAACACAGCGGCGAACAGATCCTCACGCGACGTCAGACCCAACAGGTCAACTCGATCATGGCCACCAGTGGTCTGTATGACGAGGCGGGCAACTTTGCTTATCGCGTCGGTCTGCCGGGCAAGAGTGGCGTGGGCGGCGGTATTGTTGCGGTGGTGCCGGGGCAGTTCACCGTGTGCGTATGGTCGCCGGAACTGAATGCCGCCGGTAATTCATTGGCAGGGATGGCGGCGCTGGAGATGCTCAGCTCGCGGATCGGCTGGTCGGTGTTCTGATCCGAAACCTAATCCCTGTAGGAGTGAGCCTGCTCGCGATAGCGTAGTGTCAGTCAACATCTGTGTATCTGATCCACCGTTATCGCGAGCAGGCTCACTCCTACAAGGGCTTTTGTGTTGCCTGGGAGGAGGGTGTTCCTATACATTTTCCGGCCGCTCTCTGCATGGTGAATACGCTTCATGTCTCTTGCGCTCGAACGTCTAGTCGCTGGCACGACGATCCCTTTCGCCGGTAACCGCGTCACCGTGGTCAGCCCCGAACTGGCCGCGCGCTTTCAGCCCGGTGACCACCTGTTGGTGGAGCAGGTGAGTGGCGAGTTGTTGCTGATTCCGGTAGCGGATCAACAAGCCGCGTCCGTGGCAATCGAGCGCGCCGCTGCGGCGTTTACCGTGTTGTCGGCGGTGTCCGACGAGGCGATCAGCCGGTTCTTCGATCTGTTTGCACAGCGACTGGAAACCAGTGATTGCTGGGCGCAGATCGCCGCCGCCAACCTCGCCGATATCGAACGGGCCAAGGCACGCGGGCGTTCCACCACGCGTCTGCTCGCCGATGAACGTATGCGCGGCGACATGATTGCCGGCCTGCGGGCCTGGCGCGATGCACCCGCGACACGCGGCAAAGTCATCAGCAGCGTCGAACACGACGGCTGGAAGGTCGAGCAAGTGGTGTCGCCGTTGGGCATCGTTGCGTTCGTCTTCGAAGGTCGCCCGAACGTGTTTGCCGATGCGGCCGGCGTCTTGCGCACCGGCAACACGGCGGTGCTGCGCATTGGCAGCGATGCGTTGGGCACCGCGCAAGCCATTGTCATCCATGCACTGAACCCGGCGCTGGCAGCGGCCGGTTTGCCGGCGGGTGCGGTGTCGTTGGTCGAGAGTGTCAATCACGCGGCCGGTTGGGCGATGTTTGCCGACCGACGCCTGTCGTTGGCGGTCGCCCGTGGGTCGGGGCGTGCGGTCAGTCAGTTGGGCAGTATTGCGCAGCAGGCTGGCACGGCGGTCAGCCTGCACGGCACCGGCGGGGCGTGGTTGATTGCTGACCGCGATGCCGACGCCAAACGCTTTGCGGCGGTGGTGCGCAATTCACTCGATCGCAAGGTCTGCAACACGCTGAACGTCTGCCTGATTCAGCGCGAACGCGCCGCAGAACTGCTGCCGCTGTTTCTCGATGCCCTCAAGCAGGCAGGCACCGCACGCGGGCAGGGCTGCAAATTGCACATCGTCGAAGGCAGTGAAAGTTATCTGCCGGGCGAGTGGCGGAACGCGACAGTCGAAGTCTACCGCGCCGAGGGTTACCAGACCGAAGCACTGGCCGAGCCGCTGGCGGAATCTGACCTTGGCCGTGAGTGGGAATGGGAAGAGACCCCGGAAGTCAGCCTGATGATCGTCGACGATCTGGATCAGGCGATTACGCTGTTCAACCGCTACAGCCCGCAATTCACCGTGTCGCTGATCAGCGAAGATGCGCAGGTGCAGACGCGGTTCTACAACGCAGTGAACGCGCCGTTCGTGGGCAATGGCATCACCCGTTGGGTCGATGGTCAGTACGCGCTGAACAAGCCGGAGCTGGGGCTTTCGAACTGGGAGAGCGGGCGCTTGTTTGCGCGCAGTGCGATTCTGTCTGGCGATGGTGTGTTCACTGTTCGTAGTCGCATGACCCAGATCGACCTGGCCGTGAAGCGCTAAGAAAACCTCATTCTGGTTGATCCACACCGGTCCTGTGGCGAGGGGATTTATCCCCGATGGGGCGCGCAGCGGCCCCAAGAGATTGGGCCTGCTGCGCAGTCCATCGGGGATAAATCCCCTCGCCACAAGTTCTTTTTCACCTCAGCGAATTTGTATCAGGCGGCTGCGTTGGTGTTTGCCTGAATGGCGCACGTCGCCGGTTGCTCGGCCAGCGGCACAAAGGTGCGGCGGTCCGAGGACAGCGCATCGATCGAGCCGGTCTCGATGTCGTACACCCAGCCATGCAGATTCAGCAGGCCTTTCTCCTGGGCCAGGCGCACGCTCGGGTGGGTCTGGATGTTTGCCATTTGCGCGATCACGTTTTCACGCACCATCGAACTCAATTTCGCCGCGTCATTGGCATGCGGCCGCGCTTCGTTGACCACTTTTGCCGATTCGGCATGTTGCAGCCAGCCGCTGACGGCCGGCAGGTGATCCATGCATTTGCATTGGGCAATCGCGGTCATTGCGCCACAGTCCGAATGGCCGCAGATCACGATGTCGGTCACACCGAGTACTGCCACGGCATATTCCACCGTCGCCGACACCCCGCCCGGATGCGGGCTATAGGACGGCACGATATTGCCGGCGTTGCGGATCACGAACAGCTCACCGGGTTCTTGCTGGGTCAGCAGTTCCGGCACGACACGACTGTCGGAGCAGGTAATGAACAAGGTGCCGGGATGCTGGGTGGTCGCCAGATGCTTGAACAGTTCGGTGCGTTGCGGGAACGCCTCGTTCTGGAATTTCAGGAAGCCATCAATCAGGTTTTTCATGGTGTTGTCCTCTTAGTTCGAGCAACCGCTGCCGAATTCGCTGAATTGCAGAATGTGTTTGCCGCCATGGCTGTCCAGGTAAGTCATTTCCACCGGCACCACGCCACAGACGTCGGCAACCGGGGTAATGCTCAGCACTTGCGCAACGTCCAGCTGCATGCCGTAGCGGTAGGCGATGGCCTCATCGGTGGCCTGGGCCTGGGCGGCGAAGCCAGCGAGCAGGGCCAGGGTCAACAGAATTTTTTGCATGGGGCAGCCTCCAGTCTTGGGTGGTGACGAAGTGCATTGGAAGTTTTGGCTGGCCCGCACACGAGGTGCGGGCCGGGGTGAATCAGAACGGACGCAGAGGCAGGAACTTGCCGTCGAGGGTGACCACGGCGCGGGAGCCGCCTTCCGGGTCTTCGACTTTCTTGATGTCCAGTTTGAAGTTGATCGCGCTGATGATGCCGTCGCCGAACTGCTCGTGAACCAGCGCCTTAAGGGTGGTGCCGTAGATCTGGATCATCTCGTGGAAACGGTAGATGGTCGGGTCGGTCGGCACACCGCTGAGGCTGCCACGCAGCGGGATGATTTGCAGCGCGGCGACATCGGCGGCGTCGAGTTCAAGCTTGTCGCCGACCACTTGAGCGGCGTTGGCCGGCAGTGGGTGTTGGCCAAGCAGGGCGGCGGTGACGAAGGCCAGGCTGAGGCCGGTGTCGTCGGCGAGAGCCTGCCACGACAGATCTTTGCGTGCCTTGGCATCAAGAATGCGGGTGGTCAGGGCCAGGCTGGTGTCGTTGTAGGCGTGGGACTGTTGCATGGTGTCACTCCTTTCAGGGGTTGGCTTGCTGTGTGGGATTGATTTTCTGCTGATTGATCCATAGCGTCCAAGACCCATATATAATGCTTCGCATAAGTCCTGCCTATAGATGGTGAACCCCATGCTGTTGCGACATCTGCGTTACCTGCTGGCCGTGGCCGATCACGGCGGCTTCACCCGTGCGGCCGAGGCGTTGCATGTGTCGCAGCCGACCCTGTCGCAACAGATTCGCCAATTGGAGGAAAGCCTGGGGGTGAACCTGTTTGATCGCACCTCGCGGACGGTCAAACCGACCGATGCCGGCGAGGCCTATATCGAATGTGCGCGGCGGGTGCTGGTGGAGCTGGAGGCGGGCAAACGGGCGTTGCATGACGTGAAAGATCTGTCCCGTGGCACCTTGCGTCTGGCAATGACGCCAACGTTCATGGCGTATCTGGTCGGGCCGCTGGTGCGCGACTATGTTTCGCGGTTTCCGGGTATTCACCTGGAGATCTTCGAGTTGTCGATGGACGACATCGAGGCGGGGTTGGCGGATGACTCGCTGGACATCGCGATTGCCTTCACACCCGTACGCAATCCGGATATCGAGTGCATTCCGGCGTTTGTCGAGACGTTGGGGGTGATGGTCGGACGCGAACATCCGCTGTACGACAGCACGTCAGTATTGATGCCGGAAGACCTGGCGCAGCTGGATTTCGCCTTGCTGGCCCCGGACTTCATCACGCGGTTATCGGTGGATGAGTATTTCCGTCAGCACGGCATTACGCCGCAGGTGCGCATTGAGGTGAACTCGGTCAGCACATTGCTGGAGGTGGTGCGTTGCTCGCCGATTGCGACGATGTTGCCGGAAGCGATTGCGACGCAGGATCGGGCGCTGCGCAGGCTGCGGGTCGACAGTGAAGCGCCGCAGCGCGGGGCGGCGTTGTTGCGACGCAGGAACAACTATCACAGTGCGGCGGCGGTGGCGTTTGTGGATTTGGTGCTGCAAACGAAAACTTCACCAACGACATAGTCCCCCTGTTGGAGCGGGTTGACTGCAAATCTTGTTCACACCACTGGACCCTGTAGGAGTGAGCCTGCTCGCGATCGCGTTGGTTCAGACACATCAGTATTGAATGACCTACCGCTATCGCGAGCAGGCCCACTCCTACAGGGGAGGTGGCGAATGCTGAATATAAAAAAAGGGCCTGCTCTTGCTACTTGTGAAGCAGCAGAGAGCAGGCCCTTTTTATTATTGAAGTTGTCAATCAGCAGAACCGATCAATCACCCGGACTTCGTTATTGTTCTGCATCGAGTCCCACGCCTGTTTCAGCGTCTGCAGCACATTACCGATGAAGTCTTTATCAGCCGCGGCTTTCTTGCCGACATAACCGTGGCCGCGACGGTACATCTTCAGGCGGGCCAGCAGGTTCTGATTGCTGCGGTCGAATTCTTCTTCACCCGCATGAGGCGCCAGGCAGTCGATATGCACCTGCCCCGACTTGCTGATCCACAGAATATGGCTGTCGTGGCTGTCTTTTTGCGCAGCGAACATACGAGCCAGTTCTTCGATAGTAGGTTGATTGTTCAGATTCATGATGTTGCCCCTTGACCAGTCTGGTGATCTTTCAAAGTTGATTCGCTAATACAGGTAGCCCATCGGTTAGTTGATCCCTGGCACCGAAACCAGGACGTCAGCGGTCGCCCGTGAGAAGTACGGGGTCATGCGTCTGTTGCATGTAGTCGTGTTGAATAACTGCTACGCAATAGCGTCACAACGAGGAGAAGCAGCGAAAACCGGGAGGCTCCTTGACGACATTTACAGTGTCGACCACAAGCGTCTTGAGAATTTTCGCCAGCGCTTCTCGTCCTTGTACTGGACGTTCAGGCCAGGTCAGCTTCTTCAATCTGCCTTGTGGGCAGCGTGTATCCGGAAAAAACAACTCGGCGGTCAGACGAGTTTGCTCAAGCGTGTAACCAAGTGTTCCCGATCGGGGAACGTCTTCATCATGCAAAAGCAAAACGACGCCGTCAACGGTTTTGTAGTGATTATTTTCAAGCACTACATATTGTCGGACAAAGCTGTTCTGGAATGAGAAAGGGTCCGTTCAGGCAACGGAAAAAGGCGTGTGCAGGGCGTAGAAGGTGCACGGATAACCGTCCACTTCGCGCTGCTGCGAGGTGAATTCGCCGCCACTTAATTCAGGGATAAGCCGTGCCCAGAAGCGCTGCGCAGGCCGGTTGGCGTCGATGTGGAAAATTTGCCACTGACCGGGGATTTTGCTCAAGAGGGCAGAGGCGACAAACTGCGCGACGCCTTGGCCACGAAAGCGTCGTGCGAGAAAGAAGTAGCCGATGTTGTGCTCGGCGCCGGGAATGTGGGTTTCGTTGTCTACGGTTACGAAACCGGCGAGTTCGTCGTCGACGCGAATCAGGAAGGGACTGGTTGCCGGATGGCGCCAGTAATCGTCTTTTGGCTGGATGCTGTAGAAGCCATGCCCGGCGAGTTTCAGCGGCAGCCATTGGCTGAAGTCGTACATGTAGAACTGCATCAGGTTTTCGAGGGTTTGCAGTTCATCGCGCTGAGCGGGGTGCAGTTCGACGGTGGGCATTTGGATTAACTCCCAGTGATGAACCCGCTACAACACCTGTGGCGAGGGGATTTAGCGAAACGTCGCACAGCCCCGAAGGGGCGCAAAGCGGCCCCGCCAGGTTGAGGAAAAGCTGGGGCCGCTTCGCAGCCCATCGGGGATAAATCCCCTCGCCACGAAATCTCCCTTGCCAAAGGATACTTTGTTACTTGGCGGTGCGTTTGTTTGTACCGGTGGTTTTGCTGCGAGTCGATTTGCGTTTCTTCTTCCATGGTGCAGCCGCTTTGCCGGCAGGCGGTGGGCCGCTGATGGTCAGGCTCAGGCCGGAGCAGCGGGTCACTTGTTTGCTCATCCACGCTGCTTGTTTGGTGACGAACTCCTCGAGGCTCATCTCGCCGCTCTGCACCATGTCCAGCGCCTGTTCCCAGATCGCCGTGGTGCCGGGGTCGGCGATTGCACGGGGCACGGCGTCGATCAGGCTGAAAGCCGCAGGTGTGGCGGCGAGAGCCTTGCCGTTTTTCACTAGATAGCCGCGATCCAGCAAACCCTGAATGATCGACGCACGGGTGGCTTCGGTGCCGATGCCAGTGGTGTCCTTGAGTTTCTGTTTGAGCAGTGGATCCTCGACCAGTTTGGCGACGTTCTTCATCGCCTTGATCAGATCGCCCTCGGTGTAAGGCTTGGGCGGTTGCGTCCACAAATCCTTGAGCTTCACCCCGGCGACGGCGCACTCGATGCCCTGGCTTAGCGTCGGCAAGGTTTGCGGTGCCGGCGCCTCACGGCCCTTGGCCGGGGCTAGAGCTTCGGGCAGAGCGCGTTTCCAGCCCGGTTCGATGATCTGCTTGCCGACTGCGCGCAGCGCTTCACCGGCGCAATCGAAATCAGCCTGGGTACGATCGTATTCGTGATTGGGCAGAAACTGCGCCAGATAACGCGCGCGGATCAGTGTGTAAACCGCACGGTGTTTGCCGCTCAGGCGTTCAAGGTTTTTCGCGGCGGCGGTGGGGATGATGCCGTGGTGCGCGCTGACCTTGGCGTCGTTCCATGCCCGGGAACGGCGCTGCGGATCAAGAAAACCGTTCAGCGCCTCAAGGCTCGGGTCGGCCTGACGCAGCGCTGCCAGAATCCCCGGTGCCTCGCTGTGCTGACTCAGAGGCAGAAAACCGCAATCGCTGCGCGGGTAGGTAACGACTTTGTAGGTTTCATAAAGCGCCTGGGCGATGTCGAGGGTTTCCTGCGCGCCGAGGCCGAGCTTCTTCGAGCAGACTTCCTGCAAGGTGCCGAGGTCGAAGGGCAGGGGTGCCACTTCGCGCATCCGCTCGGTGCGCAGTTTCACCACGCGTGCACTGGCGGCACTGTTGATGGCCGCTGCCGCTTGTTGCGCCAGCACCTGATTCAAGCAGCGTTCCTGATCGTCGCAAGCGTCCGACGGCGCCCGCCACTGCGCGGTAAACGGCGTCCCTTCGTGCAGCAACTCGACGTCGATCGCCCAAAATGGCACCGGTACGAAATCGGCGATGCTGCGATCACGATCCACTACCAGCCGCAATGTTGGTGTCTGTACCCGACCGACTGGCAACACGCCTTGATAACCCGACTGCCGGCCGAGCAAGGTGAACAGGCGACTCATGTTCATGCCGATCAGCCAGTCCGCCCGGGAGCGACCGAGTGCCGAGTGATACAGGCTGAAGGTCTCGGCGCCGGGTTTCAGCGCGGCCAGTGCCTTGCGGATCGACGCCTCGTCGAGCGCCGACAACCACAGCCGGCGGATCGGCCCGCGATAACGGCAATGTTCGACCAGTTCCCGGGCAATCATCTCGCCCTCACGGTCGGCGTCGGTGGCGATGATCAGTTCGCTCGCCTCGCCAAGCAGGCGTTTCACCGCTTTGTACTGGCTGGCGGTGCGCGGCTTGACGGTCATTTTCCACTTGTCCGGAATGATCGGCAGGTCCGCCAGCACCCAGCGCTTGTAGCGGGCGTCATAGGCATCCGGCGGCGCGGTTTCCAGCAGGTGGCCGATGCACCAGGTCACCGTGACGTCCGTTCCCAGCCAGCAGCCGTCGCCGCGCCGTTTGGCGCCGAGCACGGCCGCAATGTCTTTGGCCTGGGAAGGTTTTTCACAGAGGTACAGCCGCATAACCACCATCGTCGATCAATGTCCGCAGAGGTGCACAGAATGGCCGGAGTTGGCGCCACGGGCAACTTTTATCTGTATGGATATACAGATAAAAGACATTGCAGGAAGTGACGGGCAATGCCGGGACGCTGCACAGCACTATCGAGAAATTGATTAGCACGCTGTTTGCGCCTGTGTCAGGTTTTTCGGCGATTCACACACGCGAGTGACAGGACGATCTCGCCAGAAGATCGCCGTGGTCTGTCAACACTGACTACTCAGAAACAAGGAAGTCCACCATGGCTCAAGCCAAAGCGAAAACCAGCAGCGCCTACGATGAAATCAACACATTCAGCCACTTGTATGATCGTGGTGTCGGGCTGGTCAATGGCAAACCGTCGTTCACTGCCGATCAGGCCGCTGACGAAATCCTGCGCAAGAACCTGTCGTGGGGCGACAAGAACGCTGACGGCAAAATCGACCTCAGCTACACCTTCCTGACCGAGAAACCTTCGAACTACAACGCGAAGCTCGGCAACTTCAGCGAGTTCAGCGCCCTGCAGAAGGCGCAAGCCGTGCTGGCCATGCAATCCTGGGCCGACGTCGCCAAAGTCACTTTCACTGAAGGCAAGGGCGGCGACGGTCACATGACCTTCGGCAACTATGACGTCAGCACCGGCGGCGCTGCGTTTGCCTATCTGCCGAGTGGCAGCAGCTACGACGGCCAGTCGTGGTATCTGATCAACAACCAGTATCAAGTCAACAAAACCCCTGACACCAACAACTACGGGCGCCAGACCCTGACCCACGAAATCGGCCACACCCTCGGCCTGTCACACCCGGGCGCCTACAACGCCGGCAATGGCAACCCGACCTACGCGGACGCCAAGTACGCCGAAGACACCCGCGGCTACAGCCTGATGAGCTACTGGAGCGAAGCCAACACCGACCAGAACTTCAGCAAGGATGGCAGTGGCGCCTACGCGTCGGCGCCGTTGCTGGACGACATCGTTGCGGTGCAGAAACTCTACGGCGCCAACTATGAGACCCGCGCCGATAACACCACCTACGGTTTCGGTTCCAATGCCGGGCGCGATTTCTACAGCGCCACGTCGGCGTCGTCGAAACTGGTGTTCTCGGTGTGGGACGGGGGCGGTGATGACACCCTGAATTTCTCGGGTTTCACCCAGAACCAGAAGATCAACCTCAATGAAGGTTCGTTCTCCGATGTCGGTGGCCTGGTGGGCAACGTTTCCATTGCTTACGGTGTGACCGTGGAGAATGCGGTGGGCGGTTCGGGCAATGACCTGCTGATCGGCAATTCGGCGATCAACCATCTGTTCGGCGGTGCCGGCAACGACATCCTCTACGGCGGTGGCGGCGCGGATGTGTTGTGGGGCGGCGAGGGTGCGGACACCTTCGTGTTCGGCGCGGCCAGCGACTCGACCGACAACCAGACGGACTGGATCATGGATTTCAAAAGCGGCCTGGACAAGATCGACCTGTCGGGCATTGCCGAGTTTGCTTCGGGTGCGGCTACGCTGAACTTCGTCAGTAATTTCACCGGCCATGCTGGCGATGCGATCCTGACGTACTACGCGCAGTACGGTCAGACCGGGCTGCTGGTCGACCTGACGGGGCAGGGGCAGGTTGATTTTGCCGTGGGTGTGGTGGGGCAGGCGGTGGCGACTGATATTGTTGCGTGATTTGCTGACTCTGTAGATTCAGGGCATGCATGCCTCCTGTGGCGAGGGAGCTTGCTCCCGCTCGGCGGCGAAGCCGTCGCAAAATCGAAATTCGCGTTAACCTGACACACCGCGATTGCTGATTTTGGGGCCGCTTCGCAGCCCAGCGGGAGCAAGCTCCCTCGCCACAGTTCGTTCATGTCCTTGGAGAAACCCATGAAAAGCTCCGGCCCCAGCCCCGTCATCTCCCTCGAAGAACTCTCAGGTTGCCTGCTGGTGAAATTCCACGGTATTCAGGTTGCCGCATCTTCCCACGTGCTGGTCCTCAACGAGGCCAACTATCCGCCGGTGTACTACATTCCCCGCGAAGACATCGACGAAAAATATTTCGCCCGCACCGACCACACCAGCTATTGCCCGTACAAGGGCGATGCCAACTACTTCAGTCTGCAGGTGCCGGGGCATGAGGTCGCGAATTCGGTGTGGACTTACGAGAATCCGAAGGTCTCGGTCAAAGACATCCAGAACTACGTGGCGTTTTATCCGGATCAGGTGAAGTTCGAGGTGATCAAGGCTGACGCCCAAGACACAAATCTGTGATCGTGTGAATCCCCTGTGGCGAGGGAGCTTGCTCCCGCTGGGTTGCGCAGCGACCCCAGACCCAGGAAATGTGCTGTATCAGGCACACCGCGTTAGCAAGGTTTGCGACTGCTGCGCAGTCGAGCGGGAGCAAGCTCCCTCGCCACAGAGAAGCTGACTTGACCTGGAATCAGTTCTTGTCGAGATCGATATTCTTCGTCTCGCGCAAACAGATCATTCCCACCACCAGGCTCACCCCGGTGATCAACACCGGATACCACAGCCCATAGAAAATGTCCCCGGTGTACACCACCAACGCAAACGACACGGTCGGCAGGAAACCGCCAAACCAGCCATTGCCAATGTGGTAGGGCAGTGACATCGAGGTGTAGCGGATGCGGGTCGGGAACAGCTCGACCATCAGCGCTGCCAGCGGGCCGTAGCACATGGCGGAGATAATGATCAGCGCGACAATCAGCGCGACGATCATCGGTTTGTTGATCTGCTGCAAATCAGCCTGTTGCGGGTAGCCGGCGAGGGTGATCGCGCCGCGCAATGCCGCTTCGTCGAAGCCGTCGAGTTTCACGTCGCCCACGCTGACTTGCACAGCGCTGCCGGCCGGCGCGGCGGCGCTGGAGTAGGGCAGGCCTTGCTTGACCAGGAAGGTTTTGACCTTGTCGCACGGGCTGTCGAATTTGGCTTTGCCCACCGGGTCAAACTGGAACGTGCAGGTCGCCGGATCCGCCAGCACGGTGATCGGTGCCTGACGGCTGGCCTGATCGATTGCCGGGTTGGCGTAGTGCGCCAGGGATTTGAAGATCGGGAAGTACAGCGCCGTCGCCAGCAACAGGCCGAGCATCAGCACCGGTTTGCGTCCGACTTTGTCCGACAGCCAGCCGAAAATGATAAAGAACGGCGCACCGATCACCACGCTGATGATCAGCAAGGTGTTGGCCACGGCCGGGTCCATTTTCAGAAACTGGGTGAGGAAGAACAACACGTAAAACTGCGCGGCGTAGAACGTCACCGCTTGACCGGCGTTGATGCTGAACAGAGCGATCAGCACGACTTTGAGGTTTTCCCATTTGCCGAAGGATTCACGGATTGGCGCTTTCGAGGTTTTGCCTTCTTCCTTCATTTTCAGGTATGCCGGCGACTCATGCAGGCTCAGACGAATCCAGGTGGAAATGCCCAGCAGCACAATCGACAGCAGGAACGGAATCCGCCAGCCCCACACTTCAAATTGGTCGCCAGTAAAGTAGCGGCAACCGAGCACCACCAGCAGCGACAGCAGCAGGCCGAGGGTTGCGGTGGACTGAATCCAGCTGGTGTGGAAACCGCGTTTGCCGATCGGCGCGTGTTCCGCCACATAAGTCGCGGCGCCGCCGTATTCGCCGCCGAGCGCCAGGCCCTGAAGCATGCGCAGCACCACCAGAATGATCGGCGCAGCGATGCCGATGCTGGCGTAGGTCGGCAACAGACCGACGCAGAACGTCGCCACACCCATCAAAATGATCGTCGCGAGAAAGGTGTATTTACGCCCGATCATGTCCCCCAACCGACCGAACACCAGCGCCCCGAATGGCCGCACGATAAAACCTGCGGCGAACGCCATCAGCGCAAAGATGAACGCCGTGGTGTCGTTGACCCCGGCAAAAAACTGTTTGCTGATCACCGCCGCGAGGGCGCCGTAGAGGAAAAAGTCATACCACTCGAACACCGTCCCCAATGACGAAGCGAAGATGACTTTCTGCGTGGCATTGCTGGTGCTGGCGCCGCTCGTGGCGTCCAGCGGCTGAGCGTGTTCTGACATATCGGTATCCCTCACAGTGATTGTTTTTGTTGTTCCACTGGTGTTGCGTGTCCGGGTGATGCGCGATGCCTTGAATTAACCCGGTCCCTGCAGGAGTGAGCCTGCTCGCGATAGCGGTGTATCAACCAACAGAGATGTTGAATGTTATTCCGTCATCGCGAGCAGGCTCACTCCTACAGTTCTGTGTCGAGCCCCAATCAATGTAGGAGCTGCGGAACGCTGCGATCCTTTGACCTTGCTTTTGATAGTTGAAAAACACAGTCAAAAGATCGCAGCGTGCCGCAGCTCCTACAGGGTTTCGGTGAGTTCGGGTTTTTGCGTTTGGTTCCTTGTTGGCGGGTTGAGGATCAGTTGTGCCGCTTTTTCGGCAATCATCAGCGTAGGCGAACAGGTGTTGCCCGAGGTGATGCGCGGCATGATCGAGGCGTCGGCGATGCGCAGACCGGGAACGCCGTGCACACGCAACTGCGCATCGACCACCGCGTCGCCATCGTTGCCCATGCGGCAGGTGCCGACCGGGTGGAAAATCGTCGTGCCGATTCTGGCGGCGGCTTCGTGCAATTGCGCTTCACTTTGCAGGCTGTCACCGGGCAGGTACTCCACCGGTTTGAACGCTTGCAGGGCAGGGGCGCTGACGATGCGTCGGGTCAGACGGATCGCATCGGCGGCCACGCGCAGGTCTTCGGGATGGCTTAAATAGTTGGGCTGAATCAGCGGCGCTGCTTGCGGATCCGCCGAGCTGATCTCGATGCGACCGCGGCTCTGCGGACGCAGATCGCACACCGAGGCGGTGAACGCCGGGAAGCTGTGCAACGGTTCGCCGAAGCGCTCCAGCGACAACGGCTGTACGTGGTATTCAAGATTGGCTGAAGTCTGCTCCGGCCCGGATCGGGCAAACGCGCCGAGCTGACTCGGCGCCATCGACAACGGCCCGCTGCGGTCGTACAGATAACGCAGGCCCATGCCCATCTTGCCCCACACGCTGCCGGCGATCTGGTTGAGGGTGCGGGCGTTTTCCAGTTTGTAGATCAGCCGCAGTTGCAGGTGATCCTGCAGATTGCCACCCACCCCTGGCAACTCATGAATCACACCGATGCCGAGGCGTTCCAGCAGCGGACGCGGGCCAATCCCCGAGCGCTGCAAAATGCTCGGCGAACCGACAGAACCGGCGCACAACACAATCTCCTGGCGCGCCTTGAAGCTTGTCACCTGACCTTCGTGGCGAGCGCTGACCTTCGATGCGCGACCACCCTCCAGCAGCACGCGATCCACTTCAACCCCGGTCAGCACCGTCAGATTCGGCCGATTACGAATCGGCTTCAAAAACGCCTTCGCCGCGTTCCAGCGCACGCCGGCCTTCTGGTTGACCTGAAAGTAGCCGCAACCTTCGTTGTCGCCCTGATTGAAGTCATCGATGCTAGCGATGCCGCTCTGTTCGGCGGCGCTGCGGAACGCATCCAGAATCGGCCACGACAGCCGCTGCTGCTCGACCCGCCATTCACCCTTGGCGCCGTGAAATTCGGCGGCGCCGGCAAAGTGGTTTTCGCTTTGTTTGAACAAGGGCAGAACATCGTTCCAGGCCCAGCCCGGATTGCCTTCGGCTGCCCAGCCGTCGTAGTCGCCAGCCTGGCCGCGCATGTAGATCATGCCGTTGATCGAAGAACAGCCGCCGAGCACTTTGCCGCGTGGATAGCTCAGGGCGCGACCTTGCAGGCCGGGTTGCGCCTCAGTCTTGAAGCACCAGTCGGTGCGCGGGTTGCCGATGCAGAACAGGTAACCGACGGGGATATGAATCCAGGCATAGTTGTCGCGTCCGCCGGCTTCGAGCAGCAACACGCGCTGCTGCGGATCCGCCGACAGCCGATTGGCCAGCAAGCACCCGGCAGGGCCGGCGCCGACCACGATGTAGTCGTATTCATCGAGGGAAGTCTGCATTCCCTGACCTCGCTTTTTGTTTTTATTGTCGGACACTCTAGTTGTTAGCTTTCGTCAAAAGAATGTTAGTTTTTGCGCAGCCGCTGTGCGTTTTTAAACAGCCTTGATTGACCATAGCTGACAAGGACACCCCATGTTCGACTGGAACGACCTGCGGTTCTTTCTCGAGTTGCAACGCAGCGGCCGCCTGCTCACCGCCGCCCGGCGTTTGAACACCACGCACGCCACCGTCGCCCGGCATATCGAGGCCATCGAAAAAAGCCTCGGCACCGCGCTGTTCGTCCAGCACGCCCAAGGCTACGAAATGACCCCGGCGGGGGAGGCGCTGCTCAAACACGCCGAAGCCATGGAAAACGTCGCGTTGCTGGCCCAGGAAGAGATCACCCAATCCACCGCGCCACTGGGCAAGATTCGCGTTGGCGTGACTGAAGGCCTCGGCATCAAGTTTCTCGCCAGCCGCATGATCGGTTTGTTCGAACGCTATCCGGGTCTGGAAGTGGAGTTGGTCGCCGTGCCGCGCTTCGTCAGCATCCTCAACCGCGAGGCAGAGATCAGCATTCATCTGGAACGTCCGTCGGCGGACATGCTGGTCACCCGCAAACTCACCGACTACCGTCTCGCGCTCTACGCCAGCCAGCGTTATCTCGACAAAGCACCGCCGCTGAAAAGCCGCGAAGACCTCGGACGACATGCGTGGATCGGTTACGTCGATGATCTGCTGTTCAGTCAGGAATTGATGTTCCTCAACAGTTTCTGCCGCAGCCCACGCGTTGTGTTTCATAGCACCAGCGTTATCGCCCAGCAGGAAGCGGCGCGCTCGGGATTGGGCATCGCGGTTTTGCCGTGCTACATGGCCGCTTCCGACCCGGATCTGGTCGCATTGCTGCCGGATGAAAGCATCGAGCGCAGCTACTGGATCAGCACCCGGCGTGAACTGCACAAATCGGTGCGGCTGCGGGTGGTCTGGGATTATGTCGTCGGCCTGTGCGAAGCGGAGCAGGGGTTATTACGCGGATAGTGCACCCACATCAAAACCTGTAGGAGTGAGCCTGCTCGCGATAGCGGTATATCTGTGAAACTGAAGTCGTCTGATACACCGCTATCGCGAGCAGGCTCACTCCTACAAGGGAGTTCGGTGTGTTTGAGTGGGAGGGGTGTCAAATCTGCGGTTGATTAATATATGGATATCCGTATATTCGGTTCTCCATATGTACTGGTCGCCCCACATGATCACGCCCCCGGAAGTCTTCAAAAGCCTGGCCGACGAAACCCGCGTCCGCGCCACCCTGCTGATCGCCGATCAAGGCGAACTCTGTGTCTGTGAGCTGATGTGCGCCCTCGACGACAGCCAACCGAAAATCAGCCGCCACCTCGCGCAACTGCGCAGCAATGGCTTGTTGCTCGATCGTCGTCAGGGCCAGTGGGTTTATTACCGCCTCAATCCCGATTTGCCGGACTGGGTTCACCAGATCCTGCAAGTGACGTCGCAGGCCAACGCCGACTGGCTCAAAGACAACGCTTCACGCCTGCAGAACATGGACGGTCGTCCCGTGCGTGAAGCTGCCTGCTGCTGAACCCAACTGACAGGTGCCATCCATGCGAGTGCTGTTCATGTGCACGGCCAATAGCTGCCGCAGCATTCTTTCTGAAGCCATGTTCAATCATTGGGCGCCAGCGGGATTCACGGCGGTGAGTGCCGGCAGTTTTCCCAAAGGCCAGGTATTGCCGCGCAGCCTCTCGACGCTTGAGCGGGCGAGTATTTCCACCGATGGCTTGCACAGCAAAGGTAACGACGCCTTCGAAGACAACCCACCCGACATCGTTATTACCGTCTGCGACAAAGCCGCCGGCGAAACCTGTCCGGTGTACTTCGGCCCGGCGCTGAAATCCCATTGGGGGCTGGAAGATCCATCCGAAGTCAGCGGTGACGAAGCGCAAATAGATGCAGCGTTCCGCGCAACGCTGGCGCGCATCGAACAACGCTGCAAAGCCTTCCTCGAACTGCCCTTCAACCGTCTCAGCCGCGACCAGCTCAAGCATGAGCTTGATCGCATCGGCACGCTCTAAGGAGGACTACTGATGTCTGAGCATCTGCCCAACCTTGATCCAAGCCTGATCGAAGCTTTCAAAACCTCGGCCTCGGGCGAACACAAACCGCGCATCCTGTTGCTCTATGGCTCGACCCGCGCTCGCTCCTTCAGTCGTTTACTGGTGGAGGAGGCCGCACGTCTGCTGGAGCACTTCGGCGCCGAGACGCGCATCTTCAACCCGTCCGGTTTACCGCTGCCGGATGATGCGCCGGTCGATCATCCCAAGGTGCAGGAACTGCGCGATCTGGTGCTGTGGTCGGAAGGTCAGGTCTGGTGTTCGCCGGAGCGTCACGGTGCGATGTCGGCGGTGTTCAAGGCGCAGATCGACTGGATTCCGCTGGAGCTCGGCGCGGTTCGCCCGACCCAGGGCAAAACCCTGGCAGTGATGCAGGTCTGCGGCGGCTCGCAGTCCTTCAACGTGGTCAATCAGCTGCGCGTGCTGGGCCGCTGGATGCGCATGTTCACCATCCCCAACCAATCCTCGGTGCCCAAGGCCTACATGGAATTCGACGAAGCGGGGCGGATGAAGCCGTCGCCGTTCTACGACCGCGTGGTCGATGTGATGGAAGAACTGGTGAAGTTCACCGTGCTGCTGCGCGACCGTCAGGACTTTCTGGTCGACCGTTATTCCGAGCGCAAGGAAAGCGCCGAGCAACTGATGGCGCGGGTTAATCAGCGGTCGATATGAAAAAAGCCGTCGGCCTCATCTGACGAACGTTGCACAAACCTTCTAGCCTCGATTCGCCAATTGTGGATTACTGGCCCCAGCCCATCACCGTATTCAAGCCATGAGCAACTGGATCAACCTCACTCACGACCGGGAAACCGGCATCGAAACCCTGCACGCGCATTTCGCCGGGCACGCGCACGCGTACGATCCGCACTGGCACGAAACCTACCTGATCGGTTTCACCGAGCAAGGCGTGCAGCGCTTCAACAGCCGCAGGGCGCGGCATGACAGCACGCCGGGCAAGGTCTTCATGCTTGAACCCGGTGATATCCACGACGGTGATGCGCCGAGCCCCGACGGCTTCACCTATCGCATGCTGTACTTGCAGCCTTCCTGGCTGGAGCAGGCGCTGGACGGCTTGCACCTGGGCCGTTTCGGCAGTGGTTTGCCGGGGATCGGCAGTGTGATCAACGATGACCCCGAGTTGGCCCGCGCCACGTTGTTCGCCTTCAACGCGCTGCATCAGCAAGACGTGCGCATGGTGCGGGACGTCGCGCTGGACTCGTTTCTGGAGCGCCTCGCCAGTCATTTGTACCGACGCCCGCAGCCGACCGCCGCTAGCCGCGCACCCTTGATCGCCCGACAGGCCCGCGACTATCTGATGGCCTATCACGAACAGGACATCAGTCTGCAAACCCTGGCAGAGGTCTGCGGCACCGACCGTTTCCGCCTGACCCGTGCGTTCAAGGCTGCCTATGGTTTGGCGCCGCACGCCTGGCTGATTCAACTGCGCCTCAGCCGTGGCCGGCAGATGCTCGCTGCGGGTGTGCAGCCAATAGAAGTCGCCAGCCGCCTCGGTTTCGCTGATCAAAGCCATCTGGGCCGCTGGTTTGTGCGCGCCTATGGCATCACCCCGGGCGCCTATCAACAGCGCGCCGTTGGCACCATTCGACGCTGAACAAACGTTCAAGACTCACGCGCGCTCCAGCCGCCACAGTAGGCCCTGACTTCCTAAAGGGCCGCGCCATGCTTGCATTCATCCTTTTCGCCTTCGTCGCCTCCATCACCCCGGGCCCGACCAACCTGATCGTCCTCAGCACCAGCGCCCGACGCGGCTGGCGGCCATGCCTGCCGATCATTCTGGGCGCGGGCGTTGGCGCCGCTTCGCTCGTCTGGGTCGCGGGCGCGGGGGCCAGCACGCTGATGCTGCCCGGCGTGCGCCCGATCATCAGCGGCCTCGGACTGTGCTGGATGCTGTGGCTGGCCTGGCAGATCTTCACGGCCCCGGTCACCGACATCGATGCCGCCGCCGAGGAAGAAAAAGCCGAGATGGGCCTGATCGGCGCGGCACTGCTGCAATGGGTCAATCCCAAGTCCTGGTTCATGGCCATTGCCGTGATCAGCGTCTTCACCGCGCAAGGGCAGGGCTTGAATGCGCTGTGCCTGGTGTTCTTTCTGGTATCGCTGCCATGCCTCGCGATCTGGGCATTGCTCGGCCGGGGCGCGGCGCGATGGCTCAGTAATTCTGCGCAGTTGCGCTGGCTGAACCGGATCCTCGCCGTGCTATTGGTGGTCTCATCCGCGACAGCGATCCTGCACAGCTGATCTTCGAACGCACGCAACCCCCTGTAGGCCTTCGCCTGCTCGCGATAGCAGTGGATCAGTCAATAATGATATCGACTGAACAGACGCCATCGCGAGCAGGCGAAGGCCTACAGTTTTCCGGCAAGACTGACCTGCAGAGAATGGCAGAACTCATTTCGAAGTGAGCGAGCAGCTCGGGCCACTTGCCGGATTTACCTCTCGCGTCCACTCTATGACTTGCCGACAAGGAGCGTCCGCCGACCCTCCGTCGAGACCCCAGGGAGCTTGCAGCATGAGCGAAGACAACAAGGTAAAAGGTCCGGCGTCGTACTTCCCGTCCATCGAAAAGAAGTACGGCCAGCCCATCGACCACTGGCTGAATCTGCTCGCCAGCATCACCGACAAGAAACACATGGAACTGGTGGCGTGGCTCAAGGCAGAACACGGCATGGGCCACGGCCATGCCAATGCACTGGTCGCGCATCATTTTGCAGTCAGCAAAAAGTGAGGGCAGGGCAGCGATGAACTTCACCCACCGGCCCGTAATGGCCGAAGACGTCAAAACCATTTGCAGTTTTCCGCAGGGCGAACAAGAGCTGTTCTTCATGTTCCCGAAAGCGCATTTCCCGCTGACGGAAGAGCAACTGCACACGGCGATCAGCCAACGTTTCGACTCGACCATTTTCGAGGCGGATGGATCAGTCGTTGGCTTCGCCAATTTCTACCGCGCCGAACACAACGGCATCTGCTGCATTGGCAATGTCATCGTCGCGCCGAATGCCCGAGGCAAAGGCGTGGCCCGATACATCATCGAAACCATGACCGCACTGGGCTTTGAAAAGTATCAGGCCAACGAAGTGCAACTCTCCTGCTTCAACGAAAACACCGCCGGATTATTGCTCTACCCAAAACTCGGCTTCGTCCCGTTCGCCATCGAAGAACGCCCGGCACCGGGTGGCGGTCGCTCAGCGCTGATTCACATGAAACAACAAAAACCCTGAGCAACCCGCGAAACCTGTGAGAGCCAGGCTTGCCCGCGATGACGTCCGCCCAGCCCGGCACTTGTAGGAGTGAGCCTGCTCGCGATGGCGCCCGCCGAGCCAACCTGTGTTTCCGAGAATCTACCACCAAGGTTTTTGATCATGTCAGCCACCACGTCACGCTTGATATACCGGCAACCGCAACTCGCCGACCTGCCCGCCGTGTTTGCAATCTTCGGCGACCCGCAAACCAACCTGTTCAACCCTGCCGGGCCAATGACTGACCTCGCCCAGGCTGAAGCGTTGCTTGAACGCTGGCTTAAACACTGGGCGACCCACGGCTACGGCTGGTGGACCATCACCAGTGCCCAGTCCCCTGACCACATCCTCGGATTCGCCGGCATCGCGACGCATGACTATCTGGGAAAACCGGTGATCAACCTCGGATATCGCTTCGCCGTCGAAGCCTGGGGCCACGGCTATGCAACCGAGGCGGGGCAAGCCGCGTTGACCCACGCCTTCGACCACCTCGGATTACCCGAAGTGTTCGGCCTGGTCAGGCCTGATCACGCGGCGTCGATAAAGGTGCTGGAGAAAATCGGCCTGCGCCGCTTCGGACTGCTGGACGACGTGCCGGGCAAAGCCCCTAGCCTGGTGTTCCGAATCCAACGAAATACAACCCAATGATGCTGCCGGAATAAAAAACAGTGGGCCCGAGCGCAATGCCTCCCACTCACTGATAATTCAAATCCAGCTACAAATCCCTGTGGGAGCGGGCTTACCCGCGAAGGCGTCCGCCCAATCCCCCATCACTTCCAGAACGAACCAACCGGGAGCGTTCAGCGATCAGTCTTCGTATTCATTGCATCCAGTTGGCACTCATCGTCGGTGCCTTCCAGGTTCTCCTTCGCAGTACCAGATGAGGTCGCCCGAGGTGAGCTGCGGCCACTGCGTAATTCAGAGGAAGACCTGCAGCCGTAGCGTTTGCAATCGAAAGCGGCCATGGCCAGGCTGACGATCATTTGTTTTCAGGTAAAGAACTCAACCTCTCCACCCACAAGCTTATAGATAGCGCCTACAATTTTTATTTTCCCATCCTGCTCAAGCTTGTTCAGGGTCGGGCTGTGTTGACGGATATCGGCCATCGTCATTTTGATGCTGGTGCGGGCAACGGAATCGACAAAGTCATAGTTGTCAGCCGTACGCTCACCTGCGTATACCGTTTCAGCAATTGCCGGTTTGATTTTGCTCAGCAATCCAGTCAGGTTTCCCAGTTCGGCATTGGCAATTGCACCCTTCACCGCACCACAGGAGGTATGCCCCATCACCACTACTACCTTGGCCCCTGCTAAAGCACAGGCAAATTCCATACTGCCGAGAATGTCTTCGTTTTCCACATTGCCAGCCACGCGGCAGTTAAACGTTTCACCAATACCGGCATCCAGCAGGATTTCCGCCGGGGCGCGCGAATCAATACAGCTTAAAATTACCGCTGACGGATACTGCCCGTTTTGACTGGCACGCTTCTGCGCCAAATAGTCATGCTTTTGCGTTTTGCCTTCACGGAAACGCAGATTGCCGGATCTCAGGCTTTCAATGACCTCATCCGGCGTCATTTTATCTCGCTCTTCTTTGCTAAGCGCTGCTGCAAAAGAGACTGAAGGCATGGTTAATCCGGCCGCTCCAGTAATCGTTAATGCTGAAAGGGCAGCTCCGCGCTTGAGCAGCATGCGGCGGGATGGGTGCTGCGGGTCAGATTGATTCATTGTTCAATTCCTGGATTGTGGCATTGAGACAAATTAACCCAGGACGCAGATTGCCGTTAGCAGCATTTCCGAAAACACGAAAATGTCGATCGAAGAGGTTACCTGGGAAGAAGGTTCTGAGCGGAGGTGGTAGGACTTATGTTGATATACAGGACCACTCCGAAAGGCTGAAGCCGGGATCAAAAGCAACAGCATTCAGCCACCTCATCGTGGTGGGTGCGAATGCCATCTGGGGCGAGCGGCGTTCAGCAATTGCCGAAGTCGAACCGATGTTGCGCTCTCCGCAGAGCACAACCAACCTGACCTACCTCGGCAAATTCAACTGAGTTTCGAGTTTTGCATCGCAGAGCCGCGACTCCTGCCTGAGCTTGTAAACCACGCGCCAAAAACCGAGCGAAATAAACAGCAGAGAATCAGGTTGTTTAAACGAAACATCAGAACACCACCTGCGCCCTACAACTTCTTGCGCCATCGCCTACGACTACGCCAGAATCCGCCGGCTTGTGCGTCTAGGTCGCGGGTTCTATCGTTTGTCGGTCACTGAAAAACAGTGATCGGGTTTGGTAGCCCGCCATAACTAGTCGCATCGCGCACCGTTCGCAGACCTTGTCAGGTCTCTGCTCAATGGTGGCCATGCGCAGGACACCTTCGGGTGTGCCGGGTCCTAGTTACCGGTCTACCAACCCGCGTATGGCCGCCACCTTCGTTTGGTAGCGAATGTGAAAGCTTCTTTTGTTAACTAGGAGTTTCACCATGTTCAAAGTAACGCCGAACCCGCCAGTAACCGACCCGGGATCCCCCTACGAATCCCCCGACTCCAAGAAATTCCACGAAGCCGCCGAACGCGCCCTCGACCACTACCTCAAACCCTCCGACCGAATCATGACCAGCACCAACGAGCCCGAACCCATGTACCTCGCCAACCCGAAGTACGACACGGAATCGCTCCTGGCCAACGCCAGCGAAACCCTCGGCTCGGCCAGCGAAATGCTCCTCAACTTCGCCGCCACGCTCGACACCTCCCACCGCAAAACCGCACTGGGCATCGCCCAAGTCGTCATGCTCGGCGAACTCGCCGTGAACCGGGCACTCGACAACGTCGAACTACCGAAATAGAAATTAGAGCTCTCTGCAGCGATCGCCTTTGCTCTTCGCTGCAGAGAGCTATCCAGATACGCCGTATTTCAATCAATTATGTTTCAGATGTTGTTTCAAACAGGCGTGTATTACATGGCTTGTCATCAGCCGATCTGCCGCGCTAGCGTTGGTATCTACTTATAGAGCGAGCTTTTTTCGAATGCCATTACATGAATGCCCGCACACATTTGAAGCGTTAGCCACAACGGTACTGCCCGGCCACATGCGCAGAATGAAAAGCGCTCTGGCTGATCCGCGAGAGATGGAGGCATTCAGTTCCGGGAGTTGGCACTAAATCGCTGCTAAAACAGTTCGATCTGGCACATGACTTTTCGGGTTGCTATGTGCTGATCGACAAC
This sequence comes from Pseudomonas sp. TH06, assembly GCF_016651305.1. Classification (GTDB taxonomy): domain Bacteria; phylum Pseudomonadota; class Gammaproteobacteria; order Pseudomonadales; family Pseudomonadaceae; genus Aquipseudomonas. The sequence goes on along the minus strand of NZ_JAEKEC010000003.1, from coordinate 95,408 downwards.
GGGGTGCCTATCTACGTGGGTATTTCCAGAAGTGTGGTCAGTCGGCTTCGTCAGCACGTCTTCGGTAAAACACATTTCGACGCCAGCCTGGCTTTTCGAATAGCGATGGCTAAGCACCCAGATCGAACGATCTCCAAACTGACGCGCGCGAAGGCAATGGATGACGCCTTATTCGGTACCTCATTCATAGAGGCCCAATCCTATTTAAAGACACTCCAGGTGGCAGCAATTGCCATCGAAAATGCGCTTGAGCTTTACGTTTTTGAACCCTACTGCGCGCTGGCCCTTGATACGCACCAGTGGAATTCTTTTGAGACGCATTGAATCTCAGTCTCTAATACCTCTACTGGCCTATAAACAAGAAACGACGCGTTTGTTTAATGCGCGTCGTACGTTGCTGGTCATGCCCTACAAATCCTTGCGCCATCGCCTACGACTACGCCAGAATCCGCCGGCTTGTGCGTCTGGGGCGCGGGTTCTATCGTTTGTCGGTCACTGAAAAACAGTGATCGGGTTTGGTAGCCCGGTGTTAGATGTACAGCTCCACCATCGCCGAGATTTCTTCGTTTCGGATTTATGGTGGTCATGTACAGGGCGTCCTAGGGCGCGCCGGATCCTAACACCCGGTCTACCAACCTGTGCATGGCCGCCACCCTTCGTTTGGTAGCGAAAGGGTGAAGCCTCCTTTAAATGTGTTAGGAGCTTCATCTATGTTCAAAGTAACGCCGAACCCGCCAGTAACCGACCCGGGATCCCCCTACGAATCCCCCGACTCCAAGAAATTCCACGAAGCCGCCGAGCGCGCCCTCGACCACTACCTCAAACCCTCCGACCAAATCATGGCCAGCACCAACGAGCCCGAACCCATGTACCTCGCCAACCCGAAGTACGACACGGAATCGCTCCTGGCCAACGCCAGCGAAACCCTCGGCTCGGCCAGCGAAATGCTCCTCAACTTCGCCGCCACGCTCGACACCTCCCACCGCAAAACCGCACTGGGCATCGCCCAAGTCGTGATGCTCGGCGAACTCGCGGTAAACCGAGCGCTGGATAACGTCGAAATCCCCAAATAGCCATCCAACATGACGAGGGGAAACCCTCGTCAAACCCGATTTCCCCCTCGCGCTAGCAAAGGGCCACGCCTTGCGTCCCTGATCCTCGACTGTCACCCTTTCGGCCGTTCAAGGATCAGAACAAGGAATCAAGGATTGAGTGGCTACGTTCCCAACCCCCCGAAAAACCATCGCTACGCCGAAGCCGAACCCGTCGACATCCACGCCCAGCGCTGGGCGGAATACGAAAAGCACAGCAAAGAGCCAGCGCCAGAACCCGAGAAAATCGGCATCGCGTTGAGGATCGGCGTGTTCTTTGATGGCACAGGGAATAATGCGAATAACACAGCGGCTGGGCTGCTGTGTGGAGCGCAGCATCCGATTGCGCCGGAGGATATTCCGGCTAGCTGCAAGCCGTATATGAGAGATCCGGACAGCAGTTACGGTAACGACATCAGCAATGTGAAAAGACTGAGCGAACTGTACGACTCCGTACCAGAGGCCGCAGGAGAGGGCCTAAAAAAGAGCACTTCACGCGTTGTCTATGTCGAGGGTATCGGCACGCGCTCCGGCGAAGAGGACAGTAAGTTTGGTGCAGGGACTGGACGCGGAGAAACGGGTGTGGCTGGACGCGTCGAATCCTCGTTTCCAAAAATTGAGCAAGCCATTAGTCGGGTTTTGATCGATAACCCAGGAAGTGAAATCACTTCCCTGACCTTCGATACGTTCGGATTCAGTCGTGGCGCGGCCGCCGCCCGACATTTTGCCAACGAGATTGTCCGCACCAGTCGCGGGCCACTTGGTACCGTTCTGCGAAACCTGCCAAGAGCCTTCGGTCCCAAATTCAACGACCAATATAAAAGCGACATCAATGTGGGCTTTATCGGTTTGTTCGATACCGTCCCATCGATTGCCGGCTGGTCAAATTTCGGGAACATCAAAAGCTCCATTGCGACGGGCGTCAAACTTTACCTCGACCGGCAATTCTTTACTGATGTCGTCCAACTGTCTGCCCGTGACGAATGCCGAGCCAACTTCGCCCTCAGTCGCGTCAAGGCCGATCATATGGAGATAACCCTGCCGGGAGTGCACTCCGACATCGGCGGCGGATACCTGGAGGATGCGCAGGAATGTGTTCTTGTCACTCCCATGCAAACACTGGCAGTGCCTCTGCATACGGATGTAACAACTACCTCAATCTACCGCGATGCTGCTAACGCCAAAAGCCAATGGTTGGCCAAAGGCTGGCCTGCTGAAATGCTCGAAGTCGTGACGTCAGAGGCGGATCCGATGCCCAATAGCCCGCAAGAAAAACTAAGCCCAAGCGAGAAGCGGGTGTACGCCGCCCTTCAACTCAAACGCCCTGTGAGCGGCCTGTTGTCCAGAGTGTATTTGCGAGTCATGCACCGTTTGGCGAAAGAAAAGGGTGCTCGCTTCAACGACATCCCCGATACACCGGATCTGGCCATACCTGCAGAGCTTCAGGCCCTGTGCGACAAATTTTTAGCCGGTAACTACACCGTCACAGAGCAAGAAGACCAATTGCTGAAACTGAAGTACATTCACACGTCTGCCAACTGGAACCATCCCCTTGGTCGAAGAGACGGCAGCGGTATCAGGGCTGTTTACATAAATGCCCCCACGGAAGACTCAATTCGCGTGCAACACCCTCACGTTGCAGACTGGAAGCTCTGGTAATGAAAGTTCTTGTGACACTGCTGTGCGCGCTATTCATGGCTGGCTGCCAATCTGCTGATCCTCTGTCAGCCAAAAATGATCCCAAATCCGACTCGTGGGAGCTCGCGTTCACCGAACCCCATTACATGAAAGTATGGGTTGAAGACAGCGCCGTCGAAGACATAAACGGCAAGTTGTTCAAACGCACGGGGGCGGGTACAGCCGCAGGTGGGGAGCCAGAAAATGGTAAAGAGTCCGCAAGAGGTTGGCATGCTGTGGGTGCTGCCTCAAAAGCGGTGATTGGTGCTGATCTGCCCAAGCGTATTTATGTACGTTGGCAATCCATTGTTGAACCGCAGACTTATAAGGTTTGGGTTGACGTACCTGAAGAGGCTAGACGGCTGATGGTGCAATCAGTGAGTCAGCGGTGCCCAGAAACGCCGGATGAGCATGCCAGCTACAGCGCATCTATCTATCTGGGCTTGGCTCCAGGAGGCGTTGTTCAGGTTTTTGTTCGCGACTCGTGTCATCGCCCCATCAAAGTGGGTAAGGCCCAAGCTGAGATCGAACCGTTAGGCCCTAGTCAGGGCAAGAATCAAGGACGTTACGCATACCCGGTTAGTGAAAAATCGAAACGCTACATTGAGAAATTCGGCATTCCATACGGAAGTTGGTAGTCGTGACACGTACCTGAATGGATGCTTAGGTGATGAAGGCAGCGTTTGCACTGTCGGGCGTTTTACTTTTATCGGGCTGCCAAATCGAAGGCCCAGAATCTGGTGAAAACGACCCAAAATATCCTTGGTGGGAATTAGTGTTCGTTGAACCGAACTACATGAGAGTCTGGGTAGAAAACAGCTCCGTTCAAGATATCAATAACAGAGTGTTTCTCAGAGCCGGCAAGAGCACAGCTGCCAGCGGCGAACCCGACATCAGTACCGAGTCTGCCCGTGGTTGGGGGACAGTGGGAGGAACAGGTAAACCTGTGACTGGCGCAGAGCTTCCCAAACAAATCTTCGTTCGTTGGCAATCCATCACAGAGCAAAAAACCTACGCGGGCTTCATCGAGATTCCAGAGGAAGCCAGGCAATTGATGGTGACGTCCACACACCAGCGTTGCCCGGAAACACCGGAAAAACCAGCTCGGTTCATGGCGTCACTTTACGTGGGGCTCGCACCGGGAGGCGTACTTCAAGCCTGGGTCCGTGATTCTTGTCGGAACTCGATAATGATTGCTCGGGGTCAAGCCAAGATTGAACCACTAGGCCCGGAACAGGGAAAACACGGTGGTCGCTACGCCTATCCGGTCAGCGAAAAAGCGAAGCAATACATCGATAAATACGGGATTCCGTATGGAAGTTGGTAGGCGCTGGGTGAGGAAATCAGCGATCGTCCTGTTGGGCGTTTTATCGTTGGCGGGTTGCCAAACTGGAAGCTTCGACTCGGGAGCCGAAGACCCTAAGTCTCCTTGGTGGGAGCTAGGGTTCGTTGAGCCCAGTTACATGAAAATCTGGGTGGAAGACAGCTCAGTTCTGGATATCAAGAACATGATGTTTTTCAGAGTCGGCGGGAAGTCAGCCGCCGGAGGTGAGCCTGAAGATGGTACAGAGTCTGCGCGTGGCTGGGGTACCGTTAGTGGTTCCGGAATGTCTGTGACCGGCGCTGACCTTCCGAAACTTATCTTCGTCCGTTGGCAGTCCATAACAGAGCAAAAAACCTATAAAGGCTTCATAGAAATTCCGGAAGAAGCGAGGCAGCTGATGGTGAAGTCAACACACCAACGCTGCCCCGAGACCCCGGAAAGAACTGCCCGATACATGGCGACGCTGTACGTGGGGTTAGCCCCGGGCGGTGTGCTTCAAGCTTGGGTCAGAGACTCGTGCCACCGCCCAATCAAAGTTGCCCATGCCCAAGGCGAGATCGAACCACTCGGCCCGCAGCAGGGAAAGCATGGTGATCGCTATGCCTATCCAGTGAGTGAAAAGGCCAAGCGCTATATCGATAAATACGGCATTCCGTATGGGAGTTGGTAAACCGAAACCCAATGAAGCAACTCATTTCGATGCTGTGCATGTTGTTGGTCGCGGGATGCCAGGCTACTGATCCACTTTCGGTTAAGAGCGATCCGAAATCCGAGTGGTGGGAGTTGGCCTTTGTTGAGCCGGATTACATGAAAGTCTGGGTAGAAAACAGTTCTGTTCAAGACGTCACCGGCAAGATTTTCCACAAAACTGGCGGCGGCAGCGCTGCGGGAGGAGAACCTGAAGATGGCACAGAGTCAGCCCGGGGGTGGACGGGTGGGGTAGGCGGCAGCGGAAAGAGAGTCGTAGGGGCAGATCTACCCCTCCGTATTTGGGTTCGTTGGCAATCGATTGTGGAACAGAAGACGTGGCAGGCGTCGGTGGATATTCCTGAAGAGGCCCGGCAGTTGATGGTCTCATCCGTCAATCAACCTTGCCCGCGAACACCGGATCAAGAAGGTAGATTCATTGCGTCGGTCTATCTAGGACTAGCCCCTGGTGGTGTGGTGCAGGTTTGGGTCAGGGACTCGTGTAATCACCCGGTCAAAGTCGCACGCACCCAAGCCGAGGTTGAACCGTTGGGTCCTAGCCAAGGTAAGAACGACGGGCGCTATGCTTATCCCGTCAGTGAAAAAGCCAAACGGTATATCGACAAGTACGGCATTCCATACGGAAGTTGGTAGTCGTGAAACGTACCCTAACGGACGATTTGGCAATGAAAGCTCTTGTGACGCTACTGTGCGCGCTATTCATGGTGGGCTGCCAATCTGCTGATCCTCTGTCAGCCAAAAACGATCCCAAATCCGAGTCATGGCAACTCGCGTTCACTGAGCCCTACTACATGAAGGTGTGGGTAGAGGACAGCGCCGTCGAAGACATAAACGGCAAGTTGTTCAGACGCACCGGAGGAGGTACAGCCGCAGGTGGGGAGCCAGAAAACGGTAAGGAATCCGCACGAGGCTGGCACGCTGTGGGCGCTGCCTCAAAAGCAGTGATTGGTGCTGATCTGCCCAAGCGCATTTATGTACGTTGGCAATCCATTGTTGAACCGCAGACGTATAAGGTTTGGGTCGACGTGCCTGAAGAGGCGAGACAGTTGATGGTGAAATCAGTAAATCAGCGCTGCCCTGAAACGCCGGAAGAGCAAGCCAGCTACAGCGCGTTTATTTATCTGGGCTTGGCTCCAGGAGGCGTTGTTCAGGTTTTTGTTCGGGACTCGTGCCATCGCCCCATCAAAGTGGGTAAGGCCCAAGCCGAGATCGAACCGTTAGGTCCTAGTCAGGGCAGGAATCAAGGACGTTACGCATACCCGGTTAGTGAAAAATCCAAACGCTACATTGAGAAATTCGGCATTCCATACGGAAGTTGGTAGTCGTGACACGTACCTGAATGGATGCTTAGGTGATGAAGGCAGCGATTGCACTGTTGGGCGTTTTGCTTTTGTCGGGTTGTCAAATCGGACCGCCCAAAATCTGGTGGAGATGACCCCAGGTATCTTTGGGAAGACTTATCTGTTCGTATTTGATGCCTTTGACAATCAATCATCGAACAAAAAACGTGGCACGCATGGGTAGATATTCCTTAGCAAGTTGATGGTGTCGTCCGTCAATCAGCGTTGCTCGCGGGCATCGGAACAGGAAGCAAGGTTATGGCTTCGGTGTTTCCGAGACTAGCCCAGGAGCTGTTGTGCTTGTTTGGCTTAGACGCTCTTATCATCACGCAGTCAACATTGCGCGAGCGCACGGCGAAATTGAGGTCATTAGGTCCTCGCTAAGATAAGAGCTAACGACATTACTCTTATCACTTTTAGTGAAGTGGCAGCGGTACGTCACCAAGTATGGCATCCCATATAAGGGTTAATAAACAGTTATAGAAGAAATAAGGGGGGGCAAGCGCTCTCTTGTAATCCCGATTTTTAGTTCTTAAAACTCTGTTGTACGAAGTTTTTCCCATTAAATTAGCTTAATTCATTTTGAGAATGTGCTTCTGATGGTTGCTGATGTGGAAAATAGCCACCGACCAGGAGATCCGAAATAGCTCTCTGAGCCAGTTTGTTTGAGATTTTGAGTTCCTTTGCTACGAGTTTGTGTACATGGTCTGGCCAAGGTCGTTTTGGTAATGAATGCTTTACTCTTGTCAAAAGCTCGGTAGTTAATACGTATGGGGTGACACCCCTAAGCCTTTCGAAATCATTATTGCAATTATCGATAGCTTTTTTAAATGCCTTTCTTTGTTTTGATATGTGTGCGTGAATGCTTTCTATTTTTTCTCTGGTATAGTGTTTTTTCAAATGCTCTGACAAGGTTTCTGCTTTTGTTAGATAGTTTTCGATTCTGAGGTGGATCTCTGAATCGGTGTGCATGTTTCTTATTATGCTATGTGCGAGGTCTGTACTATCTCCGGTGGCCTTTATTAATCGAACCAACTGTTTGGTGTCCCACTCGTTTCCGATGTCGCCGTACTGTAAGTGGTAGTTTACGAAGTGTTTATAAGTGGAAAATGCTGTTTTATTCGTGTGTGAAATTTCACTAGCGGCATAGTAGTCATTATCTTTAATGGCTTTTTGCAATCTCTCATTTCTATCGTTTGTGCTTTCTATAAAGTCGAGTAAACGTCTCTGTGTGTCGCTTGCATATACAAGTTTTATCAAGGTCGAAGTTCGTTCTGAGGCTAGCTTGGAAACTATTACCGCTAAAAAGAATAGGCCGTAAACTACTTCTATAGCAGCTACGGCCCGCCCAGCGCCTACTGGGCGATAGTCTCCATACCCTAAAGATGAGACGGTTATAATGCTGAAATACATTGAGTCCCAGACACCTATACTTTGATTGGTTTCAAATGTTGAAACTATTCCTTGATCTATTTTGCTTAAAAAATAAAACAGCACGCCTGATGTTATTATTCCAGCTGCCAATAGAAGCACCAGTGTTGATGTTTTGATCGCGTCTAATGTAATGCCTAATTGACTTTTTTGGTGCATTTTATAACCCGTTTCGTTTAATTGTTCTGTTGGGTGTTGATGTTGCTTGAGAATTTTTTGTTGTTATGGGTTTTTAGCTTGAAGCTTGGCTATGTGTAATCTTAATAGCCAAGCCCTGATTTTTTACAAAAAAGCCTGCTATTGCGCTAGCGCATTCAGTTCGTCTTTGTAGGAGAGTTTCGGAGAATATAAATTGTGAAATGCTCTGCCGATAGCTCCGGAAAATATCACGAGTTTTGGATTTAGACTTCCACCCATCAAAATATGGCTCATAGCTATACCTGGGTACGGATCTATATAATAAATTTCTTTTATTCCTAGCTGATATGCTTTTTTTGAGCAGAGTTCGCAGGGGCTGGCAGTGGTAAATAACTTTCCGTTTTCAACACCCCTTGCACCATATTTAGCAATTTGCAAGAAAGCATTTTCTTCTGCGTGAAGTGATCTTGTATGGACCTGATTGTCTTTGCCAGTTAGATGGTTGTATTCGTCTTTGAAGCAGTATGAAATATTTCTTCCGGTTGTTCTTACTTTTACAAATTTTTCATTGTTTGTTGAGACTGATGTTATGAATTTTATATCTAGTTTTTCATATTCTGAATATGCTGCTTGATCGTGGCCGTTAGTTAGGTCGAATCGATTTCTCAGGCTACAAGGCACTTGGCCGAAGGGCGTATCATTCCATCCTACGGACTGTACTGAAAAATTCACATCGGTGACGACGGCGCCTACCTGCCTAGAAATGCATCCGGAATTAAGCTTTGCTGTAAATGCGATTTGCATACAGCGCTCTAATGGAGTTGGTGTAACAAGTCCCGGTCTCACCATCAGCGCGACAAAGGTTAACAGCTGATCTGCAAGAGAGTTAAAGTTGGATACCATGTTTCCAGAGTCGGGATTGCTTACATGCAGATCTGCCCTTTGTAAGCACGCTTTAATATCTTGCTTTACGTAGGCTTTTTGGTTTGTGGCGTCTAATTTTCCGTACTCTTCTCTATCAAGTATGTCTATTTGAGCGTCAGTGTACCCAAGTCCACGAAGTCTTCGCTTTCGTTCGTCGTCGTTACAAGATACTGCCATTAGATAAAAAGAGGAGTATCTATCTTGGAAATATATGGCTTCAAATGGGTTTCTTATTGCATCAATAACAATAAAGGTTTTGTCGCCTTCAGTTCTGGCTTTGCGAATTTGTTTAATTATTTTGTTGATTCGTTCGGCTAAGGAAAAAGACTTGCCGCTTAATACGTCTTCAGATGTTACGCTTCCAGAATTACGTAAATTGCTTCCGATGAGTTGAAAGATTCTAACGTATGCTGCTCCTCCCATGACATCTTTAAGTTCTTCATTTTTCTCCGGTAGAAATTTTGTATAAAATTTTCTTAGTGACTCAATGTCAGCAATGACGACTGACTCGTCACGTATGCTTTTTAGGATATCGGTTGTTTTTTTTGCTTTCGGAGGGTCTAAGTCTCCTGAACGTCCTATAAATATCCCCGATTCCTCAATGCTTACCTCCGATAGCATTAATAATAATACTGTGCTGGCTTGTATTGTTATGAAAGGTTCCCAGTTATGCTTGAAGCAATTAAAAACAACTTTTTGCTTTCGCTGGTTGTTGTCTTTAGGATTGTGACCTGAGAAAAGAGAGTGGCGTATATCTTCTTGTTGGCTTGAAAGGATGTTTGCGACCGTAGAACAACCGCTTCCCGTGCGGCCTGTTAATCCAATGACTATAAAATCATCATCGTCACCATATATTTTAGATATGGTGTCTTGAAAATAATTTTCCATTGAAAAAGTCCTTTTTCATCAGTGCTCTTATAGTTGCAGTAACGGTACACTAGTGTTTGGCAAAAAGCCACTATTGAGTTCGGAGCTGTTGAGGTGAAGCTGTAGTCATTTTCAATTTGGCTAAATGGCAATCAAAGATAGCTCGTGAGGGAATGTCCTGTCTTGCGAGGTAGCAAAGTGGGTTGCGTTCATCTAAGTGCTTATTCGTTATCGTTTTTTTTAGAAGTGACGGGGTTTCGTCTCATAACAGTGAATAGGGTGCCCGCTAGTTTTTTTCCATTAACCATCACACTTACTTCATGCTGTCCCTCGTGATGCTTGCGCGTCGTTAAATCCTTGATCACCTGCCTACGCTGTACCGTCTCCACCCCAAACCCCGCCAACACCACCGTCTTAAACTTAAAAACCTTCCCCGAAACCCCGCCATTCGCCTTCACATAGTCAATCGCATAATCAATCACCAGCCGCTGCTCTTCCGCCACCGTCGACTTCACCACAAACGACAAAGTAATCGCTTCCCCCAGCCGCACAACCGCCGGTTCAACCTTCACATCCAACAACTCAACCTCAGGCTTCCCCCCGGCCCCAATCACCGTCAGCGCTCGCAAATCCCCCTGTTTGATCAAACTCCGCAGTGCATGCTTGGCAATCCACGCTGTGTGTTTGTTCTCCAGCGACCAACCTTCAATCGTGTCCAACACCCACTCCGGGTGCGCTTTCGTCACGTCATTCAAATGATTCGCTACGGATTTGCGCACGTACAAACTGTCATCCGCTTTCAACCGATCGAGTATCCCGGCGGCCAATTGCGGGTCTGCCTGCACCGGTTCCAGTCGGAACGACCATGGCAGGCGAGGGCGGCTGCCTTCGCTGGCGAGGCGGCGGACGTGGTGGTTTTCGTCTTGGGTCCAGTCGTGCATGAGTTCCAGCGAGCGTTCGAGGTCGCTGCGCAGGAAGTGGCGGATGGCGAATTCGGAGGAGCCGAAGGTGGTGAAGTATTTCAGCGCTTGCATGGAGGTGTCGAAGGCGTGGGCGCCGTAGCTGGCGACGTAGTGCGGCAGGCACATGCTGACGAATCCGCTGTTCAGTCGTGGTGCGAGTTCGCGCAGCACGTCGAGGGAATCTTCGTAGTCCAGTGGCAGCACGGCGTGCAGGCTTTCGCTGACGCGGGCCATGCGTTGCATCACGGATAAATCGGCCAGACCTTCATTGGCGTGTTTGAGAAACGCTTTGGCCTTGAACGCCGGATACACGGCGCTCATTTCTGTGGCGATGTGTTGCAGGCGTTCGGCGTTGAAGATTTCCTTTAGCGCGGGTGCAGCGGTTTCGGGTGCGCTCATGGTCAGGTCATCGGTGTGCTGACGAACGCTTCAAGCGTTTCGGCGTACGCGGTGTATTGGGCGATGTGGCGGTAGCGTCGGGTGTCGAGTTGGTCGGGAACGACCAGGTCGGTGAAGCTCCAGGCGACGGCGATGCTGATGCCGGCCTGGGTCAGGGTGCCGTCGGTGGGCAGGCCGTTGTTTTCGAGTTCTTGTTCAAGTGCGGTGAACGCGGCGGCGAGTTGGGTTTCGACGCGTTCGACCCACGGCTGATACTGGATGTCGGCCGGGCGCAGGTTGCGTTCGTAATACAGCTGCACGGCTTTTTCGCAGGCGGCGAGGCTGAGGCCGATCAGGCGCAGGGCGTGGGAGCGTTGTTTCAGATCGGCTGGCAACAGGCTTTTGCCGGAACTGGCTTCGAGGTAATCGAGGATGAGGGTCGAGTCCATGAGGACGACACCGTCGTCGAGGATCAGCGTTGGCGCTTTGACCACCGGGTTGATCTGCTGGAATTGCTCGAAGTGGCGAAACACCGAGACCGACTCGTGTTCGAGGTCGATCCCCAAACGTTTGGCGGAGATCGCCACGCGGCGCACGTAAGGGGAGTCCAGCATGCCGATCAGTTTCATTTCCTGCTCCTTGGGAAGGTCAACAGCAAAACGGGCGATAGACGCTGAATTTAGCGGCAAAGGCTATCGACTGACTACTGGGTGTAGTTGATCGGTTGATGCGAGACGGCTGATGTGAAATCCGTAACAGCCATGAAACACCCGTAAATAAAGGCTTTGCCTGACCTTGTCAGTTGTTTTTGCCGATCTATATTCAAAGTGCCAGCACCGACCAGGGATGGAAAAGTTAAACGAGCTCAGGCGCTCTGATTCAGTACTCGTTTGTATTACTCCCTTGCAGTCCATGACCCCGTGATCGTTGAGGTGCCGACCTGTGCGGTATCAATTCGCAGGGTCGTGCAATCGAAACTGTAGGGAGGGCGTCACATGAACAGTTCTAAACATTGGGTTGGGTGTCTGGTGTGCGCGGGGTTGACGGCTTGCGGGAGTTCGAAACCGGCACCGGGCGTCGTGGCCGAGAATTGGACTACCAATACTGAACAATTGGGTATCAAGGCGATCTACCCGCCTCGAAGCAATGTGGAGGTCGGGGACATCTTTATTGCACGAGCGGTGAAGACCGGCGAGAAGATCGCTACCGCCGATTACGTCCTGGCTGCTACCAAATTTGATTCGATCAATCTGGATGCGCAAATTGCTGCGTCTGCACGCAAGCACACGTTCGAGTCGTCTGCGACCTATGACGATGGCTCGGGAAACGGTCCGGTGCCTACCCGAGCGTTGATCCCCCTGAAGATCTGCGACAAACAGGTCAACAGTCTGGTGGCATTTCCGGGATTTACCTTCGCATCCCTCGCTGAGAGCGATATCGGCGTCAACGTCACCAGTAGCGCCATTGGTGCTGCGTTGGGGTTTGGGCGTCGATCGCAATACAGCGTGTCTTACTCGGTGCCCAGCGCTGAGACTTATGGCGCCATGTACCTGTTGGCCCGGACCCGTTTCGATGAGGAAACCCTGCAGCGCTATTCCGAGGACGATTTGCGCAGAATGCGTGAAGCGGCTGCCCAACTGCAGGGCGCGCAGATCGATAAAGCCAATGCAACCGCGCCGATATTGGTGTTTGTCACCGATGTGTATCTGACTCGGGCAATCGATTTGGTGGTGTCATCGGAGGAGGGCATGAGCGGCACCTTCTCTGCAGTCACTTTGGCAATGGTTGATCTGAGCGAAAAGAAGAAATCACTTGAGGCTCAACTGGGCAAGTTGACTGGACAGGCGCCGGGCCAGGCGCAAGAACCTCCTGCCGGAGATGCGCCCAAGCCGAAACCTGAAGATCCGAAAACGGCAGTAGTCGCCAAACCGGAAGATCAGAAGCCAGCGCCACCAAAGCCAGATACGCCGGCCAAACAGTCTGAAATTGCGCGCATCAACGCCGAGTTGGTTCAAGTCAATGAGGCGATGAGGAAGAAAGTCAGCGAGATCGTGCCGGATATGCCCGGCGTCACCGGTTCGGTGGTGAGGTCTTCGGCGTTGGGCATTACATTGCGGCAAGCTTTCGCAGAGCCGGTGGTCATCGGTTATCGAGGCATACATTTCAAAATCGCTTCGATAAATCCGTCCGCTTCGTCCCCCAAACCATTGGAGCCGGATTACGGCAGTAACGTTGCGCCGTTGAATCTGCTTGTTCCGGGTATAAAGACGATGACCAGGTTCATTCAGCCGAGCCAGAGATCACAAGGCGGTAAGTGCCCCGCCTCGTAGTCCGCTGACTAATCCTCGAATCCAACCTGTTCGTGAATCTCGTCCACCTTCAGTTCGAGCCGATACGCTACGGCGATAAACAACGCCTGACATAAACACAACGTCGCGCTCAACGAGCGGAACGCGAACGAGCTGCCTTCGTTGACCAGCAGCACGGTGTTGGCGCGTTTCGCCAGCGGCGAGAGGTTGCTGTCGGTGAGGATCAGGGTTTTTGCCTGATGGTGCTGGGCGATGCGCAGGCAGTGTTGGGTTTCCTTGGCGTACGGGGTGAAGCTGATCGCGATGACGAGGTCGTTGGCGCGCACGCTGCGCATCTGTTCGCGATAGCTGCCGCCGAGGCCGGAGACCAGGTGGATGCGTTTGTTGGTGTGTTGCAGGTTGTAGACGAGGTAGTCGGCGACCGCGAAGGAGCGGCGCACGCCGACCACGTAGATGTTGTCGGCGTTGACCACCAGATCGACGGCTTTTTCAAACGCCGCGTCGTCGAGTTCCTGGCCCAGGCGCTCGATGCCGGAGAGGGTGGCGTCGACGCATTCGCGGGCGAGGTCGCCGGCGCTGGCCTTCTGCGATTTGTTGGCGATCATGCTGCGAATGCGTTGCTGGTAGTTCTGCACCGGCGTGGCTTTGTGCGTGTAGGCCTCGCGAAACAGCGCCTGCATTTCGCTGAAACCGCTGAAACCGAAACGCTGCGAGAACCGCACGATGGCTGACGGGTGCACTTCGCATTCGCGGGCGATGTCGCTGATGCGGTCGACCATGATCCGGTCGCTCTGCTGGCTCATGTAGCTGGCGATACGTTTGAGCTGGCGCGGCAGGGCTTCGTATTCTTCGGTGATCAGCTGCAGCAGACGCTCGGCATTGATCGGGGGGCTGGCGAGGTCGCTGTCGGCGGGGCGCTCGTCGATAGCCGGCTGATCGGTGCGGGACATAAAAAATCCTTCTGGCTTGTTCTTATAGGCCTGGGTGGGTGCGCGGCAGGCCCTGACAATAGGTTGGCTGTGCGCAGTCTACAGGGTAGGCCCTAATAAAATCTTGGCTTGCACGGTCGGCGGTCGATGCTGAATCGATGCACCGTGTCTGGAACGCCCGTACGAAAGTGTATTGGAAAAAATATTCCACGTAAAAAATAATTAGAATAAATATTGATTATTGCTGGCAGGGCGTTTTAGTCTGCGTCCACTCAATGTGTTTTCTTCGACGTATCGACGAAAACCACGGCTGATAAAAATAACAGGAGCCAGCATGGGCCAGACTCGTTTTGCCAGTGGGCGTCAATTGGATCTGATTTGCCTCGGGCGCCTTGGCGTCGACCTCTATGCGCAGCAGGTCGGGGCGCGGCTCGAGGACGTTTCCAGCTTCGCCAAATACCTTGGCGGTTCGTCGGCCAACATCGCGTTCGGCACGGCGCGGCTGGGGTTGAAGTCGGCGATGTTGAGCCGGGTCGGCGACGACCATATGGGGCGTTTTCTGCTCGAATCGCTGGCTCGCGAAGGGTGTGATGTCAGCGGCATCAAGGTTGATCCCGAGCGTCTGACCGCGATGGTCCTGCTCGGTCTCAAGGACCGCGAAACCTTTCCCCTGGTGTTCTACCGCGAAAACTGCGCCGACATGGCGTTGCACGCCGAGGACATCAACGAGGCGTTCATTGCTTCCAGCAAGGCGCTGCTGATCACCGGCACGCATTTCTCCACCGAGTCCGTCTACAAGGCGAGCATTCAGGCGCTGGATTACGCCGAAAAACATAACGTCAGACGCGTGCTCGATATCGACTATCGCCCGGTGTTGTGGGGGTTGGCCGGCAAGGCGGATGGCGAGACACGGTTTGTCGCTGACCGCAATGTCAGCCAGCACGTGCAGTCGATCCTGCCGCGATTCGATCTGATCGTCGGCACTGAAGAAGAGTTTCTGATTGCTGGTGGCGCCGAGGACTTGCTCTGCGCGCTGCGCAATGTGCGGCGCTTGAGCAACGCGACGCTGGTGGTGAAGCTCGGGCCGCAGGGTTGCACGGTGATTCACGGGGTAATTCCGGTGCGGCTTGAGGATGGCGCGATCTATCCCGGCGTGCGGGTCGAGGTGCTGAATGTGCTCGGCGCCGGCGATGCCTTTATGTCGGGGTTCCTCAGTGGCTGGATCGAGGACGCCACGGATGAGCGTTGCTGCCAGTTGGCCAATGCCTGCGGCGGGCTGGTGGTGTCGCGCCACGCTTGCGCCCCGGCAATGCCGACCCGCGCCGAACTCGACTATCTGTTCAACAGCCCGGTGCCGATTACCCGGCCGGATCAGGACGAAACATTGCAGCGCTTGCATCGGGTCAGCGTGCCGCGCAAACAGTGGAAACCGCTGTTCATTTTTGCCTTCGATCACCGCTGGCAGTTGGTCGAACTGGCGCAGAAGGGTGGCCGCGATCTCGCCAGCATCAGCGCTTTGAAGCAGCTGTTTATCCAAGCGGTGGAGCGCGTTGAAGCCGATCTGCGCGAGCAGGGTGTCGAGGCGGATGTCGGCTTGCTGGCGGATCAGCGTTTCGGCCAGGACTCGCTCAACGCCGCCACCGGTCGCGGCTGGTGGGTGGCGCGGCCGGTGGAGGTGCAGAACTCGCGGCCACTGGCGTTCGAACACGGGCGTTCGGTTGGCAGCAATCTGATTGCCTGGCCGCAGGAGCAAATCATCAAGTGTCTGGTGCAATTCCATCCTGACGATGAGCCGATGTTGCGGCTGGAGCAGGAGGCGCAGCTCAAGGGCTTGTATCAGGCCTCGCAGGTCAGCGGGCATGAGTTGCTGCTGGAGGTTGTGCCGCCGAAGGATCTTCCGTCAGCCCATCCGGACGTGCTCTATCGCGCCGTGAAGCGCCTGTACAACCTCGGCATCTACCCGGCGTGGTGGAAGATCGAAGCGCAGAGCGCCGAAGAATGGCAGCAACTGGACGCGCTGATTGAAGAACGCGATCCGTATTGCCGAGGCGTGGTGCTGCTGGGCCTGAATGCGCCGGCAGCGGCGTTGGCCGAGGGTTTTCAGCAGGCCAGCGGCAGTCGCACTTGCCGAGGGTTTGCGGTGGGCCGGACGATTTTTCAGGAGCCTAGCCGGGCGTGGATGGCCGGCGAGATCGACGATGAAACGCTGATCCGCCAGGTGCAGGGCACGTTTGTCGAACTGATCGACGCCTGGCGCAAGGCCCGATCCTGAAGGATTCACACGATCCCCTGTAGGAGTGAGCCTGCTCGCGATTGCGGTGGCACATTCCAACATTTGAGTTGGCTGATGCGCCGCTATCGCGAGCAGGCTCACTCCTACAGTTGGACGGTGGTGGACTCAATGATTGATGGAAAACAATAAAAGGTGCAGCCATGCCCGCAATCCGAATTGGCATCAACCCGATTTCCTGGAGCAACGACGATCTGCCGTCCCTCGGTGGCGAGACGCCGTTGAGCACCGCCCTGAGTGAGGGCAAGGCAATCGGTTACGCAGGTTTTGAGCTCAACGGTAAATTCCCCAAGGATGCCAAAGGCGTCGGTGACGTGCTGCGGCCTTACGATCTGGCGCTGGTGTCTGGCTGGTACTCCAGCCGACTGGCGACACGCTCGGTGGCCGAGGAAATCGATGCAATCGCCAGCCATGTCGAGTTGCTGGCGCAGAACGGTGCCAACGTTCTGGTGTACGGCGAGGTCGCCGATTCGATTCAGGGGCAGCGTATTCCGCTGGTCGAGCGGCCACGCTTTCATAGCGAAGAAGCGTGGCAGGCATACGCCGACAAGCTCACTGAACTGGCGCGCTTCACCCTGTCCCGAGGCGTGCGTCTGGCGTATCACCACCACATGGGTGCCTACGTCGAGTCGCCGTCAGACATCGACAAACTCATGGCCCTGACCGGTAGCGAAGTCGGCTTGCTGTTCGATTCCGGTCATTGCTACATGGGCGGTGGCGAGCCGCTGCAAGTTCTGAAAAAACACATCGAACGCATCTGCCACGTGCATTTCAAGGACGTGCGCAAACCGGTGGTGCAACTGGCGCGCAACAATCTGTGGAGCTTCCCGGATTGCATCATCAACGGCACGTTCACTGTGCCTGGCGATGGCGACATTGATTACGCCGCGCTGCTCGACGTCCTGGTGGCCGCCGATTATTACGGCTGGCTGGTGGTCGAGGCCGAGCAGGATCCGGCGGTGGCACCGAGTTACATCTACGCGAAAAAGGGCTACGACACCTTGCGCGCCCTGCTCAATGAAAGGGGCTTGTGATGAGCCTTCTAGTCAAGAGTCAGGCCCATGGCCGCACCATGGTCGAGCTGGAAAAGGGACGTCTTGAGTACGTCGGTTTCGCTGCCTATCGACTGAGCCTCGGCGAAAGTCTGCCGGTGACAGCGGGCGATCAGGAGTTGTGCCTGGTGTTGCTCAGCGGTCGCGTCAGTATCAGCGGCGAGGCGCCGGGGCAGGGCGTATTCGAGTGGGACAACCTGGGCGATCGGCAATCGGTGTTCGAAGACAAATCACCGTTCGCCGCGTATCTGCCGCCCGGCAGTCAGGCGCGAGTGACTGCGTTGAGCGACTCACAAATCGCCGTCTGCGCCGCCCCCGGATCGGTCAGCGCCAACCTCGGGCCACGGTTGATCCGCCCGGAGTCGATGAAGCGCAGCGTGCGTGGCAAAGGCGCCAACACCCGATACGTCTGCGACATCTTGCCGGACAGCGAACCGGCGCATTCGCTGCTCGTGGTGGAAGTGCGCACGCCGTCCGGGCATTCGTCGAGCTACCCGCCGCACAAGCACGACACCGATGACCTGCCGCACCAGAGCTTTCTCGAAGAAACCTATTACCACCAGATCAATCCGCCGCAGGGTTTTGTGTTCCAGCGCGTGTACACCGATGACCGCAGCATCGATCAGGCCATGGCCGTGGAAAACAGCGATCTGGTGGTGGTGCCCAAGGGGTATCACCCGGTCAGCGTGCCGTACGGCTACGAGTCCTATTACCTGAATGTCATGGCCGGGCCGAAACGTGTCTGGCAGTTCCATAACGATCCGCAGCACAGCTGGCTGCTGGACCTCTGACTTCCCACGTTTGAACGGAGCGCGACAACAATGAGCAATGCCCCGGTAATCGGCCACTACATCGATGGTCAGGTGCAGGACAGCGGCGAGCGGTTCAGTCATGTGTTCAATCCGGCCACCGGCGCGGTGCAGGCGCAAGTGGCGCTGGCCAGCGTCAAGACCGTGGAAGAGGCTGTCGCGTCCGCGCTGAAGGCCTTCCCGGCGTGGTCGGAACAGTCGTCCCTGCGTCGTTCGCGGGTGATGTTCAAGTTCAAGGAGTTGCTCGACCGGCATCACAACGAGCTGGCTGAAATCATCACCCGCGAGCACGGCAAAGTGTTGTCCGATGCCAAGGGAGAGGTTACTCGCGGCATCGAAATCGTCGAGTACGCCTGCGGCGCGCCGAACCTGCTCAAGACCGAATTCAGCGACAACATCGGCGGCGGCATCGACAACTGGAATCTGCGGCAGCCGCTGGGTGTTTGCGCGGGTGTCACGCCGTTCAACTTCCCGGTGATGGTGCCGCTGTGGATGATCCCGCTGGCGCTGGTCACCGGTAACTGTTTCATCCTCAAGCCTTCGGAACGTGACCCGTCCGCCAGTTTGCTGATGGCGCGTCTGCTCACCGAGGCCGGCTTGCCGGACGGCGTGTTCAACGTGGTGCAGGGCGACAAGACGGCCGTGGATGCGCTGTTGCAACACCCCGATATCGAGGCGATTTCCTTTGTCGGTTCGACGCCGATTGCCGAGTACATCCACCAGCAAGCCACTGCACGCGGCAAGCGTGTCCAGGCGCTGGGCGGGGCGAAGAATCACATGATTGTCATGCCCGATGCCGATCTCGATCAGGCCGCCGACGCCTTGATCGGCGCAGCTTACGGCTCAGCCGGCGAGCGTTGCATGGCGATTTCGATTGCCGTCGCGGTGGGCGATGTCGGTGATCGTCTGATCGCCAAACTGCTGCCGCGTATCGACCAGCTCAAGGTCGGTAACGGTATGCAGAGCGACAGCGAAATGGGCCCGTTGGTCACGGCTGAGCACAAGGCCAAAGTTGAGGGTTTTATCAGCGACGGGGTGGCCCAGGGCGCGCAGTTGTTGGTGGATGGCCGGGGTTTCAATGTACCGGGTGCCGAGGCTGGTTTTTTCGTGGGCGCGACCCTTTTCGATCAGGTCAGCAGCGAAATGAGCATCTATCAGCAAGAGATTTTCGGCCCGGTGCTGGGCATCATCCGCGTACCGGACTTCGCCAGCGCCGTGGCATTGATCAACGCCCATGAGTTCGGTAACGGCGTGTCCTGCTTCACCAGCGATGGCGGCATCGCCCGTGCGTTTGCTCGCACCATCAAGGTCGGCATGGTCGGTATCAACGTGCCGATTCCGGTGCCAATGGCCTGGCACTCGTTTGGCGGCTGGAAGCGCTCATTGTTCGGTGACCACCACGCTTACGGTGAAGAGGGCGTGCGTTTCTACAGTCGCTATAAAAGCGTGATGCAGCGCTGGCCCGACAGCATCGCCAAAGGCCCTGAATTCAGCATGCCAACTGCCAAATAATTCGTCTGTGCGGAGAACAACAAGAATGACTCAGCCCCTGCGTTTTGCCCTAAACCGGATGGTCGCACCACGACTTTCCCTGCCCGCGTTCATTGATCTGGCGGTGAGCCTCAAGGCCGATGCCATCGAGATTCGCAATGACCTCAAAGGCGTGGAAATCGAGGACGGCACAGCCCCGCAAACCGTCCGCGAATTGTGTGCGGCGAAAGGCATCAGCGTCCTGTCGATCAATGCGCTGTACCCGTTCGATGTGTGGAATGACGAACGTCGAGCTCAAGCCACAAGACTCGCCGTGTATGCGCGGGATTGCGGGGCGCAGGGGTTGGTCATGTGCCCGCTGAACGATACCGGCGACATGCGCACGACCGCGCAACGCGCCGTTGGCCTGCGCACGGCGTTGAGCGAACTCGCGCCGATCCTGCGTGAGCACGGCATTCTTGGCTTCATCGAGCCGTTGGGGTTTGAGGAATGCTCGCTGCGGCGCAAGCGTACGGCGGTGGACGCGATCCAGGCGGTGGGCGGGCTGGATGTGTTTCGGCTGGTGCATGACACCTTTCACCATCACCTCGCCAGTGAGCAGGAATTTTTCCCCGAACTGACCGGGCTGGTGCATATCTCCGGCGTCGAAGATGCCGAGGCGCCGTTGGCAAGCATTCGCGACGGCCATCGAGTGTTGGTGGGCGAGGGCGACATTCTCGGTAACGCGGCGCAGATCGACACGCTGCTGAGCACGGGGTACAGCGGCTATCTGTCGTTCGAACCATTCGCTGACAGTGTTCACGGTCTGGCGGATATCGAACAAGCCATCAGCGCCAGCATGGCCCACCTACAAAAATCCCTGACCTGACACATCCCCCGTGTAGGAGCTGCCGCAGGCTGCGATCTCTTGATCTTGAAGAGCAAAGTCAAAAGATCGCAGCCTCCGGCAGCTCCTACAAGGATTGGCGGTTGCCTTTAAGAAAGGTGCAAGCATGACCACAACAAGACTGACCATGGCCCAGGCCCTGGTGAAATTTCTCGATAACCAGTACATCGAAGTCGATGGCGTGCAGAGCAAGTTCGTCGCCGGGATCTTCACGATTTTCGGTCACGGCAATGTGCTCGGACTCGGTCAGGCGCTGGAGCAGGACAGCGGCGACCTGATCGTCCATCAGGGTCGCAACGAGCAGGGCATGGCCCACGCCGCCATCGGTTTTGCCAAACAGCATCTGCGCCGCAGGATCTACGCCTGCACCTCGTCGGTAGGCCCGGGCGCAGCGAACATGATTACTGCTGCAGCCACCGCCACCGCCAATCGCATCCCGTTGCTGTTGTTGCCCGGCGACGTCTACGCCAGCCGCCAACCGGACCCGGTGCTGCAACAGATCGAGCAGTTTCACGATCTGAGCATCAGCACCAACGATGCCTTCAAAGCCGTGAGCAAATACTGGGACCGGATCAACCGCCCCGAGCAGTTGATGACCGCCGCGATCCACGCCATGCGCGTACTGACCGATCCCGCCGAAACCGGCGCGGTGACGTTGGCGCTGCCGCAGGACGTACAGGCCGAGGCCTACGATTACCCGGATTACTTCCTGCAAAAACGCGTGCATCGCATCGAGCGCCGACCGGCCACCGAAGCCATGCTCGGCGATGCGCTGGCGCTGATCAAAGGCAAGCGCAAACCGTTGCTGATCTGTGGCGGCGGTGTGAAGTATTCCGGGGCTAATGCTGCGTTGCAGGCGTTCGCCGAACGCTTCGGTATTCCGTTCGCCGAAACGCAGGCGGGCAAGAGCGCGGTGGTTTCCAGTCATCCACTGAACCTCGGCGGCATCGGCGAAACCGGATGTCTGGCAGCGAATCTGCTGGCGCCCGAGGCGGATCTGATCATTGGTGTCGGCACCCGCTACAGCGATTTCACCACCGCGTCGAAATCCTTGTTCAAACACCCGGACGTGCAGTTCCTCAACCTCAATATCAGCCCGTGCGATGCGCTGAAACTCGACGGCGTGCAACTGCTGGCCGACGCGAAAACCGCTTTGCAGGCTTTGAGCAATATTCTCGGCGACTACCGCGCCGAGTGGGGCGATCAGCCGCGTGAGGCCAAGGAACAACTCGACGCCGAGGTTGAGCGGATTTATCAGGCCGAATACCAGACCGAGGATTTCGTCCCGGAAATCAACGACCACATGGACCCGGCCGTACTGCGCGAATTCATCGAGTTGACCGGTTCCTGCCTGACCCAGAGCCGCGTGCTGGGTGTACTCAATGAGACCCTGGCCGACGACGCGGTAATTGTCGCCGCTGCCGGCAGTCTGCCCGGTGACTTACAGCGCAGCTGGCGCAGCAAGGGCGTCAACACTTACCACGTCGAGTACGGCTATTCATGCATGGGTTACGAGGTGAATGCGGCGCTGGGCGTGAAGCTCGCCGAGCCCGATCGCGAGGTCTATGCGCTGGTCGGCGATGGCTCTTACATGATGCTGCACTCGGAGCTGGCAACGTCGATTCAGGAGCGCCGCAAGATCAACGTGGTGCTGCTGGACAACATGACGTTTGGCTGCATCAACAACTTGCAGATGGAACACGGCATGGACAGCTTCGGCACTGAATTCCGTTTCCGGAACCCCGAGACCGGCAAGCTCGACGGCGGTTTTGTTCCGGTGGATTTCGCCATGAGCGCGGCGGCCTACGGCTGCAAGACCTACAAGGTGAACACGGTTGAAGCGTTGCAGGCAGCGCTGGCCGATGCGCGTTTGCAGACGGTGTCGACGCTGATCGATATCAAGGTTCTGCCCAAGACGATGATTCACAAATACCTGTCGTGGTGGCGGGTCGGTGTCGCGCAGGTGTCCACCAGTGCGCGCACCGATGCGGTCGCGAAAACCCTTAATGAACGGTTGGCCAAGGCCCGCCAGTACTGATTGTCCTGAAACCCGAAATGGAGAATGTTCATGTCTTTGAAGCTTGGCGTTATCGGTACCGGGGCCATCGGCCAGGATCACATCCGTCGTTGCAGCCAGACTTTGCTCAACAGTCAGGTCGTCGCTGTCACCGACATCAACTTGCAGCAAGCCGCCAAGGTCGTTGCTGATCTGAAGCTGACGGCCGAGGTTTACCCGGATGGTCACGCGCTGATCAAGGCGCCAGAGGTCGAGGCCATCCTTGTCACCTCGTGGGGGCCGAGTCACGAAGAGTTCGTGCTGGCTGCGATTGCCGCCGGCAAACCGGTGTTCTGCGAGAAACCGCTGGCAGTGACTGCCGAAGGGTGCCGCAAGATCGTCGAAGCCGAGGTCGCCCACGGCAAGCGTCTGGTGCAGGTCGGGTTCATGCGTCCTTACGATGAAGGTTATCGCGCGCTGAAAGCGGTGATCGACAGTGGCCAGATCGGTGAGCCGTTGATGCTGCACTGCGCGCACCGCAACCCGAGCGTCGGCGAAAACTACAAGACCGACATGGCAATCACCGACACGCTGATCCATGAGCTGGATGTGCTGCGCTGGTTGCTGGATGACGATTATGTGTCGGTGCAAGTGGTATTCCCACGCAAGTCGAGCAAGGCGTTGGCGCATTTGAAAGATCCGCAGATCGTCCTGCTGGAAACCGCCAAGGGCACGCGCATCGATGTCGAGGTTTTCGTCAATTGCCAGTACGGCTATGACATCCAGTGCGAAGTGGTGGGGGAGACTGGCATCGCCAAGCTGCCGGAGCCGCAGCAGGTGCAAATGCGCAGCGGCGCCAAGCTGTCGAACGCGATTCTGATGGACTGGAAGGACCGCTTCATCGGCGCCTATGACGTCGAGTTGCAGGCGTTCATCGATGGTGTGCGCGCCGGTCAGGTGGGCGGGCCCTCGGCATGGGACGGTTTCGCCGCCGCCGTCGCGGCAGATGCATGCATCGAAGCCCAGAACAGTGGCCAGATAGTAAAAGTCACCCTGCCTGACCGCCCACATTTTTACGGCTAACCCGATCCCTGTAGGAGCTGCGGCACGCTGCGATCTTTTGATGTTGTTTTTCAAGATCAAAAGATCGCAGCGTGCCGCAGCTCCTACAGGGGACGGTGTTGATTTTGCGTGAAGGAGAACAAGAAGATGCGCATCGCACTAGATCCCTACATGTACCGCAATCTGTCCCTGGGCAAGATGGTCGACAAGGTCGCCGAGCTCGGTTACGAACACATCGAGCTCTCGCCTCGCGAAGACTTCCTGCCGTTTTACAAAGCCCCGCGCGTCGACAAGGCGCGGATCAAGGAGTTTCGCAAAGCCTTGAGCGACACCGGGGTCAAACTCTCTTCCTTGTTACCGATGTACCACTGGGCCGCCGCCGACGAAGGTTTGCGCGTGGCCGCGGTGCGCAACTGGAAGCGAGCGATCCAGATTGCCGTGGAAATGGACTGCGAGCTGGTCAACACCGAATTCACCGGGCAGTCGGACAACCCGCTGGTGTGCGAAAACCAGTTCATGCGCTCGATGGACGAATTGATCCCCGAGTTCGAGCGTGAAGGCATCAAGCTCGATATTCAGGCCCACCCGTATGATTTCTGCGAACGCAACAACGAGTCAGTGGACATCATTCGCGGGCTCGACCGCGACTGGATCAACTACCTCTACGCCGCACCGCACACGTTTTTCTACGACGACGGCGTCGGCGACATTGCCTCGATGCTCAAATATGCCGGGTCGAAACTCAGCCATCTGATCATTGCCGACACCTACAACCACAAGGCCTCGTCGGGATTGCGCTACATCGTCAACCCGCCGGGCGTTACCGCAACCGTGCATCAGCATCTGGACATCGGCCAGGGCGAGGTCGACTGGCAAGCGTTTTTCAGCACCTTGCGCGAGATCAAGTTCGACGGCATTGCCACGGTCTCGGTGTTCGCCTGGGAAGACCGACCGGATCAATCCAACCGAATGATGCTCGAACGGGTCAAAAGCGAACTCTGCCACTGACTCAGTACGCAATACCGGTGGGAGCGAGCCTGCTCGCGAAGGCGGCAGTACAGTCTGCATCGATGTCGCCTGAAGCATCGCTATCGCGAGCAGGCTCGCTCCCACAAAGGCCGCGTTTACCCAGTAAGCGGCTCACAGAACAATAAGAAGGAGTCGAATCATGCGTATCGGACTTGTCGGTTACGGCCATGGCGGCCGGTTTTTTCATGCGCCGCTGCTCAGCAGTCTGCCCGGTGCCACGTTTGCCGGTGTGGTGACGCGTTCCCCGGAGCGCCGCCAATTGCTCGCTGCTGAACACCCCGGCGTACCGGCGTTCGACAGCATCGGCGAACTGGTCGAGGCAGGCGTGGATGTGTTGGTGATTTCCACGCCGCTGAAGGGCCGTCCGGCGCTGGTGCTTGATGGTCTCGAACACGGAGTCGCCGTCGTCAGTGACAAACCCTTCGCCGCCGATGCGCAACAGGCGCAAACCCTGATCACCATGGCCGAACGCCAGGGCGTGCGGCTCAGCGTTTATCAGAATCGCCGCTGGGATTCGGATTTCCTCACCGTGCGCAAACTCATCGAGTCGGGCGCACTCGGGCAGGTCACGCGTTTCGAATCACGGGTCGAGCGCTACTCGCCACAGTCGGTGAACAACGCCAGCGGCGGTGGTTTTCTGCGCGATCTGGGAAGCCATCTGGTGGATCAGGCGTTGCTGCTGTTCGGCCCTGTCAGGCAGGTGTATGCCGAGCTTGATTATCAGGACAAGGACCAGGCCTGCGACAACGGTTTTTTCGTTTCCCTGACCCACGCTAACGGGGTTGTCTCCCACCTCGGCGGCAGTTGCCTGCAAAGCACGCCCGGCCCGCGCTTTCGGGTCACCGGAACGCTGGGCTGCTACAGCGTTGATGGCCTCGACGGGCAGGAGGCTCAAGCGCTGGCCGGGCTCTCGCCAAAATCCGCGGGTGAGGGCTGGGGTGTCGAAGAGCATCGGCGCTGGGGCTGGTTTGAACACGCTGGCGAACGCGAGCGCGTGCCTTCGGAAAGGGGCTGCTGGCAGCAGTTTTATCAGCAGCTACAAACCGCGTTACAGACTGGCGGCCCATTGCCGGTCGAGGCTCGTGATGCACTGGCGAGCACTGTTGTTCTGGATGCTGCGCGGCAGAGTTTCAAGCAACGTCAGGTGGTCGAACTGAACCCGTCTGGAAGTCATGGAACAGATTTGGAATAAAATTCTAAAATGAGTTGATATAGAAAATAAATTCCAATAGAGTCAATTTTGCCTACAGAAACCGTCACGACTGATCCATAAAACCAACAAGAATGTGGAGAAAGACAGTTCATGAAGACCAATCTGCGTTTTGCCTCGCTGGCCCTGTCCTTGATGTTTGTCAGCGGTGCTGCCCTTGCCGATATGAAGATCGGCGTAAGCATGTCCCAGTTCGATGACACCTGGCTGACTTACCTGCGCGAATCCATGGACAAGAAAGCCAAGTCCTATCCCGATGGCGTGCAACTGCAATTCGAAGACGCCCGCAGCGACGTGGTCAAGCAGTTGAGTCAGGTCGAAAGCTTCATCAGCCAGAAGGTCGATGCCATCGTGGTCAACCCGGTGGATACCGCCGCCACCCGAAAAATCACCGAAGCCGCGGTAAAGGCCGGCATCCCGCTGGTCTACGTCAACCGTCGCCCCGATGACCTCAAACTGCCAAAAGGTGTGGTCACGGTCGCCTCCAACGACCTGGAGGCCGGCGAAATGCAGATGCAGTACCTGGCCGAAAAACTCGGCGGCAAAGGCGAAATCGTGATTCTGCTCGGTGACCTCGCCAACAACTCCACCACCAATCGCACCAAGGGCGTCAAAGAGGTGCTGGCCAAGTACCCGAACATCAAGATCGAACAGGAACAGACCGGCATCTGGCTGCGGGACAAAGGCATGACTTTGGTCAATGACTGGCTGACCCAGGGCCGCAAGTTCGACGCGGTGGTTTCCAACAATGACGAAATGGCGATTGGTGCCGCCATGGCGCTGCAACAGGCCGGTGTCGAGAAGGGCAGTGTGTTGATTGCAGGTGTCGACGGCACGCCGGACGGCTTGAACGCAATCAAGAAAGGCAACATGGCGGTGTCAGTGTTTCAAGACGCCAAAGGTCAGGCAGACGGCTCGATCGACACTGCAGTGAAGATGGCCAAAAACGAGGCGGTGGAGCAGAACGTCTGGGTGCCTTATCGCCTGATCACCCCGGAAAACGTCGACACTTTCAAATAGTGCATCGGTTCAATAACAACAATAATCCTGCAGGGTTGCTGCCGCGACCTTGCTGACGGAGTACCTGAACATGTTCGCTTCAGCGACCGCTTCGAGCACCTCGTTGGTGGATATCCAGCCAACTGCAACACCTGTCGATGAGCCGTACCTGCTGGAGATCACCAACATCAGCAAGGGTTTTCCCGGTGTGGTGGCTCTGTCCGATGTGCAACTGCGAGTACGTCCTGGGTCGGTACTGGCCCTGATGGGCGAGAACGGCGCGGGTAAATCGACGCTGATGAAAATCATCGCCGGCATCTACCAGCCCGATGCTGGCGAACTGCGCTTGCGCGGCAAACCCGTAGTCTTCGATACACCGTTGGCGGCACTTCAGGCGGGGATCGCGATGATCCACCAGGAACTCAACCTGATGCCGCACATGAGCATCGCCGAAAACATCTGGATCGGCCGCGAGCAGCTCAACGGCCTGCACATGATCGACCACCGCGCCATGCACCGTTGCACCGCGCAACTGCTGGAGCGCTTGCGCATCAACCTCGATCCCGAGGAGCAGGTTGGCAACCTGAGCATCGCCGAACGGCAGATGGTCGAGATTGCCAAAGCGGTGTCCTACGACTCCGACATTCTGATCATGGATGAGCCGACCTCGGCCATCACCGAAAAGGAAGTAGCGCACCTGTTCTCGATCATTGCCGACCTCAAGCGCCAGGGCAAAGGCATCATCTACATCACGCACAAAATGAACGAAGTGTTCGCCATTGCCGATGAAGTGGCGGTGTTTCGCGACGGCGCCTACATCGGCCTGCAACGGGCCGACAGCATGGACGGTGACAGTCTGATTTCGATGATGGTCGGGCGCGAACTGAGCCAGTTGTTCCCGGTGCGTGAAAAGCCGATTGGCGATCTGCTGCTGTCGGTCCGCGATCTGAAACTCGACGGCATATTCCAGGGCGTCTCGTTCGATCTGCATGCCGGGGAGATTCTCGGCATCGCCGGGCTGATGGGCTCGGGACGCACCAACGTCGCCGAAACCATTTTCGGCATAACGCCCAGCGACAGCGGTGAGATCCGTCTGGACGGCGAGGTGGTGCGCATCACCGATCCGCACATGGCCATCGACAAGGGATTCGCGCTGTTGACCGAGGATCGCAAGCTCAGCGGCCTGTTCCCGTGCCTGTCGGTGCTGGAAAACATGGAGATGGCGGTGCTCCCGCATTACGCCGGCCACGGCTTTATCCAGCAAAAAGCCTTGCGTGCTCTGTGTGAAGACATGTGCAAGAAGCTGCGGGTGAAAACCCCGTCGCTGGAGCAGTGCATCGACACCTTGTCAGGCGGCAACCAGCAGAAAGCCTTGCTCGCCCGCTGGCTGATGACCAATCCACGGATCCTGATTCTCGACGAGCCGACTCGCGGCATCGATGTCGGCGCCAAGGCCGAGATTTATCGGCTGATCTCCTTGCTCGCCAGCGAAGGCATGGCGGTGATCATGATCTCCTCGGAACTGCCGGAAGTACTGGGCATGAGCGACCGGGTGATGGTCATGCACGAGGGCGACCTGATGGGCACCCTCGGCCGCGACGAGGCTACCCAGGAACGAGTCATGCAACTGGCCTCGGGCATGTCCCAGGTCCATTGACCGGTCACGGTCTCTGTGGCGAGGGAGCTTGCTCCCGCTGGATTGCGCAGCAAGCCCAAGCTTAAGGGCCGCTTCGCTGCCCAGCGGAAGCAAGCGCCCTCGCCACAAAAAAGCAGCTTGCATCCAAAGGTATGTATTCGATACCGGATTTTATTTGAAGGGTGAGTGGTTATGAACGCGATACTGGAAAACAAGCCTGCAACGGCACCGACCAAGAGTCGTCGGCGCTTTCCAACCGAACTGAGCATTTTTCTGGTGCTGATCGGTATCGGTCTGGTCTTCGAGGTGTTTGGCTGGATCGTTCGCGACCAGAGCTTCCTGATGAACTCGCAGCGTCTGGTGCTGATGATCCTGCAGGTGTCGGTCATCGGCCTGCTGGCCATCGGCGTGACTCAGGTGATCATCACCACGGGGATCGACTTGTCATCCGGGTCGGTGCTGGCGCTGTCAGCGATGATTGCGGCGAGTCTGGCGCAGACATCGGATTTCGCCCGCGCAGTGTTCCCGTCGCTGACTGACTTGCCGGTGTGGATTCCGGTGATCGCCGGGCTCGGGGTCGGCCTGCTCGCCGGGGCGATCAACGGCAGCATCATCGCCATCACCGGGATTCCACCGTTCATTGCCACGCTCGGCATGATGGTTTCGGCGCGCGGTCTGGCGCGTTACTACACCGAAGGCCAACCGGTCAGCATGCTCTCCGACTCCTATACCGCAATCGGTCATGGGGCGATGCCGGTGATTATCTTCCTGGTGGTGGCGGTGATCTTTCACATCGCGTTGCGCTACACCAAGTACGGCAAGTACACCTACGCCATCGGCGGGAACATGCAGGCGGCGCGTACCTCGGGAATCAACGTCAAACGCCATTTGGTGATCGTCTACAGCATCGCCGGTCTGCTGGCGGGGCTGGCTGGCGTAGTAGCGTCGGCCCGGGCTGCGACGGGGCAGGCCGGGATGGGCATGTCCTACGAGCTCGACGCGATTGCAGCGGCGGTCATCGGCGGTACCAGTCTGGCCGGCGGCGTCGGGCGCATTACCGGGACGGTGATCGGTGCGCTGATTCTCGGGGTAATGGCCAGCGGGTTCACCTTCGTCGGCGTCGATGCCTATATTCAGGACATCATCAAAGGCTTGATCATTGTGGTGGCGGTGGTCATCGACCAGTACCGCAACAAGCGTAAACTCAAGCGCTAAGAGGCTAATAATCGCGAAAACGCGCCACACCCGAACGGTGTGGCGCAGCCGTTTGTCTTCTATATACATCCGCTCGACTGAATTTCTTGCTATAAACGCACTCCGATAACCGCCGTGAAGCCTGTATCAGAGCAGTTTCCGGGCTTTGTCGGACAAATTTGCTGGATTTCCAGTTGCTGAGGCCTCAAGTCGGCCTTAGACTGCCGCCCCTCGTAAATTGAGTGCCGGGTGGCGTTTGCCATAAACGATGCCTTTCCGTCGACCGGACACGGTTCGCCGGAACGCTCCCTAATTCGCCTTAATGCACGTTTTTTTATAGAGATATCAATGACAAAGGACAAGTTGCTGGCCATGCCGGCAGATGACTACATGAATTCCGAGCAACACGCTTTCTTCAGTGAGCTGTTGCAGAACATGAAAGTCGAAACCCATGAGCGCATTGAGCAAAACCGTATCGCCATCGAAAGCCTGGATACCCCGGCTGACCCGGCGGACGCGGCTTCGGTTGAAGAAGAGCGCACCTGGCTGGTCAACGCGATCGATCGCGACCAGCGCATGTTGCCGCAACTGGAACAAGCCCTTGAGCGCATCAAGGAAGACAGCTTTGGCTGGTGCGATGACAGCGGCGAGCCTATTGGCCTGAAACGTCTGCTGATCAGCCCGACCACCAAGTACTGCATCGAAGCTCAAGAGCGTCACGAGCAGATCGACAAGCACCAGCGTCAGGCCTGATTCTGTGCGGTGACCCATGAATGTGGGTCACCCTGAAAAGATCGCAGCCTTCGGCAGCTCCTGCATAGAGCTGGCGGGGCTGCGATCTTTGTTTTTGCTCGTCTGCGATATTCCTCACGGTTCCATTGACCTGTCACAGGCCTCACGACTAACGGACCATAGATAATGGCGTTGTAGTGGCGTTTAATGCAGTCACAACAATGAGAACAAGCGTGGGGTAACGAAATGACGAGAGATGGATCTCTGGTTGGGGCTCTGCCTGCACCAGTGCTTTTGCCGAAAAACCGCTGGATCGCACCGACCCTGCAAAGCATCGCCCTGATGCTGTTGCTCGCCGGCATGACGCTGGGTGAGTGGTCGCTTTACATTGGCATGCCGTTGGCGGTGCTGATTGTCTGGCTGCCGCGCCTGCGTTCCCGAACCGTCCCCGATGTACAGCCTGCCGACACTGGCAACGCCATTTCCGAACTGACTCGCGACCTTTCCTACACCACCAGCCACAACGCCTTGTCGGCGGCCGGGGTGGCGTTTTCGGTCAAGGAGCTGGCGAGCAAACTTGAATCGCAACTCGATGCCGCGGCGCGAATCGTCAGCAATGCCGAGGTGATGATCGCTACGGAACAGGCGACTTCGCAGCTAAGCCGCGAAGCACTTGAGGCTGCCAGCGAGGCGCATCACAGCAGTGCGGCGGGGCGTACCGAATTGGTCGATTCAATCACGCGCATGCATCAGCTCAGTCAGCGCGCCAATGCCAGCCGTGAAATGATCGAGGCTTTGAGCCTGCGCAGCGATGACATTCAGCGGGTGACGCTGGTGATTCAGTCGATTGCCAGTCAGACCAATCTGTTGGCGCTGAACGCAGCGATCGAAGCGGCGCGGGCCGGTGAACATGGTCGGGGCTTTGCGGTGGTGGCGGATGAGGTGCGCGGGCTGGCGGCGCGCACGGCGTCGGCAACCGGCGAAGTCGGCGAGATGGTTGCCGACATCCAGCAACGCACGGCGCAGGTGGTGGAGCAGATCCGTGAGCTGTCCAGCGATTTGCAAACGGGCGTCGAACAGGTTGAGCACACCGGTCAGCATCTGGAGAACATCGCGCGCCTGGCCGCCGGTGTGGAAAATCAGGTCGGCGAGATTGCCCGTGGCGCGGAGACCAATCGCGAGCAACTCGACAGCCTGTTCAAAGCCATTGAGCAAATGCGTAGCGATCTAGCGATCAGCGATCAACAGACCCGTCGACTCGCCGAGGCGGCGGTGCAGATGGAAGGGCAGGCGGAAACCATCAGTGAGCGTCTGGCTGAGGTCGGTCTGGATGACTATCACCAGCGCATTTATGACCTGGCGCGGGAAGGCGCGAGTCAGATCGCGGCGCGTTTCGAGGCGGATGTCGAACAAGGGCGGGTCAGTCTAGAGGATCTCTTTGATCGTCAGTATCAGGCGATCCCGAATACGCAGCCGGCGAAATATCAGACCCGTTTCGACCGTTACACCGATCAGGTCTTGCCGGCGATTCAAGAACCGTTGTTGCCGCGTCATGAGGGGCTGGTGTTTGCCATTGCCTGCACGCCGCAGGGTTATGTGCCGACGCATAATCAGCTGTTCAGCCAGCCGTTGACCGGTGATGCCCAGGTCGATGCAGTCAACAATCGCACCAAGCGCAAGTTTGCCGACCGCACCGGCATTCGCTGTGGCAGCCATCAGCAGGCGGTGCTGTTGCAGACCTATACGCGTGATACCGGTGAGCTGATGCATGACTTGTCGGTGCCGATCATGATCAAGGGCCGGCATTGGGGTGGGTTGCGTCTGGGCTATAAACCGGAAAGTCCGCGCTGAGCGATTGTTACGATTGATGCAATGAATCAGTGCAGCGGCGTCGCTGTTTCCTCCCCGAAGAAATCATTAATATGCCAACTTAGTTAGGTGGCTAATGATTTGGGAGGTCTGCATGCAATGCAGAGTTGATGTCGCCGTGATGATCGGCAGTGGCGTACCCGCCGGTTTGCGCGCATTGGGGCAAAGCGTTTGCTGGGTGGTGTTGCTCAATGGTGAGCGGCGCGGCACCGCGTTTGCCAGTCGCGATGAGGCCGAGGAGTGCAGGGCTGCGTGGCTCGCGCAGTTGCGGGCCGAGCCTGGGGACAGCCTGCACTGATCAGGGTTACTTGCCGTCGTGCAGGCGAACGTTCAGTTCGTCCACGACCAGAGCCCAGTCGGCGTCTTCACGTAACTGATCTTTCAGGAAGCCTGCTTGTTGCGGGGACCAGAATTCAGCGTCGATCAGTTTGGTGTTGGCATCCAGTTGATGAGTTTGGATGAAGTCGTCGATTGCAGTGCCTTCCGAAGGCAGTCCCAGTTGATCGAACAGGGTTTTCAAGTTGTATTCCAGATCCATCATGTACTCCTTTCTGATTTGCGCCGGTATGGCGCGGTCAATCATTCTTTATCTGAGGCAACCGCCGGCCAGGAGTTCGATTTGCGTTTCGAGGGAGCGAGCAAGCGCGCAAGCCGCGTTGTGATCTTCGCGGAAACCTCTTACGCGGCCGGTCGATTTTTCCTTTATGTGGAAGAAGGCGTTACCCGCCGGCACGACTTGAAAGCGCGGGGCCTGACCGATTTCCTTGGGGTTTGCCAGATCGTTCATATCGGTCACATGCAAGATCAGAGGCGATTTGAGTCGGGCGTCAGCGGGCATGGCGAAGTGAGTCAGAGTGCACATGTGAAGTCCTTTTCATCAGTTGGCCGAAATTTACAGGCCGTTTCGGGTAGTCGTGATGAGCATCGCTGCTCTAGAATCGCCAGTACCTGTTGACGACAGGGCTTATCTAAAGCAATTTTTCGCGAGCGATATGTCGGAAAAGTGCTTTTTTTCGTGCGAATTTTCCCTAAAGTTCGTAGTCAGTCTTCTCTGGCAGCCGGTAAGGATTTTTCCTTCGAACTTTGGCGACATTGGGAGGCGTTTCGCGGGTGACAATCCCGTAGTCTTGCAAACTTCGCGTTGAACGAATTCGCGGCTCCGTTCGGGATTTTATTTGGATATTTGGCAGTTCCATCGGCCTGGCCGTTTTTTTGCCGTGCGCGTTTTCCGTGTGCGGTTTTTTCAGATCTGGGGATGTTTCTTTGGCAGTCAGTAATCTCGATATGCATGCTTTGTTCGTGTTGGGTGATTTGCGTGCAAAGCTGGTCAAGCTGTTCCAATCGCGTTTTGTTTACATCACCGAGCAAAACGCCGAAGGCATTTATGTCGCTGAAATCGACACCGAAAGTGCCTTGGTGGTGGATGACAAACCGGGGCTCAAGCTCAAGGTCGGCGATCATTTCAGCGCCTCGGTCTTGCCCAGCCGCGAAGGCGGCAAGCTGGACATCCGTTTTCGCGAAATCAAACTGACGGTCTATGGACTTGGCGATTACGCCTTCGTCGAGACCGCTGATGGCCACGCGATCCTGTTCAAGGAAGGTCACAGCGTGGTGACCGTGTTTGCCGCCCATCAGCAATTGAAGGAAGGCCTGACCAAGACTTTGAAAGCGGTCACCGCCAAAGCCGCGAAGTGGCGCAAGGGCGAGCTGGTGACTTTCAAGGCCAGCGAGTGATCGGTGGTTTGAGCCGCGCCGATTTCCATTCGCAGAACCTCGACAGCGCGCGCGAGGAGGCTCGGCGGTTGTTCGCGGCGAAGGCCGAGTTGCAAGGCATGTGGCTGCGTTGGGTGGCATCGCAGATCTACGCACTGCGTCCAGCGGAATACGCCAGCATGGTCAGACGTGAGCTGCAAAGCTTGCAGGAAAAGTCTGATTCGTAACCTCGTCCGGGCCCTGGCCCTGAAAAAGCAGGAACCTCGTCTACAGTCAGTTGACTGAGTATTCAGAGGCTTGCGGTCTTCTCTCAGGCCATCCTGCCATTGCTGTGAACAGCACGAGGTGCAATGCATGAACGGATTTCGACGGTTACTGGCCGCCAGCGTGGCCACATTCGCTTTGCTGGGTTCGGCGCAATCGGTCATGGCGGCAGAGGCCCCCATCCATTTTGCCGACCTGAACTGGGAAAGCGGCAGCCTGATCACCGATGTCCTGCGGATCATTGTCGAAAAGGGCTACGGATTGCCCACTGATACCTTGCCCGGCACCACCATCACCCTCGAGACCGCGCTGGCCAACAATGACATCCAGGTCATCGGCGAGGAGTGGGCGGGGCGCAGTCCGGTGTGGGTCAAGGCCGAGGCCGAAGGCAAAGTCGCCAGCCTGGGCGATACGGTCAAGGGCGCCACCGAAGGCTGGTGGGTGCCGGAATACGTGATCAAGGGCGACCCGGCCAAAGGCATCAAACCCCTGGCGCCGGACCTGCGCAGTGTCACTGACCTGAAAAAATACAAGGACGTGTTCAAGGACCCGGAAACCCCGAGCAAGGGGCGTTTCCTCAACAGTCCGATTGGCTGGACGTCGGAAGTGGTCAACAAACAGAAACTGACGGCTTACGGCTTGCAGGACGATTTCACCAATTTCCGCAGTGGCTCCGGCGCGGCGCTGGACGCCGAGATCAGTTCTTCGATCCGTCGCGGTAAACCGGTGCTGTTTTATTACTGGTCGCCGACGCCGCTGCTGGGCA
This sequence comes from Pseudomonas sp. TH06, assembly GCF_016651305.1. Classification (GTDB taxonomy): domain Bacteria; phylum Pseudomonadota; class Gammaproteobacteria; order Pseudomonadales; family Pseudomonadaceae; genus Aquipseudomonas. Next base: position 60,332 of record NZ_JAEKEC010000003.1, on the reverse strand, counting down.
AGTTCAAACTGGTGCAGCTGGAAGAACCGCCGTTTGATGCCGAGGCCTGGAAGACCCTGACCGACGCCGATAACCCCAATCCGAAACCGACTCGCTCGCTGGCGTCAAAGCTGTCGATTGGCGTGTCTACGCCGTTTCAGAAGCAGTATCCGGAAATAGCAGCGTTTTTCAGCAAGGTGGATTTCCCCATCCAGCCATTGAATAAAGCACTGGCGGAGATGAGCGAGAAACACACGGCTCCTCGAGACGCGGCAGTGGCCTTCATGAAGGCGCATCCGGATGTGTGGCAGGCGTGGCTGCCGAAGGATGTGGCGGACAAGGTGAGCGCGAGCCTGCAGTGATGAGGGCTTTCTGTGGCGAGGGAGCTTGCTCCCGCTGGGTTGCGAAGCAGCCCCAAGACCGGCTAATACGGTTATCCGGTAAAACCGGATTAGCCGACATTGCGACTGCTGCGCAGCCGAGCGGGAGCAAGCTCCCTCGCCACAGGTCAAGCGTCTATTCAGAACCGGGTTTGTACCGCCAGCTCGAAGGTGCGCGGCGTGCCCAGGTAATACGCCGGCGACACGTGCGCAAATTCGGCATACACCTCATTGGTCAAATTGCGCACGCGGCCGGTGATGGTGGTGTGCGAATCAACCTTGTAGCTGAGGAAGCTGCCAAACAGCGTGTACGACGGCACGGTCATGGTGTTGGCCGTGTCGGCGTAGACCGAGGCCACGTAACGCGCATCGACCCCGCCTTGCCACTGCGGCGAAAAATCATAAGTCAGCCACAGATTGCCGACCCGATCCGGCACATTGGTTGGCGTGTTGCCTTTGCGCGACACCACCACGCCAGCGGCATTCTTTTCCGTGAAGTCATCGTACTGCGCGTCGACCCAGGCGAAGTTGCCCTCGGCCAGCAGTTTGTCGGTGATCCGCAGCGAGCTGGCGATTTCGATGCCTTTTGATGTCTGCTGGCCCACCGGAATGCTGCTGGTCGGGTCCAGCGGATCGGTAACGGCGAAATCCTTTCGTTCGATGGTGTAGGCAGCCAGCGTCGCCGAGCCGCGTCCGTTCAGATAGTCGAACTTGCTGCCGATTTCCCATTGCTTGCCGGTCGAGACGTCGAAGTCTTGTGTGCCGCTCGGTTGCTCGGCCGCAGTGCTGTATTGCACGTAGACATTGGCCGACGGGATGAACTGATAGGTCAAACCGGCACGACCGGTCAGCGGTTCCCAACTGCGTTTGAGGTGCTTGGGATTGGCAGCAGTGACGGTGCGGTGGTTGGTCACATCGAGGTCGATATCGTCATAACGCAGGCCGGTGAGCAGCGACAGTTTGTCGGTCAGCGCCAAGCGGTTTTCCACAAACAGCGCTTTGGTGGTGACCTCGTTGGTTTTGTCGCTGATCAACTTCGGATTGGTCCCGGGAATGTCGTAAAAATGCCCGGGCTGATAGTTGTTCGGGTCCACCGTGCTCGCGCCTTTGACGTTGAGCGGCGAGTTGGTGGTCTGGTTGACCTTGTACTCGAAACCACCTGACCACGTGGTATCCAGACCGAGCAGCGTATTGTCGTGACGCAACTCGAACTGGTTGCCGTTCTGTTCGCCCTGATGCCGCACCTGATACGCCGTCGAACGGTTCACCGCGGAGTTGTCGGCGTTGTACTGATAGGTTTCGAGGTTGCGATAATCGCGCTGACTGTCGAGGTGATACAGCGTGTTGCGCAGGGTGGTGCTGTCGTTGATCCGGTAGTCGATGATCGAGCGTACCCAGATCGTTCGCTGTTCGTAGCGCCCATCCTCGACGTTGTAGTTGTTGAAGCGATTGTGTTTATCGATCTTCAACTCGCCGGCCTTGGGGTTGAGCACCGGGGTGCCCCAGTACGGGCTGTCTTCGTGTTCATCCTGATATTCCAGGGCCAGGGTGTGCGACAGGTTCGGCGTGAGGTCGCTGAGCAGCGAAAACGCCACGCTCCAGGCATCGCGTTCCTGGCGGTCGATGTAGCCGTTGCTGGTGTTGTGACTGACGTCCAGTCGCGCGTAGTGCTGCACATCGCTGCTCGGGTCGGTCAGTACATGATTGAGGCCGAAAGCGGTTTCAGTGGTGTCGTAGGTGCCGTAGCTGACGCGACCTTCAACAGCTTGCTCATCGCGGGTTGCCAGTTTGGTCACGTAGTTCAACGAGCCACCCACCGAGCCTGCGCCGTTGATCAATGACGACGGGCCGCCGACCAGTTCGACCCGATCGTATATCCACGCGTCCACCGGCCGTGCGAGGCCGCCGGACACGTTGATGCCGTTGAACATCTGGGTGATCTGGCTGCTGGTGAAACCGCGATAGGAGACGAAACCGCCGAACCCTGGCGGTGCGCTGGCGTTGACCCCGGGCAGGGTGTTGGCGGCGTCCTGGAAGTTCTGCGCGCCGTGGCGTTCGATGTCGTTGCGGTTGGCGATGGCGACCGAGGCGGGCGTGTCGCGCACACTCAGGCCGAGGCGCGAGGCCATGCCGCTGGATTGGTCGAGGCTCAGGCCCGGCTCCGTGCCGGATTCGCCATCGATGGTGATGGGCGCCAGATCCACGGTGGATTGCGCCCAGACGTTAACGGACAGGCAGCCGCACAGGCTCGCCAGCAGAGTGAGTTGTTTCATCGTTGAATCCTGAATGCTTGTCTAGGAATCAGCGCACAGGCAAACGCCGCGCGTTGGCGCAGTGAGCTGAAAAATCAAAAAGGTAAAGACACTCAGGCGAGCGGTGGGGCGCGAGGGTTGGCGGAGGGCCAGGTAAAGCGGGCAGGGAGGTCGGCACTGACGATGGGCGCTAGTGGCGGGCTGTGTTGCTCTGGCAGGATCGCCAGGGTCAGGCTGGAGTTGAATGCTGGACCCATACCGCCAGTCGAGCACAATGGGCAGCCAAACGCTTTGGACAGCGTCGGTAGTTTTTCTTCAGTTGGATTGCTGGTGAGCGGCGCTTGAGTCGCCGGATCAACCGTACAAAACTGACCGCCGATGCCGTTGAGCTGCATCCCGACCATTTGTCCGTGACCGATGCTGCAGGCGAACACGTTGAACAGGACGCAGCAATAAAGCATCCAGGCCAGCAGTGAACGATCGGTACGGGAGAATTTCATGGGGCGGCACTTTACCGTACCGCTGATCGGTCGTGCACTTGAAAAAATTGCGACTAGGATGATTTGTTCAAATCCCTTTCAAGGATTTCAACCATGACCTTAGTGCTGGCTCAATGGCTGGTGACTGTTTTTGCGGTGATCGCCCTGGTGCATGTGTATTGGGCGCTGGGCGGACAATGGGCGGCGGTGGCGGCAGTGCCGCAAGTTCCAGTGGCAGGCCTGGTGCCGACGCTGCGGCCGGCGTTCAAGCCTTCGGGCTTGATCACGTTGCTGGTGGCGGCGGCATTATTGGCGATTGCCGCGCTGGTGTGTCTGCGGGTCGGCTGGGGCGTGCCGGCGGTGCATCACAAGGCGTTGCAATGGGTGATCAGTGCGATTGCGTTATTGATGTTTGCCCGGGCGATTGGTGATTCGCATCTGGTGGGTTTTTTCAAGGACGTGAAGGGGTCACGGTTTGCGCGGCTGGATACCTGGGTGTATTCGCCATTGTGTGCAGCGTTGGGGGCGGGACTGTTGGCAGTGGCCTGGGTTTGAAAAGCAGGATCTAAAGATCGCAGCCTTCGGCAGCTCCTACAGGGGGTTGCATTCCAATGTAGGAGCTGCCGAAGGCTGCGATCTTTTAATGGGTCAGCTACCGCTTTCAGTGCGGCGGCTGCTGACTTCCGCCGGCACATCATCCCCGGCCATGCGTTTGCGGAACAACGCCGCCCGGGCCAGCAGCAATGTGGTCACCGGCACGGTGATCGCCAGCAGGATCGGAATCAGCCACGCGTGCAGCACCGGCCCGGACTTCAGCGCCGAAAAGCAGATGATCGAAGCCAGCGCCACGCACCACGCGCCCAGTGTCGAAGCCAGTGCCGGCGGATGCATGCGTTGGAAATAATCCTTCATCCGCAACAGACCGGTCGCGCCGATCAGCGCAAACACGCCGCTGAGGACCAGCAGAATCGCCACCGGAATCTCAACCCACAGAGACAGTTCCGCGTTCATTCAATCACCTCGCCACGCAGCAGGAATTTCGCCAGGGCAAACGAGCCGACGAAGCCGAACAGCGCAATCAGCAGCGCCGCTTCGAAGTAAGTGTCACTGGAGTAACGAATACCCAGGGTCAGCATCATCAGCATCGCCACGATGTACAGATAGTCCAGCGCGAGTACCCGATCCTGCGCTGACGGCCCTTTGAACAGGCGTACCAGCGTCAGCACCATGGCCAGCGAGAACAGGAACAGCGTCAGCAGAATCGCGTTGGACAGTAATGGGCTCATTCGAAAATCTCCATCAGCGGCCGCTCGTAAGTGCTCTTGAAGTGCTCGATGAATTGCACTTCGTCATCCAGATCCCAGACGTGCAGCAACAGAATGCTGCGATCCAGCGCCAGCTCCGACCACACTGTGCCGGGCACCACCGTGCAGATCATCGACAATGTGGCCAGGCCATGAGCATCGCGCAGGTCCAGCGGTACTTTCACGAAACACGAACGAGGTGGGCGGCGACCGGCGTTGAGCACGCCCCAGGCGACGATCAGGTTCGATACCACGACATCGCGGCCGACCAGGAGGAACAAACGCAGAATCGTCCCCGGACGGCGAATGCGCACTTGTTTCGGACGCAATTTGCGCATCATCAAAGGTGCAGCAAAGCCCAGTATTGCGCCGAGCAGCAGGTTGCCCGGGCTGATCGACAGGTTCAGGGTCAACCACAACGCACACAGTGCCAGAGAGAGTAACGGAGCCGGAAACACGCGCTTCATGGCTGTACCTCCAGCATCGCGGCCTTGGCTTCCGGACTGGGCACCGCGCGGGTGCCGAGCACCGCCATGACGTATTGCTGCGGATTGTTCAGGGCATCGGCCGTGGCCTGGGTGTAGCGCAGCAGCGGTTCAGCCTTGAAAGTCAGAGCGATGCTCAAGCCCAGCAGCAGGAAAATCGGCGCGCATTCGAGTTTGCGCAGGAGCGGCGAAGGGCGTTCTTCCGGTGTCCAGAAGCGTTGGATGCCGAGGCGCGAGAACGCCATCAACGATGCCAGCCCTGACAGGATCAACAGCGCCAGCAAGGCCCACGCGGCATTGGAAATCGTTGCGCCGGTACCCAGTCCCAGCGGATTGAGCAGTGCGCCGATCAGGCTGAGTTTGCCGATGAACCCGGACAGCGGCGGCATGCCGATGATCAGCAGGGCGCAGGCAATGAAGCTCAGGCCGAGAAACGCCATGGTCCACGGGATGACCTGGCCGACCACGGCTTTCTGTTCGTCGTCGAGGTTGATGCCTTTGGGCGGTTGCAAGGATTCCTGCGGGCGCGGCAGCAGTTCGCTTTCGTCTTCCAGCGGGATTTCGTTGGCCGAACGCGAACGCTCGATCAACTCGGCCAGCAGGAACAGCGCGCTCAAGGCCAGGGTTGAGCTGACCAGATAAAACAGCGCCGCGCCGATCAGGTTCGGCTGAGCGAAACCGACGGCCGACAGCAGGATCCCCGCCGAGACCAGAATGCTCAGACTGGCCATGCGCTCCAGGCGTTGTGCGGCAAGAATCGCCAGCGCCGCGCAGGCCATGGTCGCCATGCCGCCGTAAATCAGCCAGTCACCGCCGAAGAATGCCGACGCCCCGGCTTGCCCGGAAAACAGCAGCGTCCACAGACGCAGCAGGGTATAGACGCCGACCTTGGTCATGATCGCGAACATCGCCGCCACCGGTGCACTGGCCGAAGAGTAGGCCGGCACCAGCCAGAAGTTCAGCGGCCACATGCCGGCCTTGGCCAGGAACGCTACGGCGAGAATCCCCGCGCCGGCATGCAACAAGCCACGGTCGGCTTCCGGTACCAGCGGAATCTTCAGTGCCAGGTCGGCCATGTTCAGCGTGCCGGTGACGCCGTAGATCAGCGCCGCGCCGATCAGAAACAGCGACGAGGCGAGTAGGTTGATCGAGATGTAATGCAGGCCCGAGGACACGCGCGCGCGCCCCGAGCCGTGCAGCAACAGGCCATAAGAAGCGGCGAGCAGCACTTCGAAGAACACGAACAGGTTGAACAGATCCGCCGTCAGGAACGCGCCATACAGACCCATCAACTGAATCTGGAACAGCGCGTGGAAGCTCGAACCGGCACCGTCCCAGCGCGCCATGGCGAAGAGCAGGGCGCTGACGCCGATGATCCCGGTCAGCACCAGCATCAACGCGGACAGGCGATCGACCACCAGCACAATGCCGAACGGCGCCTGCCAGTTGCCCGGCAGGTACACGCCGATCGAACCCGGCACGCCGGTGGTCTGCGTCCATTGCAGCAGCAACACCGAAATGAACAGGCCGACGAGGCTGGAGAACAGGTTGATTTTCGCCTTCAGCGGCCGGTGTCGCTCGCCGAGCATCAGCATGATCGCGGCGGTCAGCAGCGGCAGCAAAATCGGTGCGGCGATCAGGTGAGTCATCGCCATCATTCTTTAGGCTCCCGGCCGTCAACGTGGTCAGTGCCGGTCAGGCCGCGCGAAGCAAGCAGAACGACGAGGAACAGTGCAGTCATGGCAAAACTGATAACGATCGCGGTGAGTACCAGCGCCTGTGGCAGCGGGTCGGTGTAGTGCAGCAAGTCTTGCGTCACACCGTCCTTGATCACCGGCTCCTTGCCGATGAACAGGCTGCCCATGCTGAAAATGAACAGGTTGACCGCGTACGACAGCAGGCACAGGCCCATGACCACTTGAAAGGTTCGTGGTCGCAGGATCAGCCAGACGCCGGAAGCGGCGAGGACGCCGATGGCGATTGCGATGACTTCTTCCATCAGACGGCTCCTTTGCTGGCGACGGACTTGGGCAGCGACGCAGTCTTGTGACCACGCACCGATTGGTGGGCGAGGGCGGTGAGGATCAGTAGCGTCGAACCGACCACCACGGCGTACACGCCGATATCAAAGAACAGCGCACTGGCGATATGGATGTCACCCAGCAGCGGCAGGGTGAAATGCCAGGTATGCGTGGTGAGGAACGGATACCCGACCACCATCGCGCCGAGCCCGGTGGCAGTGGCGAACAGCAAACCGGTGCCCATCCAGCGCAACGGCCGCAGGCTCATTTGCGCCTCGACCCACTGCGTGCCGGCGACCATGTATTGCAGGATGAACGCCACCGACATCACCAGCCCCGCGACAAAACCGCCGCCCGGCTGATTGTGCCCGCGCATGAACAGATAGAACGACACCACCAGCGCAATCGGCAGCAGCAGGCGCACCAGTACCGCCGGCACCATCATGAAGCCGAGCGCGGTGTCGCTGGCCGAACGCGGGTTGACCAGATCGGTGACCACGTCCGGTGCCAGCAAGCGTTGCTGGGCCGGCAGTTGCAGGCTTTCTTTCGGTGGGCGGAAGCGGCGCAGCAGGGCGAACACGGTCAGCGCTACCGCAACCAGCACGGTGATTTCACCGAGGGTGTCGAAGCCACGGAAGTCCACCAGCATCACGTTGACCACGTTGCTGCCACCGCCCTCGGGCATGGCGCGACTGAGGTAGAACGAAGAGATGTCGTTCGGTGTCTGCCGGGTGAGCATGGCGTAAGACAGCAGCGCCATTCCGCCGCCCACGGCGATCGACAGCAGCAAGTCGCGCAGACGGCGAATACGCGCCTTGCGCAGGCTGCTCGGCAGTGGCGAGACTTCTTCGATGCGTCGCGGCAGCCAGCGCAGGCCCAGCAGGATCAGCACGGTGGTGACCACTTCGACCGCCAGTTGCGTCAGCGCCAGATCTGGGGCAGAGAACCAGACGAACGTCACGCAGGTCATCAAGCCGCAGACGCTGACCATGGTCAGGGCGGCGAGACGGTGATACTTGGCCTGCCACGCGGCGCCAAGGGCGCAGGCAATCGCCAGCAGCCACAGGGTCACGAAGACGATGGAACCCGGAATCTTCGGCCGGTCGCCCCAGCTCAGGCTGCTGTGCAGCATCGGGATCAGGCCGGCGAGTACCGCCGCGAACACCATCAGGAACAGTTGCATTTGCAGGCGTCGGGTGCCGAGTCGGCGTTCTACACGACGGGCCATGCGCATCATCACCACCAGACTGCGCTCGAACAGGCGCTTGCCGTTGAAGCGGCCTACCAGTGGCGGATATTTGAAGCGGCCACGCTTGAGCTGATTACGCAGCAACAGATAAACCACGATGCCACCGGACATGGCGATCAGGCTCATGATCATCGGCGCGTTCAGGCCGTGCCAGATCGCCAGGCTGTACTCCGGCAACGTTCCGCCGACCACAGGCAGCGCGGCAGCCGCCAGTAGCGGGCCGACCACTTGGGCCGGGAAGATCCCCACGACGAGACAGGTGAACACCAGCAATTCGACCGGCGCCCGCATCCAGCGCGGCGGTTCGTGCGGGGTGTGCGGCAGGTCGGTGGCGGTGGGGCCGAAGAACACGTCGACAGTGAAGCGCAACGAGTAGGCGACGCTGAAGGTGCCAGCGATGGTCGCGACAATCGGCAGTGCGGCTTCAACCCACGCCGTGGCGTTAATGAACACGGTTTCGGCGAAGAACATTTCTTTCGAGAGGAAACCGTTGAGCAACGGCACGCCGGCCATCGAAGCGCTGGCAACCATCGCCAGCGTCGCGGTGAACGGGATCAGTTTGATCAGACCGCTGAGCTTGCGGATATCCCGCGTGCCGCTTTCGTGGTCGATGATGCCGGCGGCCATGAACAGCGAGGCCTTGAACGTCGCGTGGTTGAGGATGTGGAACACCGCCGCGACTGCCGCCAGCGGACTGTTCAGACCCAGCAGCAAAGTGATCAGGCCGAGGTGGCTGATGGTCGAGTAGGCGAGTAGACCCTTGAGGTCGTTCTGGAACATTGCGCAATAGGCGCCGAGCAGCAGCGTACACGCGCCTGCGCCGCTGACGATGTAGAACCATTCTTCACTGCCGGACAGTGACGGCCACAGGCGCGCGAGCAGGAACACCCCGGCCTTGACCATGGTTGCCGAGTGCAGATAAGCGGAAACCGGGGTGGGCGCCGCCATTGCGTGCGGTAGCCAGAAATGGAAGGGGAACTGGGCGCTTTTGCTGAGGGCGCCGATGAGGATGAGGGGTAGCAGAATAGGGTAGAGGGTATGTGCGCGAATCTGATCGCCGGCGGCCAGGACCTTGTCCAGGTCATAGCTGCCGACGACATGGCCGAGGATCATGACCCCCGCCAGCAGGCACAATCCCCCCGCACCCGTGACCATCAGCGCCATATAGGCGCCACGGCGTGCGTCGGCGCGGTGGTGCCAGTAGCCGATCAGCAGGAACGAGAAGAGGCTGGTCAACTCCCAGAAGAACACGATCTGGATCAGGTTGCCGGAGATCACCAGGCCGAGCATGGCGCCCATGAACGCCAGGAAAAACGCGAAAAAACGCGGCACCGGGTCGTCCGGCGACATGTAATAGCGGGCATATAAAGAGACGAGGGTGCCGATACCCAGCACCAGCATCGAGAACAGCCAGGCAAAGCCGTCCATGCGCAGAACGAAGTTCAGACCGAGACTGGGCAGCCACATGAACTCTTCGCGGATCACGCCGCCGTGGGCAATTTGCGGGTACAACAGCGCGACCTGGACGGTGCCGATCAGAGCGACCAGACCTGCCAGCAGGGATTCGGTATTACGCGCGTTGTGTGGCAGCACCGCTGCCAGACAGCTGCCAATGAATGGCAGAAGCAGTAGAACTATCAGGGACATAGGCTTCTAATCTGCGGAAGTTTGTGAAGCATCATACGTGCCAGCTCCCCGATCACCAAACGCCAGGATGTCTCAGAATCCTACAAAGTAGTCTGGAATTAACTGTTTGGCATTGTTTCAGGTGGAGGGATGTTGCCTGTGGTGGCCCTATCGCGAGCAGGCTCACTCCTACAGGGGGAACGCATTTCAATTGTAGGAATGAGGCTGCTCGCGATAGCAATTGATCAGACGCTGAAACTCTCAACCTTGAGTCTCTTGCTCCAATTCTGTCTCGGAGACTTCAGATTTGCCCTTGGTCTTCAGCTCACTGACAATCACCGCCGCCACAATCAACCCGGCCCCCACCAACGCAATCGCCGGCAGTCGTTCCCCGGCGATCCGCCCGACAATCCCGGCCCACACCGGCTCACCGGCATAGATCAACGTGGCCCGGGTCGGCGAAACGCTCTTCTGCGCCCAGTTCATCGCCACCTGAATCGCCGCACTCGCCGCGCCCAGGCCCAAAGCCGTCACCAGCAGGGTCAAGGAGAAGTCCGGAAGCACCTCACCCGTTGGCACCACCAGCAGAAATGACAACACCGAGGTCGTTGCCAGCTGCACCACGGTCACCCGGCGCACATCGACCTGGCCGGCGTAGGTGCTGATCAGAATGATCTCGGCAGCAATCGCGATGGCGCTGATCAGCGTGGCAATCTCCCCGGGACTGAAGTTCAGCGAAGCCCCGGACGGCCCGGACAGCAACATCAACCCGCTAAACGCCAGCATGATGCCGATGCTCGGCATCAATCCTGGACGCCGCCCGAGCACCAGCCATTGCAGCAATGGCACGAACGGCACATACAACGCGGTGATGAATGCCGACTGACTGCTCGGAATAGTTTGCAACCCGACCGTCTGCAAGCCGTAACCGAGCATGATTGCCACGCCGATAAAGGCACCGGCCTTGAGTTCGAACAAGGTCAGTTCACGCAGATGACGCCACGAGAACAGCGCAACGATGCACGCAGCAGCGGCAAAGCGCAGGCCGACGAAGAACATCGGGCCGCTGACGGTCATCGCGTGTTGAACCAGCAAAAAAGTGCCGCCCCAGACCATGGTGATCAGCACCAGCACGCACTCGGCCTTGCTGAAGCGGTTGAAGCGAAGCGGTGTTTGGGGGCTGTTCACGGACGTCATGACCTTGCGCACTTTAAAAGACAGGACGCACAATGCGCCCAACGTTGCGCAGTATACTGCCCAACCTCAGCGAGTGAGCAATATAGTGCACAAAGATTCCCACCAACGAGCCTCCGTTCTGCAACACGTCAGCCTGAATGTCCGGCGGCTGCGTCATGCCGCCGACATGAGCCAGACCGCGCTGGCGGAAAAGTCCGGAGTCAGTCGACGCATGCTGGTGGCGATCGAGGCTGGCGAAAAGAACGTCAGCCTGACCACCCTCGACCGCGTTGCCGAAGCCCTCGACGTTGCTTTCAGCGATTTGATCCAGGCGCCCGATGCCCGCGATCCGAGCCGTATCAATGAAGTGGCATGGGCCGGGAAGATCCCCGGCAGCAAAGCAGTGTTGTTGTCCAAAGCCACCGCCACCCGCGAAGTCGAGCAGTGGGAATGGTGCCTGCAACCGGGCGAGGTCTATCCCTCCCAGCCGGATGCCGACGGCTGGAGCGAGCAGATCTATGTGTTCGAAGGTTGCTTGACGTTAATGCTCGGCGATCAGCCGCAGCACATCGGCACCGGTGAGTTTTTCATGTTTGCCAGCAACCAGCCGCATGCCTATCGCAATGATGGCGACGTGGCGGCGCGATTTGTACGAAATGTGGTGATCTAGTTCTAGACTGCCGCTGATCGGAAAAGTAGTGGTACCTGTAATTTCTGACAGTAGACGAAGGGAGTCTGTGTGGTTCCAATGGCATCGCAACAAACTCCATTGGACATTTAAAAAGGAATGATCAAATGCTCAAGCCACTCAGTATTAAAGAAGCCGTGGATGGCGTTATTAGCCTTCAGAACCTAGGTGAATTCGCCACAGCTGTTATTCATCCGGTGCCAAACCCTACGGATGGTGACGAGGCTGATGTATTCATCGGAGAATCCGCGGAGTCAGTGGGTTCGATAGAACTGGATCCGGAGGCTGGGGGCGAACTTAAGATCCCGAAAAAAGTTTTAGAGAAATATTCAGACAACAGGAATATCCCGTTTTACTACGTCGTTTATGTCGGTGGGGGCGGGAATGATTCTCCCTCGGAGAAGGCTTTTTACAAGATTGTTCCCGCCGTTGAAAAATAGGTGAGTTGAGGTGGAGCAGCCCGTCTGTGCGATCAGACGGGATTTATTTCGCTAACCTCCGGTTCTCGTCGACTGCTTTATTTGGTGGGGATCCCTCCCAGGCATTAAAAAAGACGAGCTGATAAGAGCAGCGATTAAGCATACTGTTACCCGGAATAAACTCTCTTAGTAAACAGCTATGCGTGAGCAGATCCACACGGAGTCATTTGTTTCTTCCCGTTTTGCAGACATCCTGATCATCGGTGGTGGCCTCAGTGGCACGATGCTCGCGACGCAATTGTTGCGTCTGCCCGTTCAGCGCACGATTCTGATTATTGAACCGCGCGCCGAACTTGGCCGAGGCGAAGCCTACAGCGCTGTCGAATTGGGCCACACGCTCAACGGCAATGCCGCACGCATGAGCGTTGATCCGGATAACCCGGATGATCTGACGCAATGGCTGACCGAACATATTGCCGCCGGAGGCTGGCCGGAGTCTGCCGAGCAGAATGTGCCGATCAGTGAGTTGTTCCCACCGCGTGGACTGTTTGGTGTCTATGTGCAGCAGCGTTTGGCTGAAGCACGAAAGGTCGGCGAGCAATACGGTTCGACCGTCGAACATATCTGCGCAGAAGTCGTCGACCTGCAAACTGAAGCTGATTCGGTGCAGATCACTTTGAGCGATGGCGAGGCATTGCGGGGCGCCTACGCGGTACTCGCTACAGGCATGTTCCCCGCTGCGCGTACGCCACAGAAAGAGTCCAGCGGCCTGAATGCCGCCGCACTCGATCCATGGGATGTCGCGGCCATGCGCCAGCTCGATCCGCTATCGACCGTGCTGATCATCGGTTCCGGCCTGACCATGGTCGATGCCGTGGTGTCGCTGGAACAGGCCGGGCATCGCGGGCCTATTGAAGTGTTCTCCCGTCACGGTTTGCTGCCCCATGTGCGGCGGCAACCGCCAGCCTGGGTGGATTTCCTCGCTGAAAATCACAACATTCGCTCGCCGCGAAAGTTGTTGCGCGAACTGCGCCGGCATTGCCGTGACGCCATCGCCCAAGGCATCGATTGGCAGGCGCCGCTGGACACGGTTCGGATGCACATCGGCCGATTGTGGAGTCAGGCAACTGACGTGCAGCGTCGACAATTCGTACGTCATGTGCGGCCGTGGTGGGAAAGCCATCATCATCGTTCGCCGCCGCTGAGTGCGCAGTTGGTCGAGCGTTTATCTGCAGAGGGACGGCTGCGGATTCACGCGGCTTCTTTTAAAGGGGTTGAGCCGCGCGTGGAGGGCGGGGTGAGTATCCGCATTCGTCGCCGGGGTGAAACCGAAACTTGCTTGATGCAGGGAGCGGCATTGATCAATTCCAGCGGGATCGAATACGACTGGCGGCGTGTTGCCAGGCCATTGCCTCAGCAGTTGCTGGCCCGTGGATTGGTGCGGCCGGGGCCGTTGGCGTTGGGGATTGCGGCTGCGATTGACGGTGCGGTGCTGAACGAAAACGGGCAGGTCGCAAATCGGTTATTCGCCATGGGGCCGCCGCTGCGCGGGATGTGGTGGGAGAGTACGGCGGTGACGGATGTGGCGTTGCAGGCCAAGGCACTGGCGGCGCGGTTGGTGGGGACGTCGGAAAATTGAGGTGCTCTTTCGGGCCTCTTCGCGAGCAGGCTCGCTCCCACAGGACTCTGGTTGTAAACACCATTTGTGCTACACCACAGAACCTGTAGGAGTGAGCCTGCTCGCGATAGCGGTGGTTCAGTCGATATAAAAGGTGACTGATCTACCGCTATCGCGAGCAGGCTCGCTCCTACATTTGTAGCGTGGTAAGTGAAAGAGTTACGCCACCACTCGATAGCACGGCACATACGCCGCGCCGCCCGGCAGTTTCATCCGGTGTTGGGCGACGAAGGCTTTGAGCAGTGCGTCCAGCGGTTGCATGATCGCCGCGTCACCGCGGATCTGGTACGGCCCGTGCTCCTCGATCAGGCGGATGCCCTTGTCCTTGACGTTACCCGCAACGATCCCCGAGAACGCCCGACGCAGGTTGGCCGCCAGTTCGTGCGGTGGCTGGTCGCGGTGCAACTTGAGGTTGGCCATGTTTTCGTGGGTCGGATCGAACGGACGCTGGAAGCCTTCGTCGATCTTCAGCAACCAGTTGAAGTGGAACGCGTCGTTGCGTTCGCGGCGGAACTGCTTCACCGCTTTCAGGCCCTGAGTCATCTGACGCGCCACTTCGGCCGGGTCGTCGATGATGATTTCGTAGTGCTGTTTGGCGGCTTCACCGAGAGTCGCGATGACGAACGCGTCGAGCTGCTCCAGATACGGCGCGGCATGTTTCGGCCCGGTCAGGATCACCGGGAACGGCAAGCCCTCGTTGTCCGGATGCATCAGGATGCCCAGCAAGTAGAGGAATTCTTCAGCGGTACCGGCGCCGCCCGGGAAGATGATGATGCCGTGGCCAACCCGCACGAACGCTTCCAGACGTTTTTCGATGTCCGGCAGGATCACCAGTTCGTTGACGATCGGGTTCGGCGCTTCGGCGGCGATGATGCCCGGCTCGGTCAGGCCGAGGTAGCGGCCGCCGTGAATGCGTTGTTTGGCGTGAGCGATGGTCGCGCCCTTCATCGGGCCCTTCATCACACCGGGACCGCAGCCGGTGCAGATGTCGAGGCTGCGCAGGCCCAGTTCGTGACCGACTTTCTTGGTGTATTTGTATTCTTCGGTGTTGATCGAATGACCGCCCCAGCACACGACGATTTTCGGCTCGACGCCCGGGCGCAAGGTGCGTGCGTTGCGCAGCAGATGGAAAACGTAGTCGCTGATGCCTTGCGAGGTGCTCAGGTCGATGCGTTGGCTGTCGAGTTCGTTCTCGGTGTAGACGATGTCGCGCAGGGCGCTGAAAAGCATTTCGCGGGTGCTGGCGATCATTTCGCCGTCGACGAAAGCATCGGCCGGAGCGTTCAGCAGCTCCAGGCGTACACCGCGATCCTGTTGGTGAATGCGGATTTCGAAATCTTTGTAGGCTTCAAGGATGGTCTTGGCGTTGTCGACATGCGCGCCGGTATTGAGGATGGCCAGGGCGCACTGGCGGAAGAGGGTATAGGTGCTGCCGGATCCGGCTTCGCTCAGTTGCTGAACTTCACGTTGAGAAAGGGTTTCCAGGCTGCCTTTCGGGCTGACCGAGGCATTGATTACGTGTCGTTGGGTCATGCAATGATCCTTAAAACGATGTCATCCCAAAACCAGGCGAATGGCATCCGAATAGTGTGTATCCATGAATGAAGATGGCACGATCTGCGCTGTACCGCCATGTCCCCGTTGGACGCTGAAAAGATGAAAAGGAGCCCCAGCATAGCTAAATCCTTCGCAGAGGCGATAATGCGCGGGCGAGTTTTTTCCGTTGCTCTTTTTGTCGCTCAAGGAAGTCATAACTGATGTTCGAGATTCAGCCGATGGACGCCGCCACTTTTCGCCAGCAGACCCGGCGCAGCACAGTGATCATCGCGGTGCTGTTTCTGGTGCTGGCGATGTTGTTTTCCACGGCGGCAGTCGCGCTGTTCGGCGAACCCGGGGGCGATAACCTGCGCTTCAATGTCGGCGGCGTGTTTGTCGCGTTCCTGTTGACTGCGGCGCTGTTGCGCGGGCGCTTCTGGAACCAGACGTGGATGGCGCCGGCGGTGTATAGCTGGCGGCTCAAACGCAGCCTGATGAGCGTCACCAATGTGATGCACCAGGTGACGGCAGCGGTCGAGAAGAATGATCCGACGGCAATGAAGGTGTTGCGTTTCTATCACCTGGGGCTGACGCAAATGCATGAACTGGACGGTAACTCCAGCGATCATGCGCAACTGCACCGGGAAGTCGAAGCCCATAAAGAGCGGATGCAGGCGCTGGGGCTCGACATCGATCAGCCACGCCTTGATCCGGCGTGGCTGCAAGCCTTGAAACCCGCGTCGCGTTAAAGCGCGATGCGGCTGGCGCGGCGCTGTTTCCACGAACGAATCAGGCGCCCGTACACCAGCAGGTTGACTGCCAGAACCACGCTGCCCAGCACCATTTGAATCCCCGGGGTCAGCCCCGCCGGGTAAATGATCGGCCAGATGTAATGCTCGATGAAGCCGCCGGCGTATTCGGTTTGCCCGGCGGCGTGGCGCATCAGGTTTTCCCAGTAGGTCAGCGGACAGATCAGGTGCAACACCTCGACCGCAAAGCCCCACGCGGCGGCCGGCAGCTGCAGCCACATCAACCGTGGCCACTTGAGGACCAGCAGCCCGCCGAACAGCACGAACAGAATGAACAGCAAATGAAACAGCACCAGCCCGTCGGCTGCGATTCGGTACAGCATGTCGTCTCCCTGACGCAATTGTGAATGGCGCTATGTTACGCGCAGGGCCTGGGCAATTGCGCAAGATTGTTCAAGACCGGGCGGTGTTTTTGCTGGCACAGTCGTCGACCGTTTTCCTGGGTTGAAAAGCGTTATGTCTGACTCACTTATGCCGCGCAGTGCGTTTCTTCGCGGCGCTGCGGCGATCATGCCGCTGTCTCTGGCGACCGCGCCGTGGGGGCTGCTCGCCGGCTCCATGGCGATTGAAGCCAACCTCACGCCACTGCAAGGGCAGGGCTTGTCGAGCATTGTGTTCGCCGGCGCCGCCCAGTTGGTGGCAATCGGCATGCTCAAGGGCGGTGCCGGGATCTTCTCGATTCTGCTGACCACGCTGCTGCTGACCTCGCAACATCTGTTGTACGGCATGAGCATGCGCTCGGTGATTTCTCCGCTGCCGGGGCGTTGGCGAATCGGCCTGGGCTTTTTGCTCACCGACGAATTGTTCGCCCTGACCAGCCAGCATGACCGGCAGCAGTTCAATCGCTGGTATGCCTTGGGTGTCGGCCTGACGTTCTACATCGCGTGGAACCTGTTTACCTTCGCCGGAATTGTCCTGGGCAGCAGCATTCCAGGCCTTGAGCACCTGGGCCTGGACTTTTCGATTGCCGCGACCTTCATTGCCCTGATCACACCGGTGGTGCGCAACGTGCCGACCGTGGTCTGCGTGGCGGTGTCGCTGTTCTGTTCGGTGTTGTTCAGTTATTGGCAATGGGGCTCGGCGCTCGTCCTGTCGGGACTGGCCGGGATGACCGCAGGGTTTATCTGCAACAAGCTGTATCGGGGGCGCACATGATGGTTTGGGCGGTGATTGTCGGGATGGGGTTGCTGGTGTTCCTCAACCGCTATGTGTTTCTTGAGCCGCGTTTGCCGGTGCGTCTGAGCAGTAACGCACGGCAGTTTCTCGGTTTCGCGGTGCCGGGCATGTTGACGGCAATCTGTGGGCCGATTGTATTCATGCCGGAGAAACAGCTGAATCTGCAGTGGGATAACCCGTATTTGCTTAGTTCGCTGGTGGCGATCGGACTGGTGATCTATACGCGCAGTACGCTACTGAGCATGTTATTGAGCATGGGTTTTTTCTTTTTGCTGCGTTGGTGGTTGTAAGTTGTCTGATGAAAACTGATCTACGCTTTATCGATGTGAACTCCTTCTGCAAGCGAGGTGAGCATGGCAACCGAGAAAACGCGTCCGGATGAAAAGGATGAGCCAACAGAAGCGGAGATCGAAAAGCAAAAGAAAAGAGAAGAGCAAACCTGGAAACACGACGACAGCAGAGAGCTGTCGGATCGGGATCAGGAACGTCCTTTGAAGCCCTGAACGACGGAAACAAAAAGCCCCGCATGAGCGGGGCTTTTTGCGTTTCAGATATCTTCCAACTGCGTGAAGTCGGGGTGTGCCGCCCGATAACCCAACGTTTTGTCGATCCAGGCATTGAGCTCGTTGACCATCACCGGCGGATGGCCGGGATACCCTTCGAGGGTGGTGCGCAGGATACGTTCGATGTCAGGCACTGAACGCAGGTTTCGAGTCTTGATGTAGTGGCCGATAAAACAGTCGAGTTGAAAGCGTTCTGTCATGGACAGATAAATACACTCCAGGCCGTTGGCCTGTTTGATTGCAAAATCGTCGCGCAACTTAGTTCTCTGCAAGGCTTGGTAAAATTGTAGGGGATTCCTGGTTTTGTTGACTCTTTGGTCAACTGGTATGCCAATTGGAAATGCGGCGCGCATGCTATCCGTAGTGCAACTAAATGTATGTATGACGGTTGAAATGTCAGACAGGCGGTTAGTTCGCTCAAACGATTGTTTCATTGGCCTTGTCTCAAGGCTGAAACACCCCCTGTAAAGATCACGCATCACCCTGTAGGCGCTGCCGCAGGCTGCGATCTTTTGATCTTCGAGCCCAAAGTCAAAAGATCGCAGCCTGCGGCAGGTCCTACATAAAGAACGTGCGGTGTGGGGAGATTTTTAGACGACTTCGGCAATGAGGCCGGCGCCTTGGTTGCGCGCATTGCCCACGGCTTTGTCGACCTTGTGCCACTCGAACGTCTCTGCGGCCTCACCCTCGAACAGCAGCATTTGCTCGGCGCGCTCCACGGGTGTTGCAGGATCGAGCCATTCGCGCGCCAACTCTGCACACAGCACCACGGGGCGACGATCATGAATGTCGAGCATGCCGCCCGCACTGTCGGCGGTGATGATCACGAAACCATCGTCGTCGCGAGGGTCTGTGCCGGGTGTGGGAAATTGCCCGATGGCGGCGCAGAAAACCGGCCCATGATCCGCCCGACGGATCAGCCACGGTTGTCGGCTTTTATCCTGTGTATCAACCCACTCGAACCAGTTGTCGATGGGGACGATCAAGCGCTGACGCCAGATCGCCCGGAAGAATGGCCCGTGGGCAACTTTCTCTACCCGGGCATTGATTGGCGCAGCGCGATCCTTGGCCCAGTGCGGGCGCCAGCCCCAGCGCAAATTGTCGGCATAGATACGTTGCTCGTGCTGGTGGAGAACCGCCAGTGTGGTGGTCGGCGCGGCGTTATAACGCGCCAGCGGTGCATCGCCGACGTGATTGATCAGCGCATCGGGAATGCTCAGCACCGCGACAAAGTCGTGAATGCCATGGTACTGCGAGAGTCTTCCGCACATCGGCTGAATCTCCTGGTGGACGATGTCAGCTTAGTCGGCCCGGCGACTCACTCCCTGGCGGCCTGACCGGTGAACGTGTCGCGCCATCTCAGCCAGCGACGTTCCAGCGCGGCGAGCAAGCCGTCGCTGAGTTTGCCGAGCAGGGCGAGCACGATAATCGCGGCCAGTACGATGTCCGGGCGCGATGTTTCCCGGCCGTCACTGAGCAGGTAGCCGAGGCCTTTGGTCGCGGCGATCAGTTCGGCGGCGACGAGAAACATCCATGCCAGGCTCATGCCGCTGCGCAGTCCCGTGAACAGCCCGGGCAGGGCGGCGGGCAGGAGAATCCGCCGCACCAGTTGCAGGCGGCTGAAGCCGTAGATATGGCCGACCTCGACCAGTTTGCGGTCGATGTTGCGAATCGCCGCGACCACGTTGACGTACACCGGAAAGAACGCGCCGATGGCGATCAAAACGATTTTCGAGGTCTCGTCGATGCCCAGCCACAGCAGCAACAGCGGCACCCACGCCAGGCTCGGAATCGAGCGCAGCGCGGCGAAGGTCGGCTCCAGATACGCCTCGGCTTCACGGCTCAATCCCACCCATGCGGCGAACACCAGCGCCAGACTGGCACCGATGGCAAAGCCCAGCAGCACGCGAATCAGACTGGCACCGATGTGTTTCCACAGCGCGCCTTCGGCAAGATCAGTGAGGGTCAGGGCGATCTCGCTCGGCGCCGGCATTTGATAGGACGGCAACCAGCCGATACGCACGATGATTTCCAGCGCGATGATGATCAGCGCCGGCAGGGCGAGGCCTTTGAATCGGCGCTGCCATGTCGGGTTAAAAATGGGTGGTTGCCGACGCGGCGTTGTGAGTGGCGCGGGCAGGTCTTTGCTGTGACTGGTCATGGCGTTGGCTCCGCTCACGACGAATCCGCGACGTGCGCGGATTCGTCGTGAGGCTGTTCGATTACTGGCGGGCGACGGCTTGCTGCACACCGCTGTCGAGCAGTTGGTCGATGACTTGATCGACATTGACGCCACGGCGCACCAGTTCTTCGGAAACCAGGATCGGCGCGGCGGCTTTCGAGGCGACGACATCACTGGCGGTCAGTTGCGGACTGCTCAAGTCTGTGCGCGACAGCTGCAATTTGGCCACGTCCAGCGGCAGTCCCGATTCCTTGGCCAACAGCGCGGCGAACTCATCAGGATTTTTCAGCGCCCATTCGCGAGCTTGTTCGTAGGCTTTGATTACCGTGTCGATGGTTTGCGGATGTTCTTTGGCGTACTGCTCGGTAACGCTGACCACGCCGTAACTGTTGAACGCCGGGTTGCGATACAACAAGCGCGAACCGGCCTGTACCTGACTGGCGGCCATGTGCGGATCGAGGCCGGCCCAAGCGTCGACATCGCCTTTTTCCAGTGCGGTGCGGCCGTCGGGGTGTTGCAGGTGGACCAATTCCACATCGTCCTTTTTCAGCCCGGCCTGTTGCAGGCTGCGCAGGGTAAACAGATACGGGTCGGTGCCTTTGGTCGCAGCGATCTTCTTGCCCTTGAGGTCGGCGATGCTCTGGTACGGCGCGTCTTTGCGCACGACCAGTGCGGTCCATTCAGCGCGGCTGTACACGTAGACCGATTTGATCGGGCTGCCGTTGGCGCGGCTCAGTACGGCGGCGAGGCTGGCGCTGGAGGCGAAATCGACGCCGCCGCTATTGAGGTACTCCAGTGAACGGTTGCTGCCCTGGCTCAACACCCAACTGACTTTGGTCTGCGGCAGGGCTTTTTCGAGGAAACCGAAATGTTTAAGCACCAGGCTGACCGGGGAGTAATAGGCGTAGTCCAGGTGGACTTCCGCCGGAGCGGTTTCGGCGGCATGAGCCATCGGTTGCAGGCTCAATACCATTGCGCTGGCGGCGAGCAGTGTTTTGAGACGGGAAAACGGCAATGACAGTTTCATGGAACGCTCCGGCAAAGGCACAGGTTTCTTATTTCCAAAAAGATATTTTTGTCGAATGCTTCCTGCATGAATGGAATATTGCAGGCTCTGTGCCATGTGTCCCGAAGTGCCGGTTTACAAGGGTTTCATTGAAAAACGTCGAAGTTTCACTGTTGCTCCGCGAACAGTGTGATCTGCCACTGTTGCTGTGCGGACAGTGAAAATCCCCGGTGCTGAGCTTATGCATTAATCGAATTTCAAAGTGGTGATTTAACAGCGTTATGTTCTATGCAATTCAATTTGCAGGACTCGTCATGAAGCTTTCCCGTTTCCTACGCAGCGCGCTGACCGCTGCCCTGTTTACCTCGCCGTTTTCCTACGCAGCCGAACCATTGGTCCTGCATGTCGGTGACCAGAACTACTACAACATCCGCGCTTCGATTGAAGCCTCCGGTGTGTTGAAAGACGCGCCTTATACGGTCGACTGGAAGCATTTCCAGGCGGCCGCACCGTTGGCGGAGGCTCTGCAAACCGGAGCGATTGATCTGGGATTCCTCGGCGATTCCGGTTTTCTCTTTCTGGCAGCGAAGCAGGCACCGGTGAAATTGATCGGCGTGTCCCGCCAGAATCCGGACACGATTGCGTTGCTGGTGCCCAAGGATTCTCCGGTGAAAACCATCGCCGACCTGAAAGGCAAGAAAGTCGCTTACTGGCCCGGCGCCTGGAGCCAGCAACTGACCTTGCGTGCGCTGGAGCAGGGAGGACTGCCAGAGAATTACGTCGACTTCGTCAAGCTGATGCCGATCGATGCCGCCGCCGCTTTGCCGCAGGGCAGCATCGACGCCTTTCCGGTGTGGGAACCGTACATTTCCCAGCAGATTGTATTCTCCGGCGCTCGACCGATTCTCACGGCGAAAAATCTGATGCCGGGGCTCAGTGCGATTGCGGCTTCGACGCCGTCCATCGACAGCAAGCGTGAGGCGATTGCCGATTTTCTCGGACGTTTGAAGCAGGCGCGGGCATGGGTCGATAGCCATACCGATGAGTACGCTGACCTGTGGGCGAAGAAAGCCAATCTCGATCAGGAGGTTTCGCGGCACTGGCTGCGCCAGGCGCACATGACCGTCGGGCCGGTGGATCAACAGGCAGCCACGGATCTGCAAAGCACCGCTGACTTCCTGTTTAAAGTGAAAGCGCTGCCGGCACCGCTGGCCACGGCGGGGATAATCGACAGTTCCTTTGAGCAGGCACTGGCTCACTGAACGAGCGCCGGAACCAAACCCTGTGTACCTTATCCAACCTCGGCTCACAGAATCGGGCGCAAGGATGGATAAGGGCGAGGGAGTTTTGCCAATCGACAACATGACCGCAGCGGTCAGGCTCAAGGCAAAACATGACATCCGGATTCAGACTTCTTTGTGCAGCGGCCATGGTGTTGGGGTTGGCCGGTTGCATCGCCGCGCCCATCGAAATGACCGCACAAACCGAAACGCGTCTGAAGGCTCAGGCCCCCGTGCGTTTTCTGCTGACGTTCGATGACGGCCCCAGCGCTTCGAGTTTCTGGAACCCGTCGGCCACGGTGCTCGACAGTCTCAAGGACAATCCTGTGCAGCCGGGCATCAAAGCGGTGTTCTTTGTCCAGACCCGTGCGCCCCGGGCCGGCAACAGCGACATCGGCCGCGGCATCATGCGTCGCGAGTTTGCCGAGGGGCACATCCTCGCTTTCCACACCGCGACCCATTGGCACACCAACCATCGCTCGCTCGATCCTCAAGAGCTCGAAGAATCGCTGATCAACGGCACAGCGGATATCGCCGCCATTACCGGCGCACCACCGACCCTGCTGCGTCCGCCGTTCTGGAACTACGACAAACGCACGTTCGCTGCCTATCAACAACATGGCTTACACGTGTTGTTGACGGATTTGAGCGCCAATGACGGCAAGATCTGGGGCTTCAATGCCAGTCCGCGCCGGCGGGCGAACATGCTGCGGCAGTTATCGGAGGTTCGTGAACGCTTAGCTCAGGGGCAATTTCCCACCGTTGATGGCGTGATTCCGGTGGTGGTGACGTTCCATGACCTCAACCGTTACACCGCGCGGCATACTCGCGAATACTTGCAGATCCTTCTCGATAGCGCTGCGGCCACAGGTGTGAGGCTGGCGGACAAGCCTTTCTATGACGATCACACCGCTCTGGAACGGGCCGCGTTGGCGCGTACTGTGGGAAAAAGTTCGGAGCCGGTGCAGCTGCCGGGTATCTGGAACTGGATCTGGGATCACGACGCCCACTGAGTGATCGCGTGAAATTTGTGAGCGGGTTAACAGTTTTGTACCGGGCACGGTACAAATTGCTCATCTATGCTCTACGGATTGATCGATTCTCGCCTGCGAGGCGTCCGTCCATGCTTGCCATTGCCGAGATTTGCCGCATCGTCGAATCCGGGTTTCCGGCGTTCAAGTGCGACTGTGTTCCCTCCACGCAGGGGCTGTTGCAGATCAAGGTGTATGAGCCAGAGAGTGGGCGCGTCGAATTGCTGCTCAATGGCGTTTCCCCGGAGCACCTCGTCACCATCCGTGACATTTCCAACTTCATCGGTGAGCTGCGCACGGAGATGAGTGCGGGGCGCAGGGCTTTCGCCGGTTGAACCTTCATAAACGTCGTTGAAAGGCCTTGACGATCTGCAGCGTTGCTTCGCTGGTATTGAGATTCTGTACCGCATCCAGCGGATGCCAGATGCATTCGACGATTTCGTTTTGCGGGCGTACCTGGTCAATATTCAGCACGGATGCCTCGTAGACGTGATGCCGCGTGCCGCTGCTTTCCAGTTCCAGCAGATACAACACTTCGTCGGCATTCAGCCCGGTTTCCTCCTGCAATTCGCGCACGGCCGCTGCCGCCCGGGTTTCTCCAGGCTCGACTTTGCCGCCGGGCAAGGCCCAGCGACAGCGAGGTTTGCGCACCAGGAGTATGTGTCGATCCTGTTCGCAAATGACGGTGGCGCGTACTTTCATCTGTTACCTGTTTTACTGCTTGTCATTAAATTGAAATAAAACTGCAATATACGAGCCGGACTCGTGTTTGAAGGTTCCTTTTCGGGTTGGAGCTTTTGGATGTACGAAAAGTGCCAGACCCATGGCAGGCAGGCGTAACGACACCCGGTAGGCACCTCGGCGAGAACAGGGTGTAAGGTAAAGCGTGAAGCTGAACCTACCCGTTAGCGAAAAGGAGGTGACCATGAGCATTGCGTTGTTGAACAAGATGCACATGAATGGCTATGACGTGCTCAGCGTGAACAACGGTCCATGGCGCGTTTGCACCCAAGGTGATCGGCTGGCGTCATTTGCCAGCAGAGAAGAGGCACTTGCCTATGCGGCAGCGCTTCCCGGTTACAAAAAACGCTCGACGCGTGCGCAAAGTCACAAGACCCGTTGAATGACGGTAATGAAAAAGCCCCGGTTGATGCCGGGGCTTTTGTTTGAGGTGGGAACGTCAGTGAACCTTGACCCGGCTGATCGCGCGGGCTTTCACTTCCTTGGCGTACAGTTGCAGCCGCTCTTCATCACTCTGCAGGACCTCGCAGGATCTCAGCACTGCCTGCGCGTCCGCCTCGTTGCCGGACTTGCGCAGTTGCTCGGCGATGCGTTTGAGGTCGACTGCCGACCAGCGCAGATCCGATGCGACGCTTTGCAGGTCGCGCTGAAGTTCGTGTTCGTATTCATTGAGCCGCATGATCACCTCCCAGAACATTCTCGGTAGAAAATAGTAGTCGTATTTTCTCGCGGCGGTGTACGGCTCGTCTGTCTTCGGCCTGAACGGATGTAAAAAATTGTCGAGACTTCGGCGAAGTCACGTTGCCACGATGGATGTGCACCCGGTTACAGGCTACATTCACTTTTTTTCAGGTCAGGGAAACACCATGCGGATATGGATCGGGAGTCTGGCGTTGGCCATGTTGGCGGGTTGCTCGTTGCCGACGTCGTTGGTGCCGGGTGAACCGAATGTCAGCAAGACCAGCAGCAAGGCCCCCAAGGACTATGCCGCGTGTGTCTTGCCGCTGTGGCAGCAAGATGTCGCGAAGACCTCGCAGACGTCGATTTCCAACGGTTATCGCATCACTGCGCCGAGCATTATCACGGCGGACGAGATTCTCGACATCGTCAAATACAAGGACGGCAGTCGGGTGTCGTTGTATCAGGGACCGCCATGGGCCAAGTCCGGATCGTTGCGCAAGTCAGTACGTGATTGCCTGTAACGAGCACATCGGGTGCATGAAAAGGCAGAAACCGGGTCAACGGTTTCTGCTTTTTTTTCGCCTTCTTCAGGTGAATCAGTCGGAAATATCGGTGAGTGCAATGGTGCCGACATTGCCCTTTTTCTCGCGACGATCCTGAATCCAGTCTTCCACCTGTTGGCCAAACTCTGCGGGTGCCTTGCGCCCGACCTTTCTGGCGATGTCGAGGATGGTCTGTTGGGAGAGGGCCTCTTCCATGCGTTGCTGTGCGGTCATCATTGCGGCATGGATCGAGCAGGTGCCCTCGATGGCCCATTCTGGCGGCTTGCCTTCAAACAGGGCGCAACGCCCGCGAATGTCGCGACATTCAAAAATATTCTTGCGTCCATCGATGGCTTTGACGATGTCGAGCAGGGTGATTTCGTCTGCTGGCCGCGCCAGGCTGAAGCCGCCACGTACGCCTTCGGAGGCAACCACCAGTTTGCTCTTGGCCAGTTTGGTGAAGATTTTCGCCAGATATTCCACTGGCACGCCTTGCAGTTCGGCGAGGTCGCGCACGCTGGCTTCGCGAGTATCGCCGCCGCTGCCGACCAAAAATGCCAGGCAATGAATGCCGTATTCGACGCCTGCGCTGTATAGAGACATTGTTAAGTCCGACTTGATTTGTCGTAAATACTATCAGCCGTGACCTGAGTCGGCAATCTGCGGAAACAGTGGGAAATCTACCTGTATGCGGCTTTACGCCCTTTGTGCGTGCAATTTATCCAAGTTTTTCGCTCTGGATGTCATCGATAAATCCGATCAAACCTATCGGATAATCTGACTTGTGAGAATTATCTCCGATCAATACAGTCGGCGCTATTGAGTTGGCAGTGACTGACTCAAAACGAATTCGATTTTCTCTCTTTCAGTCGCTAGGCGTTTTCTGGAGAAACACAATGAAGCAGCAGATTCTGGTTATCGGCGCAGGTTTTGGCGGTATGTGGTCGGCATTGAGTGCTACGCGGCTGGTCGACCTGCATGGTCGCAACGACGTTGAAATCAGCGTTCTCGCGCCGCAGGCCGAGCTGCGTGTGCGTCCGCGTTTTTATGAGCCGAACGCTCATCAACTGGCCGCACCGCTGCATGAACTGTTCGAAGCAGTCGGCGTTCACTTCATCAAGGGTGAGGCGCAGACCATCGATGTGGCGGAAAAAACCGTCGGTTACACCGATGCGTCGGGTCAGAAACAGACGTTCCACTACGACAAACTCGTTCTGGCCAGCGGCAGTGGCCTGGCGCAGTCGGCGACCCCGGGCGTTGCGCAATACGCATTTGATGTCGATCAGATTGAAGCGGCCATTCGTCTGGAAGCACACCTGAAATCCCTGAAAGACCTTCCCGACAGCCGTGCGCGCAACACGGTTGTCGTGGCGGGCGGTGGTTTCACCGGCATCGAAACGGCGACCGAGATGCCGGGGCGCCTGCGCGAGATTCTCGGCGAGCAGGCCGACATCAACGTGATCATCGTTGATCGCGGACAGAAGATCGGTGCTTCGATGGGCGAAGAGATCAGCCAGTCGATCGTCGCCGCCAGTGAGGAATTGGGCGTTGAATGGCGCTTGGGCGTGTCGGTGCAGGCCGTCGATGCCAACGGCGTGACGCTCTCGGATGGCCAACACATCGAAGCGAAAACCGTGGTCTGGACCACGGGCGTACGCGCCAGTTCGCTCACCGAACAGGTCCCGGCCGAGCGCGACAAGCAAGGTCGCCTGCACGTCGATGCGCACCTGAAAGTCATCGGTCAGGACGACATTTTTGCCACCGGCGACGTGGCTTACGCCGCCACCGACGACATCGGCAATTACGCGCTGATGACCTGCCAGCACGCGATTTCGCTGGGGCGTCACGCCGGCAACAACGTCGCGGCGCAGATTCTCGGTGTCGATCCGACGCCGTACAGCCAGCCGAAATACGTCACCTGCCTGGACCTTGGCGCCTGGGGCGCGGTGTACACCGAAGGCTGGGATCGTCAGGTGAAACTGGTCAAACAGGAAGGCAAAACCCTGAAGACTCAGATCAACACGCAATGGATCTACCCGCCTGCGGCTGATCGCGTCAGCGCACTGGCGGCGGCGGACCCGATGATTCCTGTGGCGTAATTCAGGCTGTGCAGAACAATCCCGCTCATTCAGCGGGATTTTTTTGTCTGCGCAACAGACTGTTACCAAGCTTCTTGACGCATGTTTTTCAAGTTTGTCGCTGCGCTAGAAGGGCGCGGCGCTGACCCGGCCTTGTGCAGATCAGCGGCTGCAATGAGAAGTGACAGTTGTGCGTGGGCGGCTTTTTTGAGTCGGCTAGGCTTCAGCACGCCAGCATTGGAAAGAGATGGGCGGGATGGATTGTTTCGATATCTGAAGGAGATGCGGATCATGGATGATCTGGTTAAAGAGGTGATTCCGCTATTGCAGTACTTGATTCCAGGGTTTCTATCGACCTGGATTTTTTACTCGCTCACAGCGTTCAGGCGACCGGATACATTTGGTCAGATTGTGCAGGCGTTGATTTTTACGTTTGTTATTCAAGGAACAGTGTCGGGGATCGGAGGAATATGTTTGTGGGTAGGGACCAAAGGCATCTCAGTTGGTCCGTGGAGTGCCAAGGCGGAAACACTGTGGGCTCTGGTTGTTTCAATCTCGCTCGGTCTGTTTTTCTGTCGCCTTGCCACCAGCGGCAAGTTGCACGGGTGGTTGCGTGGCAGAAATCTGACGAAACAATCTTCCTATCCCAGTGAGTGGTTCAGCACTTTCGCGCAGCATCATCGTCTGGTCACGCTGCATTTGACCGATGATAGGCGCCTTTTCGGCTGGCCCGCAGAGTGGCCTCCGGAGTCTGCCCAAGGTCAGTTTGTGATGCAAAACCCGAGGTGGTTGAAAAGTGATGGAACGGTGGCGTCTTTTGGCGCTGAGTATTTGGTGATAGATTCCGCGAGGGTCCAATGGGTTGAATTTAGCCCGCTATCAGAGGGTTCGACATGACTGCCAGAGCAACGCAACCAATGCCTCCCAACGTGGCGCGGCTTTTTGTCGGCCCGGACGGTAAGCCTTCACCAAGCCTGAAAGGCCCCAGCGCACCACCTCCAGCACCAAAGCGCTAACACGCCGGGCGCGCCGCTTTATAAGCGGCGCTTCATTGGCGCGGCAGTTATCCAGGATTAGTGGTCCGTTGTCGCACGCCCGCGGTCAAACCGTCTCCACCAGCCAATCGCGAAACGCCTTCAGCGAAGGCAGCGCTTCATTGCGCGGCGGATACACCAGGTAATAGCTGCGTCGGCTGGTGATCGGCTCGCCCAGTTGCAGCAACTCACCATTGAGTAATTCGTCCTCGACCAGAATGCGCGGCACCAGGCCCACGCCAATGTTGGCGCGCACGGCCTGAATCAAGTGCGAGGTCATTTCAAAGCTCGGGCCGATGCGCATGCTGCGATGCGGCAAGCCGTGATGGCTGAACCATTCGGCCCACGCCTGCGCATTGCTGCTGACATTGAGCAGCAGTTGCCCGGCAATCTGCTGCTCGGCGTCTTTGCGCTCGGCGGCCGACAATTGCGCACTGGCGATCACCACCAGTTCCTCGGTGTGCAGGGGCAGTGACGTCAGCCCCGGCCATTCACCGCCGCCGACGCAAATTGCCGCGTCGATTTCGCTGGTGTCGAAGTCGATGGCTTCGATGCGCGAATGCAGGTGTACGGTCATGCCCGGGTGCGCGGTGTAGAAATCCTTGAGGCGCGGCAGCAGCCACTTCGAACCAAAAGTCGGCAGCGTCGCCAAGCGCAAACTGTGAATGCCGGAACCGAACGCCATCGCTTGCAGGGTGGCACTGCGGATTTGCCCGAGTGCCTCAGCCAGTTCGCGCTGATACATGCGCCCGACATCGGTCAGCACGACTTTGCGCCCCTCGCGATTGAACAGGCGCATGCCAAGCATCTTCTCGAGAATCTGTACCTGCCGGCTGACCGCACTTTGCGTCAGCGACAGTTCGTGGGCGGCGCGGGTGTAGCTTTCATGGCGAGCGGCAGCCTCGAAGGCCAGCAACAACGACATGGAAGGGGTGAGCGTTCGCGGATTCATTCGGAAAAGTCATTAATAGCGGGTCGAATTTACGGTTGTCCCAGCGTGCTTCAACAATGAACATGGGCAACATGAGATGGCGGAGCCTGACGCAATCATTCGTTGCGTACAACTGTTCACCGCCACACGGCCTGATTTTGACCGAGATACCCTGACCGATGATTGCCCAGCTGTCGCCCGCTACCGCTCTGACTTCCGATTACCAGCAGTTCCTCAAAGCCCTGAAAACCAGCGGATTTCGTGGTGAGATCAGCGCTGATTACGCCAGTCGCGTGGTGCTGGCCACCGATAACTCGATCTATCAGCGTTTGCCGCAGGCAGCCGTGTTTCCGCTGGACGCCGACGATGTCGCGCGGGTGGCGCGACTGATCGCCGAACCGGCCTATCAGCAGGTGGTGATCACCCCGCGTGGCGGCGGCACCGGCACCAATGGCCAGTCGCTGACCGACGGCATCGTTGTCGATCTGTCGCGACACATGAATCGCATTCTCGAGATCAACGTCGAACAACGCTGGGTGCGCGTGCAGGCCGGGGTGGTCAAGGATCAGCTCAATGCCGCGCTGAAATCCGCCGGACTGTTCTTCGCCCCGGAGCTGTCGACTTCCAACCGCGCCACGGTCGGTGGGATGATCAACACCGACGCCAGCGGCCAGGGCAGTTGCACCTACGGCAAGACTCGCGACCACGTCCTCGAACTCGACATGATCCTGCGCGGTGGCGAACGTCTGCACGGTCAGCCGCTGGAAGAACGTGAACTGGAAACGTTGTGCGCCCGAGAGGATCGGGTCGGTGAAGTCTACCGCTGTGCGCGGCAGATCATTGATGAGCAGGGCGCGCTGATCAAAGCGCGCTTTCCCGATCTCAACCGTTGCCTGACCGGTTACGACCTGGCGCACCTGCGCGAGGCAGACAACCGCTTCAACCTCAACAGCGTGCTGTGTGGCGCTGAAGGCTCGCTCGGCTTTGTCGTTGAGGCGAAGTTGAATGTGCTGCCGATTCCCAAGCACACCATGCTGGTGAACATCCGCTACGCCGGCTTCATGGACGCGCTGCGCGATGCGCGAGCCTTGATGGCGCTCAAGCCGCTGTCGATCGAGACCGTGGACTCGAAGGTGTTGCTGCTGGCGATGCAGGACATCGTCTGGCACGGCGTTGCCGAATATTTTCCGGAAAACACCCAGCGACCGACGTTGGGTATCAACCTCGTCGAGTTCTGTGGCGATGATCCCGAAGAGCTGCAGCAGCGGGTCGAGGCGTTTGTCGGACACCTGAGCAGCGACCTGACCGTTGAACGTCTGGGGCACACGCTGGCGGTCGGTCATGCGGCGGTGAACAAGGTCTACGGCATGCGCAAACGCGCGGTCGGTCTGCTCGGCAACGTTGCCGGGGAAGCGCGGCCACAGCCATTTGTCGAAGACACGGCGGTGCCGCCGCAGCATCTGGCCGAATACATCGCCGAGTTGCGCGATCTGCTCGACAGCCACGGTTTGCAGTACGGCATGTTCGGCCACGTCGATGCCGGTGTGTTGCACGTACGGCCGATTCTCGACATGAAGGATCCGCAGCAAGCGGCACTGGTGCGTCCGGTATCGGATGGCGTCGCCGCGCTGACTCAGCGTTACGGTGGTCTGTTGTGGGGGGAGCACGGCAAAGGTCTGCGCTCGGAATATGCTCCGGCGTTTTTCGGTGAACTGTATCCGGCGCTGCAAGCGTTGAAAGCGGCGTTTGATCCGTTCAACCAGTTCAACCCCGGCAAGATCGCCACCCCGGCCAACACGGGCGCGGCATTGCTGAAGATCGACGAAGTGACCCTGCGTGGTGAACTCGATCGGCAGATCGACGAGAAAGTCTGGCAGGACTACGGCGCCGCCATGCACTGCAACGGCAACGGCGCCTGCTACAACTTCGATCCTGACGACGCGATGTGCCCATCGTGGAAAGCCACCCGCGAACGCGCGCAATCGCCCAAGGGCCGCGCCTCGTTGATCCGCGAATGGCTGCGCTTGCAGGGCGAGGCGGGCGTTGATGTGTTGTCCGATGCGATCCGCCGACCGGCGTTTTTCACCACGTTGTGGCAGCGCTGGCGCAACAGTCGCACGCAGTCTGAGGATTTCTCCCATGAGGTTTACGACGCCATGGCCGGCTGCCTGGCGTGCAAATCCTGCGCGGGGCAGTGCCCGGTGAAGGTCAATGTGCCGGAGTTTCGTTCGCGGTTTCTCGAGCTGTACCACACGCGTTATCTGCGTCCGGCGCGGGATTACCTGATCGCTTCGCTGGAGTACAGCATCCCGTACATGGCGCGGATTCCGGCGCTGTACAACGGTTTAATGGGCGCTTCGTTTGTCCGAAAACTGCTGGAGCGTCTTGGTGGCATGGTCGATGTGCCGCTGCTCAGCCGCTTTGATTTCCACGCAGCGATGCGCCGTTGGCAGGTGCAACCGGCGACGCTGGCGACCTTGTCTGCGCTGACCCAGGCGCAGCGCGAGCGCAGTGTTGTGCTGGTGCAGGACGCGTTTACCCGTTACTTCGAAGCACCGTTACTGGCGGATCTGGTCGAGCTGA
The DNA here is from genome assembly GCF_016651305.1 of Pseudomonas sp. TH06. GTDB lineage: Bacteria > Pseudomonadota > Gammaproteobacteria > Pseudomonadales > Pseudomonadaceae > Aquipseudomonas. The sequence goes on along the minus strand of NZ_JAEKEC010000003.1, from coordinate 28,423 downwards.
TTTCGCGTCTCGGTTATCAGGTGTATCTGGCGCCGTTCAGTGCTAACGGCAAACCGCTGCATGTGCAGGGCTTTCTGACGGCGTTCAATCGGGCGGCGTTGCGCAATGCGCGGCAACTGCGTGAGCTGGTCGATATCGGCGTGCCGCTGGTGGGGCTGGACCCGGCGATGACCCTGGTTTACCGCCAGGAGTACCTGAAAGTCCCGGGGATGGAGCAATGTCCGGAAGTCGCCCTAGTGCAGGAATGGCTACTCAAGGTGCTGCCGGCACAGACCACTCCGGCCCGTACCGAGAGCTTCCGCTTGCTGGCGCACTGCACGGAGAAAACCAACGCTCCGGCCGCGACTCGGCAGTGGGAGCAAGTGTTTGAACGCGCAGGCTTGAAACTGGCGACCCAGGCCACCGGTTGCTGCGGCATGTCCGGGACTTACGGCCACGAGGCGCGCAACCGTGAAACCTCGGCGGTGATCTATGAGCAATCGTGGGCGCGTCAGGTCGATGCGCCGGCGGAGCAGGGCGAGGCGCTGGCCACCGGTTATTCGTGCCGCAGTCAGGTCAAGCGCCAGTCGGATCGGGCGTTGCGCCATCCGTTGCAGGTGCTGCTTGAGGCTCAGCGTCGCTGAGGGGGTCATCGTCGGGGGCGCTGTCCCAGATCAGTCGCGGGTCGAAGCTCATTGCCGAGAGCATGGTGAACACCACCACCATGCCGAAAAACAGGATGCCCGGGCGTGGCTCGATATCGCCCAGCGCCTGGAACTTCACCAGCGCCGCGACCAGCGCGACGACCAATACGTCGAGCATCGACCAATAGCCGATCAGCTCGACGAAACGGTACAGCTTCGAGCGCTCCCGGCGCGCCCAGGCACTGTCGCGCTGCACGGTGATCAGCAGCAGCGACAACGCAACAAACTTGATCCCCGGCACCGCGATGCTGGCGATGAAAATGATCAGGGCGATGTCCCACGCGCCACCTTCCCAGAACTCCAGCACACCGCTCATGATCGTGCTGTCGGCGCCGTTGCCGAGCATCATGGTGTTCATCACTGGCAGCAGATTGGCCGGCACGTAGAACGCCAGCGCGGCAAACAGAAAGGCCCAGGTGCGCGCCAGCGAATTGGTCTTGCGCCGATGCAATGGCGCCTCGCAGCGCGGACATTCGTGGGGCTCATCGCTCATGTCACAGGCCAGTCCGCAGCTGTGGCACAGGCACAGATTGAGTTCGCTGGCAGTCGGTGGCCGTTTCATAGGATGTCCCAGAGATCACGGATATCGCGGCCGGCAATGCGGATCATCATCAGGCTCAGCACGGCCAGTGCGAACAGGCCGATGCCCGGCAGCACGTCAAGCAATCCAGCCAGTTTGAACACCGCCACCATCGCCCCGAGCAGACACACTTCGAGCATGCTCCACGGGCGCAAGGTTTCCAGCCAGCGCATGCACAACTTGAAGCCCGGCGCACGGCGGGAGGACAGCGCATAACTCAGCACCCAGGCCAACAGCACCAATTGAAACGCCGGGGCGATGATGATCGAAATGGCCGCGACCATCGCCATGAAGGTGATCGGCCCCTGACTCAGCGCCAGCACCGAATCCCACAGCGTTGCGCTGTTTTTCAGGCCTTTCATGCTGATGCTCATCACCGGATAGAAATTGGCGAACAGCCACAGTATTGCCGCCGTGAACGTCAGGGCCAGACGTTGCTCGACCGTCAGGCCATTGAAGCGCTGAAGTACAGCGCCGCAGCGCTGGCACAGGGTTTTCTGATGTTTGCCGAGCACGACTTTTTCGTACACGCAGTCGCAGTGCTCGCAGATGATCAGGTGTTCGTTTGAAGTCATGGGCAACGCTCGACGCCAGGGCACAAGACCTGATCACTATAGACCTCGCTCTCTGAAGGAGCTGATGAAGGTTGCGATCTTTTGAAACAAGATCAAAAGATCGCAACCTTCGGCTGCTCCTGCATGGGTTTTGGGTGCGCGGAAGGAGTCGGTGAAGGCTTTGGAGCGTGTTGGAACGTCGCATTTGTAGTGAAAGTGACAGACTGCCAAGTCAACGCTGTAGGCGTTGCCGAAGGCCGCGATCTTTTGATCTTGTTTTTCCGCACAACAAAGTCAATAAATTACCGCCTTGGATAACTCTTACAGTAAAGCGGATTTTGTTGATGGTAAGTATTGATGAAGACAATAAGAACGTCGTCACGGATATGAGTAGACTCTCGGCCGTAAACATGGAATCCCTATTCTGTTTACTCCTTTGGTTTTGGCCGCCTGTTATCAGGCGGCCTTTTTTTTCGCCCCGTTTTTAACGTTGTTATCAACTTGAGTCATATCGCAAAACGCAAACAGGCCGCCTGAGCGACCTGTTTAGTCCAACAATTCAATCAAGCCGTTTTAAGTTGCTCCATATGTTCGGCATACAGCGCCGCTTCTTCGGCCAGTGCCTTGCGCACCGAAGGGCGGGCGTCGACGCGGGCCTTCCACGCCATCAGGTTTTGCAGATGTTCGATCTGAGCGCCGGAGCGTTCGTGCCACCAGGTGGCGAAGACGTAGGCATCGGCCACGGTGAACTGTTCACCGGTCAGCCAGGTGCGCCCGTCGGCCAGGCTTGCGTCAAGTTGGGCATAGGCGCTGACGATCTTGTTGCGGGTCCACTGGGTGCCGTCTTCGGTCAGCAGTTTGCGCATCAGCGGGATGTGTTTCTGGGCGATTTCGGTAGCGACGAAGGTCAGCAACTGATCGACTTTGACCCGTTCCAGCGTGCCGCGCGCCGGGATCAGGCTCGACTCTGGATGCTGGTCGGCGAGGTAGGCGGTAATGACGATGGTTTCCGACAGGACATCGTTGAAGGTGTTGTCGAGCAGCAGGGCGGGCACGTATAGCAGCGGGTTCACCGCCGCGAAGTCATCGCCGCTGGAGGTAGTCCGGCCGAATACGTCGAAGTGCACCAGTTCCGGGGTCAGGCCCAGTTCGTTGGCGATGATCTGGACGGCTTGGGAGCAAGTCTGGTTGGCAATGTAGAGCTTCATGGCAATCACCTTTGGGAGAAAGTCGGGGGTCCTGAAGTGGACCGGCAAATCCAGTCTGCCCATGGTGGCTGAGGCGATAAATAGCGCAAAAGTTTATGCTCTGTAGCTTTTATGGAGACAATTAATCAGCGATGTCAATCGGTCCAACGACCCCGCTGTATCACGCATTCAGGCGTGATTGTCTCCTCTGGAGCTACTAAGAGTAGCGCCCCGTGTTGTTTATCCGACGGGGACGTCTCGGCCAACATTCGCTCAACGGCAAATGCCCACCGCAGAGACCACGGCGATGTTGACGAAACAGTTGATCAGCTCAGGCGCTTATCTGGAGAAATTCAGCGACGTTCCCCCGGAACTGTTGTGGACGCTGGAGCGGATAGGCCAATCGATGGAAGACACCCTGAATGCGCGCCCCGGCGAGGGCGACATCTGGGTCTTCGGTTACGGCTCGCTGATCTGGAACCCGATGCTCGAATTTGCCGAGCGCCAATTGGCCATCCTGCACGGTTGGCATCGCAGTTTCTGCCTGCGGATGATCGCCGGGCGCGCGACAGCGCAAACGCCGGGGCGGATGCTGGCCTTGCAGCGCGGCGGTGAGACCCACGGCGTGGCGTTCAAGATCACCCAGGCGGTGGCCCGCGACGAACTTATTTCACTGTGGATCCGCGAAATGCCCACCGGTGCCTACCGGCCGATCTGGACCGGCGTGCAACTGGCCGATGGTCGCGACGTGCTGGCGCTGGTGTTTGTTGCCGAGCCGGATCACCCGTTGTTCGAGGCGGATGCGCGGATCGAAACCATCGCCGGCAGTGTGGCACTTGCCGAAGGGCCGATGGGGACTAATGCAGATTATGTGCATCGACTGTGTTGCGCGCTCAGTGAGAGCGGGATTGTCGATGAATACATTGGCGCGTTATCGGCAGAACTCATGGATTGAAGTGACTCGGTAGTAAGAAGTTATGCAATGAACGTTTTATTGCAGGGATGCGTGCGTCTTGAAGTTGCAGTGGGTTAACAAGTTTTGAACATCATAAATAGTGTCAGGAGAAGTGAAATGGTCGCCAATCGTAAACGGCTTTTCGTCGCGCTAAGTGCGCTCTTAGTGGCCGGCGCGGCCGGCATGGTCGTCAACTACGGCGATCATTTCGAGCCGATAGCCAAAGCCCATGCCGACACCGCTCCAGCTGCCATGGCTGAGGTGGATGTTGCCACCGTAGTGTTCAAAACGATCAGTGAATGGCAAAGCTATTCCGGACGCCTGGAGGCGGTCGACAAGGTGGATATCCGGCCATTGGTGCCGGGCACCATAGTCGGCGTGTACTTCAAGGATGGCGCGCTGGTGAAGAAGGGCGATCTGCTGTTTACCCTCGATCAGCGTCCATATCTGGCGGAAGTCGATCGCGCCGCCGGACAATTGGCTGCCGCCGAATCCCGCGCCGGCTACACCGCCACTGATGCCAGTCGCGCGGCACGGCTGGTGGAACAGAACGCGATCGCCAAGCGTGATTTCGATGAGAAACAGAACGCTGCGCGCGAAGCCGTGGCCCAGGTGAAGGTGGCGAAGGCGGCGCTGGATGCCGCTCGGGTGAACCTGTCGTACACCGAGATCAAGGCACCGGTGGCCGGTCGGGTTTCCCGCGCAGAGCTGACGGTCGGCAACGTTGTATCGACCGGCGCAACGGCGCCGCTGCTGACCCGTCTGGTGTCTGTCTCGCCGATCTACGCCTCGTTCGATGTCGATGAGCAAACCTACCTGCGTTACCTCAATCAGGCGTCCGGCAGCCGCGCCCCCGTGTCCCTGGGGCTGGCCGATGAGGACGGCTATTCGCGTCAGGGCGCAGTGGATTCGATCGACAACCAGCTCGACACACAGTCCGGCACCATCCGCGTCCGCGCGCGTTTCGACAATGCCAACGGCGCGCTGCTGCCGGGCCTGTATGCGCGGATCAAGGTCGGTGGCGGCAAGCCGTTCGAGACCGTGCTGGTCGACGACTCGGCCATCGGCACCGATCAGGCGCGCAAGTTCGTGCTGGTGGTCGGCGCCCAGGATCGCGTCGAGTACCGCGAAGTGACGCTGGGCAACCTGCATGAAGGTCTGCGCATCGTCACGTCCGGCCTCAAGGCAGGAGACCGGGTGATCGTCAGCGGCGTACAGCGTGTACGCCCCAACGATGCCGTCCACGTCAATACCGTCGACATGGCCAGCGTCAATCGCGCTACCAAGCCTGCGGCTTAATTCGGGAATCGTCATGAACATCTCAAAATTCTTTATTGACCGGCCGATCTTCGCCGGCGTGCTGTCGGTGGTGATCGTGCTGGCCGGTTTGATCGCCCTGACCAAGCTGCCGACAGCCGAATACCCTGAAGTGGTACCACCCTCGGTGGTGGTGCGTGCCGAATACCCCGGCGCCAACCCGAAAGTCATAGCCGAAACCGTGGCTTCGCCGATTGAAGAACAGATCAATGGCGTCGAGGACATGCTTTACATGCAGTCGCTGGCCAACAGCGACGGCAAGATGACCACCACTGTGACGTTCAAGCTCGGCACCGATCCGGACAAGGCCCAGCAGTTCGTGCAGAACCGCGTGGCCCAGGCGCTGCCGCGCTTGCCGGAAGACGTGCAGCGCCTCGGTGTGACCACCATCAAGTCGTCGCCGACCCTGACCATGGGCGTGAGCATTCTTTCGCCGAATCAGCGTTATGACTTGACCTACTTGCGCAACTACGCGCTGATCAATGTCAAGGATCGCCTGGCGCGGATCCCGGGCGTCGGCGAAGTGGTGATGTGGGGCGCCGGCGATTATTCGATGCGCATCTGGCTCGATCCGCAGAAAGTCGCACACCTGAACATGACTGCGCTGGATGTGGTGAAAGCCATTCGCGAGCAGAACGTACAGGTCGCTGCCGGTATCGTCGGCGGTGCGCCGATGCTCACCGACGTGCCGATGCAACTGAGCGTCAACGCCCAGGGCCGGCTGAAAACCGAACAGGAATTTCGCGACATCATCCTCAAGACCAGCGCCGGCGCGGTGACGCATCTGTCGGACGTGGCACGGGTGGAAATGGCCGCCTCCGAATACACGCTGCGCGCCATGCTCGACAACAAACCTGCGGTGCAGATGATCATCTTCCAGCAGCCGGGCGCCAACTCGCTGCAGATCTCCGACGACGTGCGCAAGGTCATGGAGGAGATCAAACAGGATATGCCCGACGGTGTCGATTACGGCATCAAGTACGACCCGACCCAGTTTGTCCGCGACAGCATTCATGCGGTGATCCAGACCCTGCTCGAGGCCATCGCGCTGGTGGTGCTGGTGGTCATTGTGTTCCTGCAAACCTGGCGTGCGTCGCTGATCCCGTTGCTGGCGGTGCCGGTGTCGATCATTGGTACGTTCGCGCTGCTGCTGGGGTTCGGCTACACCATCAATGCCTTGTCGCTGTTCGGCATGGTGCTGGCCATTGGCATCGTGGTCGACGACGCGATCGTGGTGGTGGAGAACGTCGAGCGTAATATCGCTGCCGGTCTGTCGCCCCGCGATGCGACCTACAAAGCCATGCAGGAAGTCAGCGGGCCGATCATCGCAATCGCGCTGACGCTGGTGGCGGTGTTTGTGCCACTGGCCTTCATGTCCGGCCTCACCGGGCAGTTCTACCAGCAGTTCGCGATGACGATTGCGATCTCGACGGTGATTTCCGCGTTCAACTCGCTGACCCTGTCGCCGGCACTCGCGGCCATCCTGCTCAAGGGGCATGACGAGCCGAAAGATCGTCTGACGCGGATCATGGACACGCTGCTCGGCGGTTTCTTCAAGGTCTTCAATCGCGTGTTCAACCGTGGTTCGGACAATTACGGCAAAGGCGTGCGCCATGTGGTCAACCGCAAACTGGTGATGCTGGTGATCTACGGCGTGCTGCTCGGCGCAGCGGTGTGGATGGGCAAGATTGTGCCCGGCGGTTTTGTGCCGGGTCAGGACAAGGATTACGTGGTAGCAATCGCGCAACTGCCGAGCGGCGCGACCCTGGACCGTACCGAGAAAGTCGTGCGCGACATGGGCGATATCGCCCTGGCAATTCCGGGAGTGAAGAACCTGCCGCAGTTCCCGGGCTTGTCGGTCAGCCTGGCCAACTCGCCGAGCAGCGCCCTGGTGTTCCCGGTGCTGGAACCCTCGAAATACCGCAGCAAGGAGCAATCTGCCTCGGCAATCGTTGCCCAGTTGAATGCTAAATACGCCGGTATCAAGGACGCCGCGATTGCCGTGTTCCCGCCACCGCCAGTGGCGGGTCTGGGCACCGTCGGCGGCTTCAAACTGATGATCGAGGACCGTGGCGCGCTGGGTTACGAGGCGCTGAACAAGGCGACCCAGGACTTCCTCGCCGCAGCCACCAAGGCCCCGGAACTCGGCCCGGCGTTCTCGACCTTCCAGATCAACATGCCGCAACTCAATGTCGAGCTGGACCGGGTCAAGGCCAAGCAACTGGGTGTGTCGGTGACGGATGTGTTCGACACCCTGCAGATCTATCTGGGCTCGATGTACGTCAACGACTTCAACGCCTTCGGCCGCGTGTATCAGGTACGGGCTCAGGCCGATGCTCCGTTTCGTGCCACCGCCGAAAACATCGGCGTGCTGAAGACCCGCAACGACAAAGGCGAGATGGTGCCGCTGTCGTCGCTGATCAGAGTTACCACCACTTACGGCCCGGAAATGGTCGTGCGTTACAACGGCTTCACCGCTGCCGACATCAACGGTGGGCCGGCGCCAGGTTACTCGTCCGGTCAGGCGCAGGCAGCGGTCGACCGGATTGCCAAAGAGGTGTTCCCGCGCGGCATCAAGTACGAGTGGACCGACCTGACCTATCAGCAAGTGCTGACCGGTGATTCGGCGATGTGGGTGTTCCCGATCAGCGTGCTGCTGGTGTTCCTGGTGCTGGCGGCGCTGTACGAAAGCCTGACCTTGCCGCTGGCGATCATCCTGATCGTGCCGATGAGCATTCTCTCGGCGCTGGCCGGGGTGTGGCTGACCCATGGCGACAACAACATCTTCACCCAGATCGGCTTGATGGTGCTGGTGGGGCTGTCGGCGAAGAACGCGATCCTGATCGTCGAATTCGCCCGTGAACTGGAGATGCAGGGCCGCACCGTGGTGCAAGCCGCGATCGAGGCCAGTCGTCTGCGTCTGCGGCCGATTCTGATGACCTCCATCGCTTTCATCATGGGCGTGGTGCCGCTGGTGTTCTCCACCGGCGCCGGTGCCGAAATGCGCCAGGCCATGGGCATCGCGGTGTTCTTCGGCATGCTTGGCGTGACGCTATTCGGTCTGATGCTGACGCCGGTGTTCTACGTGCTGCTGCGCAAGCTTTCCGGTATCGAGCATCTGGTCGACAAGCACGGTAAGCATCCGCACCTGGGCGCCGACGCAACGGCCCACGATCACAGCGTTTTCACTCACGACGTTTCCACCACCCAGTCTTCGCAGCGCACGCCGCAAGCGGCGTACGAGAAGTAAGGAGAACGACATGAAAGTATTTGCCTTGAATCGTTTGCTGGTGGGCAGTGTCTGGCTCGCCGCTGTAATGGCCACCGCCGGTTGCTCGCTGGCGCCGACCTACCTCAAACCCAATGTGTCGATGCCACCGGCCTACAAGGAAGAGAAGACCCAGGAGCCGCGCACTGCGTTGTCCGCCGCCGAAGCGGGCTCGTGGAAAACTGCGCAGCCATCGGAGGAGATCGCTCGCGGTGAATGGTGGACGGTGTTCGGCGATCAGCAGTTGAACGACCTGCAGCAACAGGCCCGCGATGCCAACCAGAACCTGCTGGCGGCAGCGGCGCGTCTGAAAGAGGCGCGGGCATTGAATCAGGCGGAACGCTCACAACTGTTCCCGACGGTGGACGCCGGTTTCGGTCCGACCCGGCAACGGGTCTCGCCGGCCTCGCAATATGAATCCGACAGCGGCAAAGGTGCCAGCCAGACCTTGTGGCGCGCGCAGGCGGGAGTGTCTTACGAGGTCGACATGTTCGGCCGGGTGGCGTCGACGGTGGAGGCCGCCGACGCGGAAACCCAACGCAGCGAGGCGCTGTATCGTTCGGTGTTGTTGGCGTTACAGGCAGACCTGGCGCAGAACTACTTCACCTTGCGTCAACTCGATGCCGAAAACGAGGTTTACACCTCGACCGTGCAGTTGCGTGAGCAAGCGCTGAAACTGGTGCAGCAGCGGTATTCGATGGGCGACATCAGCGAGCTGGACGTGGCCCGGGCCGAGGCCGAACTGGCGACGTCGCGTTCCGATGCGATGACTGTGCAGCGTCTGCGCGCTGTGTCCGAGCACAGCCTGGCAGTGTTGTTGGGCAAGAGTCCGGCGGAGTTTTCCCTGGCGGCGAATCCGCTCACTCCAGTGACGCTGCGCATTCCTGCCGGGCTGCCGTCGTCGCTGCTGGAGCGGCGGCCGGACATCGCTGCGGCCGAGCGCGAAATGGCGGCAGCCAACGCGCGGATCGGCGTGGCGAAAGCGGCATTCTTTCCGTCGCTGACATTGACCGGCTCGGCCGGGTTCGAGTCGGGTTCGCTGAGCAATCTGTTCCGCTGGAGCAGCCGCACCTTCCTGCTCGGACCGCTGGCCGGCACCGCGCTGAACCTGCCGATCTTCGATGGTGGTCTGCGCAAGGGCAATCTGGCCAAGGCCAGCGCCGAGTATGAAGAGGACGTGGCCAATTATCGGCAGCAGGTGCTGGTGGCGTTCCGCGAAGTGGAAGACAACCTCTCCGACCTGCGGGTGCTGGAGGGGCAGACACAGACCCAGGCGCAAGCCGTGGACGCATCGACGCGTGCGGCAAAACTGGCACGGGCTCAGTACACCGAAGGTGATGTGATTTATCTGTCGGTGATCGACGCCGAACGTACGGCGCTGCAATCGCGTCGGGCTGCCGTGCAACTACAGGGCGCGCAGGCGGTGGCGACGGTCAATCTGATCCGCGCCCTGGGTGGTGGCTGGGGCAATGTCGGGGAGAAATCGATATGAAAACCGGTGCCGTCAATGTGATCGAAGTGCTGGCAGTCAGCGGCCAGTCGCAAGACTTGCGCGAGCCGATTGACCGGCTGCTGCAGACTTTGGGTGAGGTGCCGGGGTGTTTGTCCTATCAGGCGGTGCGCAGCCCGGCGGATGCCGACTTGTGGATCATCACTGGCTACTGGGAATCGGCGGCGGCGATGCAGGCACATTTCGCGCATCCGGCATTGAATGATCTGGAACGGCTGCTCGATTGTCGCGCGGTCAATCGCGTTGCGGCGAGCAGTTTCACCGCGAGTCATGTGTGAGGGGCGATGGCGATCAACGAGGAGAGTTTTCGTGGCGTCGATCTGAATCTGCTGGTGACGTTTGCGGTGCTGTTTCGTGAGCGCAATGTGTCGCGCACGGCTGCGTTGCTCAAGGTCGGGCAGCCCGCCGTGAGTGGCTCGCTGGCGCGGCTGCGGGCGCGGTTTGCCGATCCGTTGTTTGTACGCACGGGCCGGGGCGTACGCCCGACGGCCCGGGCCATTGAAGTCGCGGCGACGCTGTTACCGGCGATGCACACCATCGAATGCCTGATCACCCGTGGGAGCGGGCTTGCTCGCGAATGCGCTGTGTCAGGCGACGATGGTGTCAACTGACCCGGCCTCTTCGCGAGCAGGGCCGCACAGTGAATAGTTGTGAGGCTAGCGCAAGCGATCGGCGAGGTAATTGAGCACGGCGCGGGTTTTCGCCGGCATGCGATTGCCGAGGGGGATCAGCGCGTGCACCGGAGGGCCGGGAGAATCCACCGCCGGCAACACCGGCACCAGGCGCCCGCAATCGACATAGGGCTGGGCGACTTTGTTGAACAGCTGCGAAATGCCGAGGCCGACCACCGTCGCGTCGATCATTGCCTGACCGTCGGAAAGCACCAGCACCGGCGGCGGTGCCAGTTCGCGAAAGTGTTCGTTTTCGGTCAGCGACCACGGTCGCAGTTTGCCGCTGAAGCCACGGAAGATCACCGCATCGTGGTGCACCAGATCCGCTGCCGTCTCGATAGGTGCATGCCGGGCCAGATACTCCGGCGACGCGTACAGGCTCAACGTGGTGTTGCACAGCTTGCGCACGGTCATTTCGCTGTCCTGGGGCAGGGCGCCGGCACGCACGACGATGTCCCAGCCTTCGCCGACGGCATCGGACATGCGATCGGTCATCGACAGCTCAAGCGTGACCTGGGGGTAGCGGTGACGCAGCTCGGAAATGGTCGGCAGAAACAACTGGCGAAAGCCTGAAGGGATGTCCAGCCGCACGCGGCCGATCGGTTCCTCCTTGCGCGCTGCCAGCGCCTGGGCGGCGTCGCGCAAGCCATCGAGTGCGGCCTGCGCGGCCACCAGATAAGTCTCGCCGTCTTCTGTCAGGCGCACCGCGCGGGTGGTGCGTTGAAACAGCTTGGTACCCAAGCGTGATTCCAGGCGCTGAACGGCTTTGCCGACGTTGGATTTGCTGGTCGCCAGGTTCTCCGCTGCGCGGGTGAAGCTGCCGGTCTGGGCGACACCGACAAACGCGGCGATGTCGGGAAATGAAGTATCGGCACGTTCCATGATTGTCTCCCCTTGAGCGACTAAGCGTCTCGATTGGCGGAGTTTATCAATAGGTCGGCGTCATCAACAATGGCCTTTCAACGGCGGATCCGTGCACGGATCCGCCGGTTTTACACGTTGCATTCAAGCAGCGATTTTTTCTTCTGACACAGGATTTACTCATGACATCTGTCGCTCAACAGCGGGGCGAGCGCGACAAGCTGCTGATCCTCGCGGCCATCTGCCTGTCGGCACTGGTTCTTCCGTTAAGTTTTACCGGCGGCGCGGTGGCAACGCCCGCCATCGGCCGTGACCTGGGCGGCAGTCCTGTCGCCCTGACGTGGATCACCAACGCGTTCATGTTGTCGTTCGGCAGCCTGCTGATGGCAGCAGGGGCATTGGCTGACGTCTATGGTCGCAAGCGCCTGTTCACTTTCGGCATGCTGCTGTTCACCGCAGCCTCGCTTGCGCAAAGCCTGGCGCCGTCGGTGTTCTGGCTCGACGTGCTGCGCGCCGTTCAGGGTGTGGCGGGGGCTGCGGCGCTGGCCAGCGGTTCGGCGGCGTTGGCCCAGGAGTTCGAAGGCCATGCCAGAACCCGTGCGTACAGCATGCTGGGCACCACGTTCGGTATCGGCCTGGCGTTCGGCCCGTTGGTCGCCGGGGCATTGATCGAAGCATTCAACTGGCGAGCGATTTTCGTTTTCACCGCGTTGATCGGTGTGATCGCCATGGTCTTCGGTCTGCCACGCATGCGCGAAACCCGTGACCCGGACGCCACGGGGCTGGATTGGCCGGGCACCATCACCTTCAGCGCGATGCTGGCGCTGTTCACGTTCGGCGTGATCCAGGCCCCGGAAAGTGGATGGCGCAGCCCGCTGGTGGTCGGTCTGCTCGGTGCATCGGCATTGTTGCTGGCGCTGTTCGTGATGATCGAAATGCGCGTCAAACGGCCGATGCTCGACCTTACCCTGTTCCGTTTTCCGCGCTTCATCGGCGTGCAAATGCTGCCGATCGGCACCTGCTACTGCTACATCGTGCTGGTGGTGATGCTGCCGCTGCGCTTTATCGGGGTTGAGGGCTTGAGTGAAATCGACGCCGGTCTGCTGTTGCTCGCGCTGTCCGCACCGATGCTGGTGGTGCCGATGCTGGCGGCATCGATGACCCGGTTTGTCTCGGCAGGCATCCTGTCGGGGATCGGTTTTCTGATTGCCGCGCTGGGGCTGCACTGGCTGAGCCTGTACAACGTTGGCGAACCGAAATTCGCTCTGGTCATTCCGATGGTGTTGATCGGGGTTGGCGCCGGTCTGCCGTGGGGCTTGATGGATGGCTTGTCGGTCAGTGTGGTGCCGAAAGAGCGTGCGGGGATGGCGGCAGGAATTTTCAACACAGTGCGCGTGGCGGGAGAGGGGATTGCACTGGCAAGTGTCGCGGCGATTCTGGCTTCGCTGCTGCATACCGACCTGTCGAGCGCAGTGGCAGGCAGTGTCGATACGGCGCTGATTGCCGAGACTGCACACCGAGTCACCACGGGCGACATGGCCCATGCGATCAACGCGATTCCGGGGCTGGCCAACGAACGTCTGGTGGAAGGTTATGCCTCGGCGTTTCAGTACCTGCTGCACATCCTGACAGTGATCACCCTCGCTTCGGCGGCGGTGGTGCTGGGGCTGTTGAGCAGGGATCGGCCGGTTGCAGACCCGCAGCAAGCCACGGCATAAAACCCTCCCTCGGCCAATGGGAAGGGAACATCCTGTAGGAGCTGCGGCACGCTGCGATCTTTTGACTTTAAAAACAAGATCAAAAGATCGCAGCGTGCCGCAGCTCCTACGGGTTTATGTGTTCGGGTTATTTGCGATCCAGCCACACGGTTTGCGCGTTGCAGAACTCGCGTACGCCGAAGTGCGACAGCTCGCGGCCAAAACCGCTTTTCTTCACGCCACCAAAGGTCACGCGCGGGTCGCTGGCGGAGTAGCCGTTGATGAACACGCCGCCGGTTTCCAGCTCGCTGGTCAATTGCTGGGCGAGTTGCACATTGGCGGTGTAGATCGTCGCGGTCAGACCGAAATCACTGTCGTTGGCCAGAGCGATGGCATGTGCGCAATCGCGGGCGGTGATGATCGAGGCAACCGGGCCGAACAGTTCCTGTTTGAACGAGGTCATGCGATCGGTAACGTCGGCCAGCACCGTCGGCTCGTAGTAGTTGCCGGCGCCTTCAGCCTTGCCGCCACCCAGCAACAGCGTTGCACCTTCTTCGAGGGTGTCGCGCACTTGCTGATCGAGTTCGTCACGCAGATCGAAACGCGCCATCGGCCCGATGTAAGTGTCGGCGGCCATTGGATCGCCGACCTTCAGCTTGCGCGTGGCTTCTACGAATTTACGGGTAAATTCCTCGACCACACCTTCTTCGATGATCAGGCGTTTGGCTGCCGCACAGACCTGACCGGAGTTCTGGTAGCGACCGATTACGGCGGCCTGAACGGCTTCGTCGAGGTCAGCGTCATTCAACACGATGAACGGATCGGAACCTCCCAACTCAAGCACGCATTTTTTCAGTGCCGCGCCGGCCTGTGCGCCGATGGCCATGCCGGCACGCACGCTGCCGGTCAGGGTCACAGCGGCGATGCGCGGGTCGGCGATGGCGCTGGAGACGCCGTCCGGGGTGACGTTGATCACTTCAAATACGCCTGGGGCAAACCCGGCGCGGGTAAACGCATCGCGCAGCAGATAGGCGCTGCCCATCACGTTCGGCGCATGCTTGAGCACGTAGGTGTTGCCGGCGATCAGCGCTGGCACCGCACCGCGCAGCACCTGCCAGATCGGGAAGTTCCACGGCATCACCGCGAGGATCGGGCCGAGCGGACGGTATTCGATACGCGCCTTGCCACCTTCGATTTGCGTTGGCTCGGCGTCGAGCATGGCCGGGCCGTGTTCGGCGTACCACTCGCAGAGCTTGGCGCATTTTTCGATTTCGCCACGGGCCTGGGCGATGGGTTTGCCCATTTCCAGGGTGATCATGGTGGCCATGGCTTCAGCGGTTTCACGCAAAGCACCGGCCAGCGCAGTAAGGGCGCGGGAGCGGTCTTGCAGCGGCTTGCGTTTCCATTTGCCAAAGCCGTAGGCGGCGCGGGTCAGGGCCGCGTCGAGGGCTTCGGCGGATTCAAAGGCGTAGGCGCCGATCTGCTCGCCGGTGGTCGGGTTGATCGAAATGGCGTGGGTCTGGCTGGAAATCTGGCTCATGGCGTCGTCCTGCGTGTTCAGTGGATGGGCCTAGAGTAGGGTGGCGTTTGTTTTCTGGAAACTGAATAATAAAGATCGTTTCTTTCACGATTGGAGAATGACTGTGGATCTGGTGCAGCTGGAAATCTTCAAAGCCGTGGCCGAGCACGGCAGCATCAGCGCGGCGGCGGCGCAGATTCATCGGGTGCCGTCGAACCTGACCACGCGCATCAAGCAGCTGGAGCAGGATCTGGGTGTCGACCTGTTCATTCGCGAGAAAAGCCGTTTGCGCCTGTCACCGGCCGGATGGAGTTTTCTCGAATACGCGCGGCGTATCCTCGATCTGGTCCAGGAAGCCCGGGCCACCGTCGCGGGCGAAGAGCCGCAGGGCGCGTTTCCCCTCGGTTCGCTGGAAAGCACGGCGGCGGTGCGCATTCCCGAACTGCTGGCGGCCTACAACCAGCTGCATCCGAAAGTCGATCTCGACCTGTCCACCGGGCCGTCCGGAACGATGATCGACGGCGTACTCTCCGGGCGTCTGGCGGCAGCCTTTGTCGACGGTCCGGTGCTGCACCCGACGCTGGAAGGCGTGCCGGCCTTCGAAGAAGAAATGGTCATCATCGCGCCGCTCAATCACCCGCCCGTGCAGCGTGCGGCGGACGTCAACGGCGAGAGCATTTATGCCTTTCGCTCCAATTGTTCGTACCGCCATCACTTCGAAAAATGGTTCAGCACCGACGCCGCCGTTCCCGGCAAGATCTTCGAAATGGAGTCCTACCACGGCATGCTCGCCTGCGTCAGCGCCGGGGCGGGTCTGGCACTGATGCCGCGCAAGATGCTGCAAAGCATGCCCGGCAGCGCGACGGTGAGTGTCTGGCCGCTGGCGGCGGACTTTCGTTATCTGACCACCTGGCTGGTGTGGCGACGGGGCACGGTGTCGCGCAGTTTGAGCATGTTTGTGCGCTTGCTGGAGGAGCGTGGTGTGGTGCGTGCAGAAGAGTAATTGACACTTTGTGTCATGACTGTATCTTTGTTCGCGTTTCGCAATATAAAAAACTATACAGCGCGCCGATGAGGAACCCGTAAATGACCACAGCCCTGAGCGGCAAAGAAGCGGTAGGTGAACGTTTCGTCCTGGAAACCATGCGCCACGCCCAGCATTTGACCTGGAAAGCCGTTGACGCGATTGCCGCGGTGATCAAACCGGGCATGCTTGAATCCGAAGCGACGGCCCGAGGCAAGGAAATCCTTGCTGAACTGGGCATGGACCGGATCTGGCACCCGCTGTTGATCCGCTTCGGCGCCAATACCCTGAAGACCTTCAAACAGCGCTCCGATGGTGACCCGGTGCTGGGCGCCGACGATATTTTCTTCATCGACATGGGCGTGGTCTGGCAAGGGCACGAAGGCGATGCGGGGGCGACGTTCACCACGGGGACCGACCCGGAAATGATTGCCTGCGCGGCGGCGGCCAAAGTGTTGTTCGACCGCGTCGAGGCGTTCTGGCGCGAGGGTGTTTCCGGTGTCGAACTCTACCGGTATGCCAGCGATCAGGCCGAGGCGATGGGCTGGGTGCTGAACCTGAATATCAAGGGCCACCGCGTCAGTGATTTCCCGCACGCGATTCATCGTGGCGGCGATCTGGGCGACTTCGAGCAGGCACCGAATGCCGGTGTGTGGATTCTGGAAATCCAGATCGCCCATCCGTCGCGTCCGTTTGGCGCGTTTTACGAAGATTTGCTGATTTAAGGAAAACCCATGACGACCTCGACACCACAATCCGTGCTGCTGTTCTCCTACGGCACTCTGCAGGATCGCGCGGTACAACAGGCGAATTTCGGCCGTGAGTTGCAAGGCAAACCGGACAGCCTGCCAGGCTACAAACAGGCAATGGTCGAGATCACCGACCCTGCCGTGCTCGCCACCAGCGGCAAGACTCACCACCCCATCGTGCAGGCGAGCGGCAACCCGGCGGATGAAATTGCCGGCACGGTATTTCACATCACGGCAGAGGAACTGGCTGCGGCGGATGAGTACGAAGTGGCCGACTACAAACGTGTCAGCGTGCTGCTAAAGTCTGGAGTCGATGCATGGGTTTACGTGCAGGCGTGACAACGGGGCGCAGCGCTGTAGTTGTTTTTATATAGCGTCAACTTTGATGATGCACGCCGTTTCCTAACTCCAAAGTCAAAAAACAGGACGTCCATCATGAAAGTCAGCGCACGCAACGTATTCAAAGGTCAGGTCAGCCAGGTTCAGGCAGGGGCGGTCAACGCCGAAGTGGTGCTGACCCTCGCCGGTGGCGAGCAACTGGTTGCCGTCGTGACCATGGAAAGCATCAAGAACCTCGGCATCGCCGTCGGTAAAGAAGCCGTCGCGCTGGTCAAGGCACCGTGGGTGATGCTGATGACCGAGTCCAGCGACATCCGCCTCTCGGCGCGTAATTGCCTGGAAGGCAAGGTGCTGAGCGTCACCGACGGTGCGGTCAATGCGGAAGTGGTGATCGAGTTGGCCGGTGGTTCGAAGGTCTACTCGATCGTGACCCGCGATGCCGTGGCCGAACTGGGCCTGGCCAAAGGTGTCAGCGCGACGGCAGTGATCAAGGCGTCGCACATCATTCTGGGTGTTCCGGCCTGATTATTTTTTCAGGCTGAGAAAAACCTCTGATACCGGTTTCCCGGATCAGAGGTCTTTTGCTTTATGGCGTGCCGTTGCGCCCGTACAGGCGAAAGCCTTCGCGTTGATTCAAACGGTCGTAATAAGCGCTGACGGCGGGCAAGTGCGGGTGTTTGAACGGCGTTTCGAACCAGCGATTCACCGACAGTCCGACCGGGATGTCCGCCAGTGAAAACTCATCGCCGCTGACATAAGCCCCGGTCAATTCCAACTGCCGATTCAAAATCTGCATATTCTTCGACCACTGCTCGATACCGTTGGCCAGCGCAACGTTGTCTTGATGCTCCGGTGATTGACGCACCAGCGATAAAAACGCATACGACCACGAGCGATTCAGCTCCGACGCCTGCCAGTCGATCCATTGATCGATGCGCGCACGGGTTCTCGGATCGGTTGGATAGAGAGGCGAGCCGCCGTAGCGCGACACCAGATAGCGAATGATCGAATTGGATTCCCACAAAGTGAAATCACCGTCCTGAATCACCGGCACCATGGCGCACGGATTCAGTGCGAGGAACTCCGGGGTGTCGGTCGGTTTGAACCCGGAACCCCAGTCCTCACGCTCGAACGGAATCTGCAGTTCGGCGCACGTCCACAGCACTTTGCGCACGTTGATGGAGGAAGCTTTACCGAGGATTCGCAGCATTGGATTTCCCTGTCCGGTGATTGTCGGTCGTCAACCAATACCACAATACAGAAGGCCCGCACACGGCGGGCCTTCTTGGCTCAGCGAAACAATGTCAGAGGCTGCTGGCCAGCTTGCCACCGGTCATCCGCCGACGATAAGCACTGTCACGATTGGCCAACCAAAAATACAGCGGCGACGTCACCAGCAGCCCGACCAGCCACGACAGATCCGCGCCGTTGATGTGCGCCGACACCGGGCCGACGTACAGCGGCGTGTTCATGAACGGGATCTGCACGGCGATGCCGATTGCGTAGGCCAGCAAGGCCTGCGGGTTGTAGCGGCCGTAGATACCGCCGTCGACCTGGAAGATCGACTGGATGTCGTACTTGCCCTTGTGGATCGCGTAGAAGTCGATCAGGTTGATCGCGGTCCACGGCACCAACACCACCAGCAGCACCAACACCATGTCGACGAAGTGACCGATAAAGTCCTTCGATGCGCCGACGGCGGCAAAGCAGCAGCCCAGCAACACGATGATCGAGATCACCGCACGGCTCTTGGCGGTCGGAATCCAGCGATAGGCGAAGGTCTGCACCAGGGTGATCAGCGACAGCACGGCGCCATACAAATTGAGCGCGTTGTGGCTGATTACACTGAGCAGGAACAGCACCAGCATCAGCGGGCCGATCGAACCGGTGGCGAGTTTGACCGCGTCCATGGTGTCCATGCCCACCGGCGTCGCCAGCACGGCAACGGCGCCGAAGATGAACGCCAGGCTCGAACCGAGCGCCGAGCCCAGATAGGTGGTCCAGAACGTCGATGACACCTTCACATCGGCCGGCAAATAACGCGAGTAGTCGGAAACGTACGGCGCAAACGCGATCTGCCACAACGCCGCCAGCGACACGGTGGCCAGCCAGCCGGACAGGTTGAAGCTGCCCCGAGTGAGGAAATCGTCGGTCTGGATGTGGGTGAAGATGTAGCCGAAGCCGACGACGATGCCGATCCCCAGCACCCAGGTGCCAATGCGGTTGAGCACGTGAATGAAGCGGTAGCCGATGATGCCGATGATCCCCGAACCGAGGGCGCCGATAACGATGCCAACCGGCACCGGCACGCTGTCGACCACGCCATGCAGCGACTTGCCGGCCAGGACGATGTTGGAGGCGAAGAAGCCGATGTACATGACGCCGGCAATCAGCACCACCAGCAGGGCGCCGAGGGAGCCGAACTGGGCGCGGCTCTGGATCATCTGCGGAATGCCCATCTGCGGGCCTTGCGCCGAGTGCAGCGCCATCAGCACGCCGCCGACCAGATGACCGACCAGAATGGCGACGATGCCCCACAGCAGATTCAAGTGAAACAGTTGCACGCCAAGCGCGCCGGTAACGATGGGCAACGGCGCGATGTTGCCGCCGAACCACAGCGTGAACAGATCCCTGACCTTTCCGTGGCGATCTTCGGGGGGCACGTATCCTATCGTGTGTTTTTCAATGAGCGGGGCGGACGTTGTTGCAGAGGTGGACATGACGAACTCCAAGGCAAGGATGAGTACGTGGACGTACTTCGGTAAGCGCCGACACGGACGGCGCATTTCTTGTTGAAGCGATCATGTGCAAAGGTTCGGGATAGATAAATTAGTAAGTTTGTTGCTACAGACCTTAAAAAAAGTATGCCGCGCGTGGCGGGGCTGTCCGGTATGTTCAAGTCTTCACTCTTATCTGAATTTGCACAGCCCTGTGGCGAGGGGATTTATCCCCGATGGGCTGCGCAGCGGCCCTTGGTTTTAGAGTCAAAAGTGTGGCCGCTGCGCGACCCATCGGGGATAAATCCCCTCGCCACAGATAAGTCCTTTTGCCACAGATAAGTCCTTTTGCCACAAAAGTGATGTCAGGCTGATCCACCGGAGGTTCCATGGCCGCCTACAACCTGCGCCAGCTCAAATATTTCGTCACCACCGCCGATTGCGGCAGCGTTGCCGAGGCCTCGCGCAAGCTCTACATCGCCCAACCGTCGGTCTCCACCGCGATCAAACATCTGGAAGAAAGCTTCGGCGTGCAGCTGTTTATCCGCCATCACGCCCAGGGCGTTTCCCTGACGCCGAGCGGTTCGCGGTTTTATCGCAAGGCGCTGGAGCTGTTGCGCGTGGCCCACGAGTTCGAGCAGAACGCCCTCGCCGATAACGACGTGGTGTCGGGACAAATCGATATCGGCTGTTTCGAAACGGTCGCGCCGCTGTACCTGCCACGGCTGATCGCTGGCTTCAAGGAACGCTGGCCGGGGGTGGAAATCCGCATTCGCGACGGCGAGCAACAGGAGTTGGTGCAGGCGCTGACCGCCGGCAGCATCGACATGGCCATGCTGTTCGAACACGACCTCGACAGCACCATCGAAACCACGCCGCTGATGCCGCCGCAACAGCCTTACGCCTTGCTGCCGGCCAATCACCGCTTTGCGCAACAGGCGAAAGTCTCGCTGCACGAACTGGTGCTGGAACCGATGATTCTGCTCGACGTGGTGCCGAGTCGGACCTACTTCGTGAGCATCTTCGAAGAACGCGGATTGACCCCGCACATCGTCTTCAGCTCACCGTCGATCGAGATGGTGCGGGGCATGGTCGGGAGTGGCTTCGGTTTTTCGATTCTGGTGACCAAGCCGTTCAGCGACTACACCTACGACGGCCAGAAAGTCGTGTGTGTGCCGCTGGCCGAAAGCGTCACCGGTTCGGGATTGTCGGCCGCATGGCTGCGGCGCGTGCAACTGACCAAACCGGTGCAATTGTTTGTCGATCACTGTCGGGAGGAGCTGGCTCGGCTGTACCCCTGAGGAGTGCCGAGCCGGTTTTCAGTGGCTGATAGACGCCAGCATCCGTTGCAGCATTGCGTCGCAGGCGTGCAGTTGATCGAGGCTGACGAACTCATCCGGTTTGTGGCCCTGATCCATACTGCCAGGGCCGCACACCACGGTGGGAATCCCCACCGCATCAAACAATCCGCCTTCAGTGCCGAACGCCACTGTGGTGAATTCCTTCGAGCCGCAGAACGCGGCAATCAGCTCGGCTGCCTGACTTTGCGCATCGGTGGCCAGGCCCGGATAGGCCGACAATTCGCTGAAGCGGATATCGGCGTGTTCACTGACCGCCCGCATGCGCGGCAGCAGCTGTTGTTCTGCGTAGGTTTTCAGCGCGGCGGCGACCAGAGTGGGGTCCTGTGAGGGCAGGGCGCGGATCTCGAAATCGAAGCGGCAGTCGGCGGGCACGATGTTCAAGGCCTTGCCGCCGCTGATCACGCCGGTTTGCACGGTGCTGTAAGGTGGATCGAAGCGTGGGTCGTGCTGCTCCGGCGCTTTCAGTTGCTGGCCGAGACGGCCGAGTTCACCGATCAGTTCGGCGGCGTATTCGATGGCATTCACCCCCAGGGGTGCATAGGCGGAATGACACGGGTGGCCGTGCACATCGCAGCGCATCGCCAGTTTGCCTTTGTGGCCGAGCACCGGTTTCAGTTCGGTGGGTTCGCCAATGATGCACAGCAGCGGTTTGACCGGGCGTTGCTCCAGCACCTTGAGCAGCGAGCGCACACCGAGGCAGCCGACTTCTTCGTCGTAGGACAGGGCGATGTGCACCGGCATGCGCAATGCTGCGTTCATCAACGCGGGTACCAGGGCGAGCACGCAAGCGATGTAGCCCTTCATGTCCGCCGTGCCGCGACCGAACAGTTTGCCGTCGCGCTCGCTGAGTTCGAACGGCGGCAGTGTCCACGGCTGGCCATCGACCGGCACCACATCGGTGTGCCCGGACAGCACGATGCCCGCTTGATCCGCCGGGCCAATCGTCGCGAACAGGTTGGCCTTGCTGCGCTCATCGTTGTAGATCAGCGCGCAGGGCACGTCGAAGCGGGCGAGGTAATCGCGGACGAACTCGATCAACTGCAAGTTGGATTCACGGCTGGTGGTATCAAACCCCACCAGCACCTTGAGCAACTCGACGCTGCTGTTCATCGATCATCTCCGGCGACGCCGTAGCCCGGGGCTTTCGCCGGATCGAGGGCGCGATCAATGTAGTCCTGCAATTGCGGCTGGTAGGCATCCCAGAGTTTTTGCAACTGGCCGATCGGGTTGTCATCGGCCCAATCGACGCGCAGATTGACGATCGGCCAGGTCTGTTCGCCGACCACCATCACGGCGGCCGAATGCACAGGGCCGGCTTCACCACCGAGTGCCTGGGCCGCGTGCAGGGCCTTGAGCAGACGGTCGGTCAACTGGCCTTCGCCGTCTTCAAAGGCGCTGACCATGGCTTCGATCACCGAGCGCCCGGCGAGCATGTTGCCGGCCGCCACACATTGTTCACCGGCCACCGCGTTGTGCACACCGAGGGTTTGCGCGCCGCTGAAATGTGCGGTCTGGCCGAGGTGGTTGATGGCGGTGATCTGGCGGTATTGGCTGTAGCCGTTGCGGGTCAGCACCTTGTCCAGTGCATCGTCCGGCGCCAGGCCTTGCTCCATCAGCGCGAGGACTTCCGGGCCGAGCGACGGCAGGGTGATGTTCTGGCTCGACACTGCACCGACGCCGGGCAACAGCCACGGGCAGCGCGCGCCGACGGCAATGCTGGAAGAGCTGATGGCGACACCAAACTGGCCGGTTTCGGGACAACGTGCGGCGATTGAAAAGGTCATCTACTTGCTCCTTGTGTGTCTGAACTGGCCTCATCGCGAGCAGGCTCGCTCCCACATTTGAAATGCATTCCCCTGTAGGAGTGAGCCTGCTCGCGATGGCCGCGACTCGGTCTGTCGACTTACTCGGGAATCACCGCAATCACATCAATCTCCATCAACCACTGCGGCTGGCCCAGCGCCGAGACCACCAGGCCGGTCGAGATCGGGAACACACCCTTGAGCCACTTGCCGACTTCGCCATACACCGCTTCGCGATAGCGCGGGTCGATCAAGTAGGTGGTGGTCTTGACGATGTGGCTCATGTCGCTGCCGGCTTCCTCCAGCAGTTGTTTGACGTTGCGCATGGCTTGTTCAGCCTGCGCACGCGGATCGCCGAGACCGATCAGGTTGCCGTCGAAATCGGTGCCGACCTGGCCCCGCACATAAACGGTGTTGCCGGCGCGGACCGCCTGGCACAGGTCGTTATCCAGCGTCTGGTTCGGGTAGGTGTCTTTGGTGTTGAACATGCGGATACGAGTGTGGGTTGGCTTGCTCATGTGCAGCTCCTGAAGATGAGTTGCCCGGCGCAACCGGCGCCGGAGCGAAAGAGGGAAATCAAGCGTCGACGGTGTCGGCGACTTTGCTGTGTGTCGGTGCATGCAACTCGGCCTCACGCTGCTCGGCATCGCGGTAGTCCAGGTACTTGCGCTGAGTGGCGATGTGATCAGCGACATGTTTGGCGTCATGCCACACACCCCAGATGAACGACGAACCCCGGCGCGACTGCCACGGCAAACCGAGGAAATACACCCCCGGCTCACTCGACACGCCGCGCTGATGGACAGGCTTGCCCTTGTCATCAAACGCCGCGACCTGCAGCCACGAGTAGTCCACGGCAAACCCGGTGGCCCAGATGATCGACGTGACCCCGGCGCGGGCCAGATCCAGATCCACCAGCGGATTTTTCACGCATTCAGGATCCGGATAGGTCTCGCGCGCCTCCGGTTCTTCCGGCAGATCCAGGCCGTTCCGCTCGATGTAGGCGTCGGCGGCATCCAGCAGCGCCAGATAGTTCTCGTCGCCGCGAGTGAGGTTGCCGAGCAGATCTTGCTTGAATGTCACCACGCCGTCGTTGAACGACTCGGTCACGCCCACCAGGGTCATACCGCGATGCGCCAGACCACGGAAATCGATGGTGCGCCCGCCATGGGCACCGCTGACCGCGATGGTCACGTGCTCGCGGCCGGGTTTCATCGCCGCTTGATCCCACTCGCCAAGCACCCCCAGCCACCAGCAGAAATCACGGTTGCGATAGGCGCGAGGCGGGCGGTCATGGGCGCCCACGGAGAGGTAAACCTGCTTGCCGGAGCGTTGCAGCTCATCGGCAATCTGCACGCCTGACGAACCCGCACCGACCACCAGCACCGCGCCATCAGGCAGTTGCTGCGGATTACGATAGTCAGCGGAGTGAATCTGCAAAAGACGCTGGTCTTTTGGTGCAATCGCCGGGATCACCGGTTTCTGAAACGGGCCGGTTGCAGCGACGACGCGGGCGGCTTCGATCACGCCTTCGGACGTCTCGACGGTGAAGCCCGGGCGACCGACATTGCGCACCACGCTTTTGACTTCGACGCCGGTGCGGATCGGTGCATTGAATTTCTTCGCATAGGCCTCGAAGTAATCAGCCACGCGTTCTTTCGCGGCGAAGCCGTCGGGATCGACGTCATCGAATTCCAGCCCGGGAAAGCGGTCGTGCCACGCCGGGCCATTGGCGACCAGCGAGTCCCAACGGCCGGTGCGCCAGCGCTCGGCAATGCGATTGCGCTCCAGCACCAGGTGCGGCACACCCAGTTTGCTCAGGTGTTCGCTCATGGCCACGCCCGCTTGGCCGGCTCCCACGATCAGCGTGTCTGTTTTTATTATTTCAGTGGTCATCTCTACATCCTTCCTAGCAAGGCAGTTGGATTCGGGCGCTGTTGGCTTGTCCGTTTTGCTTGCGGTCAGACTAGGGAGGAGGGGGGTATCGGTAAAATATTATTAAGCTGGGATGTGAAGATAAAATTCTGATGCAGAGGGCTGAAAGCCTTTAAATACGGGACTTTTCTGGTAGAGCAATAGCAAAGTTTGCGAACAGAAAAGCAAAATCTGAGTGAGTTTCGTGGCGAGGGGATTTATCCCCGATGGACTGCGAAGCAGGCCCAGTCTTTTTGGGGCCGCTGCGCGACCCATCGGGGATAAATCCCCTCGCCACAACTGCAGCAACGTGAGCGCTGTTACCGGTCAAGGAACGCCAACAGGTCCTCATTCAACGCCTGCGCATGGGTCACCGCAAAACCATGCGGTGCGCCTGCGTAGACTTTAAGCTCGGCACCCTTGATCTGCGCCGCCGCCTGCTTGCCGGTGGTTTCAAACGGCACGATCTGGTCGCCGTCGCCATGGATCACCAGCGTCGGTACATCGATTTTGGCCAGATCCGGGCGGAAGTCGGTTTCCGAAAACGCGGTAACGCAATCCACCGTGCCTTTGAGCGAGGCCAGCAATGCGACATTCAGGGTTTGCGTGAGCACGCCGTCAGAGACGGTCTGGCCCTGATTGGTGCCATAGAACGGTGCGGCGAAATCGGCGATGAACTGCGCACGATCTTTCAGCAGGCCAGCCTTGATGCCGTCGAACACCGACGTGTCGACGCCCTCGGGGAAGTCGGCTTTCTTGCCGAACAGCGGCGTCACCGCGCCCAGCAATACCAGGCCGGCAACGCGCTCGCTGCCATGACGGGCAATGTAGCGGCTGACATCGCCGCCGCCCATTGAGAAGCCCACCAGTGTCACTTCCCGCAGGTCCAGATGATTGATCAGTTGCGCGATGTCATCAGCGAAGGTGTCGTAGTCGTAACCGGTCCATGGCTGATCGGAACGGCCGAAACCGCGGCGGTCGAAGGCAATGGTGCGGTAGCCACGGCTGCTCAGGTATTCCATCTGGTATTCCCACATGTCGGCATCCAGCGGCCAGCCGTGGCTGAACAGCACGGGCTTACCGCTGCCCCAGTCCTTGTAATAGATTTCGGTACCGTCTTGGGTCTTCAACGTGCTCATGGAAACTCCTGCGTTTGGGGTCATTCGTGGGCATAACAGCCGCCACTATCTGCGCAAAATCCGCTGACAACTTGTACGCAGGTGCTAAGTTTGCCCGCCCGCAGCGCAGCCAATTTTCATCAGGAGTTGTAAGATGCAACCGCACGAAACTGCCGTATGCCGGAGACACCTGAAATGAAGCGCAAAAGTCTTGAGGGTAATGCCTGCCCCGTCGCCCGGACGCTGGATCTGATCGGCGACTGGTGGTCGTTGTTGATCGTCCGTGATGCGCTGGACGGCATTCGTCGGTTCAGTGATTTCCAGAAGAATCTGGATATCGCCAAGAACATGCTCAGCGCCCGCCTCAAAAGCCTGGTGGAGCAGGGGATACTGCAAACGATGCCTGCCGCCGACGGCGGAGCCTATAAGGAATACGTGCTGACGGAACGCGGCAAAGCCTTGCAAACGGTGATCGTCGCGTTGTCGCAGTGGGGCGGCGAGTTCATGTACGCAGCGGGCGAGCCGGGCTCGGTGATGGTCGATGCGAAGCATCGCCAGCCGATTCGAAAGCTGGAGTTGATGGCCGCCGATGGCCGCTTGCTGGCACCGGAGGACGTCGCGACCCGCTTGGCTGTTGAGCACTGATTTCATTGCTTGGCGCAGCCGCAATGGCTGCGATTGTTCAATCCTCGATACAAACCCGACAAAAGGTTGAAACGATTGTTTGACGTCAAAATGGTGGCCATCTAATATCGCGCCACTATTTTGATGTCACTTTCCGTCTCGAGGGATCGAACATGTACCCACCCGTCCTCGTGACGAGGTTGTGCGTAGCCTTGCTGTGCCTGTCTCCACTCCAGAGTGCTTTCGCGGCACCCACCCCTGGTGAAACCGACCTGATTCGCGAACGTCAGAATCGCTTGCTCGAAGAGCAGCAGCGACGCCTCGAAGAACTCAAGGATTTGCCGGGCAAGGAGGTCAAACCTGCGCAACCGGCAGCGCCGACCGATACCCGTTGCTTCCCGATCAAAGACATTGAGCTCAAGGGCGCCGACAGCCTTTCGGAGAGCGCCAGGACTCGTCTGCTCAAACCCTACATCGGTGAATGCCTCGGCGTGCCGCAGCTCAACGAGTTGCTTAAAGTCATCACCGACTACTACATCGAAAAAGGCCTGGTCACCAGCCGCGCCTATCTGCCGCAACAGGATTTGTCCGGCGGGCACCTGAAAGTGCTGGTGGTCGAGGGCAAGCTCGAAGGCCTCAAGGGCGCCGAGAACAGCAAACTCTCGGATCGCGAATTGGCCATGGCGTTTCCCGGCAAGACTGGTGAACTCGTCAACCTGCGCGAGATCGAGCAAATGGTCGATCAGCTCAATCGCCTGCCATCCAATCAGGCAAAAATGGAGCTGGCACCGGGGCAGAACGTCGGTGGCAGCGAAGTGCTGGTCACCAACACGCCACAGAAACCGTGGCGTGTTGGCCTGTCGCGCAACAACGACGGCCAGCGCAGCACTGGCGAACAGCAGTGGGGCACGACGTTCGACTGGGACAGCCCGTTGGGTCTGGCCGATCAGTTGAGCCTGCGCGGCGGTCACGATGCGATGACCGATCACCAGCACACCTCCAACAACGCCATGCTCAGCTACAACGTGCCGTGGGGCTGGTGGAACTTCAATTACACCTACAGCCAGAGCGAGTACCGCTCGCAAATCGCCGCCAACCTCTACAACTTCAAGCAGACCGGCGACAGCGAAAACCATCAGTTTCGCGCCGAACGGGTGATCCATCGCGACTCGGTCAGCAAGACGTCTCTCAGCGCCGGTCTGTCGTACCTGCGCACCAACAACTTCATCGAAGACAGCAAACTCAAACTGAGCAGCAACCGCATCAGCGAAGCGCAGTTCGGTTTCAACCACGGTCGCCGCGTCGGCAGTGCCTTCGTCAACTTCGATGCCGGGATGCAGGAAGGCATCGGAGCCTTTGACGCGCAAGGCAGCCACGATCCGGGACCGGGCGAACCCGACGCACGCTACCGCAAATACACCGCGACCCTGAGCTACTTGCAGCCGTTCAAACTGTGGGGCGAATCGTTCAGCTTCAGCAGCCTGATGACCGGTCAGCGCAGTGAGGACGTGCTGTTCAGTTCGCAGCGCACCAGCCTCGGCGGCTCGTCGTCGATTCGTGGCTACAAAGACCAATCACTGGCGGGCGACAGCGGCGGTTACTGGCGCAACGACTTGCGCTGGACGCGTCCGGTGACTGTCGAGTGGCTGCAACCGGTGTTCTCCGAATACGGCACCAGCCTCGGCTACGACCAGGGCGTGATCCAGAACGGTCGCTACAACGGCGATCAGCACGGCCGCATGTCGAGCAACTCGCTGGACCTGTTCGCCCGTGGCCAGCATGTCTCCGCTGGCGTGACCTTCGCGCACTCTCTGGAACGACCTGATGCGCTGACCGAGCGCGAAGCACCGATCTATTTCCGCCTGGAATTCTTCCTCTAAAACTGCTCGCCACGAGATTCTGACATGGACATCCGTCAACTGGCCTTTCTGGCCGGTCAGCCTGCTGCTGCCGAAAAAAACCGTGAACACTTT